>JANODF010000089.1:0-18377 GCA_031412555.1 Archangium sp. | reverse complement strand
CAGGCCGGGTGAGGGGCCCACGCCGCACTCCGAAAGGCCCCTCACCCCGACCCTCTCCCGAAGGGAGAGGGAGATCAGGGGGGGAAGCCGAACGACAACTTGATCGCCGAATACTCCGGGTGAACGGTGCCATCGACGCGGCGGATGGTGAGCAACGGCTCGACCCAGGTCTTCTCGCGAAACGTCTCCGGCAAGTCACTCGCCCGGGTCATGGCGAACAAGCCCAACAACGGCGGCTCGCCTTCTTTCAACGCCACGTCACGCCGCCGCACGATGGCCAGGCCCGCCTTCTTCGCCGCGCTGAGCACCCGCTCGAGCTGATGCGCCGGCAGCACCGGAAACACGCAGGAGAACCAGCCCGCAGGCGCGAGGTGCTTCGCCGCGGTCGCGCAGTAGTCCGCGATGTCGCCGCGCACTTCGAAGCGGCAGGCGATCTTCTGCGGGTGATCACCATGCATGCCCTGATCGAGCGGAAAATACGGCGGGCTGCCCAGCACGAGGTCGAACGTCTCGTCCTCCTTCAGCACGGCAGGGTCGCGAAAATCACCCAGCCGCATCTCGTAGCGTTCGGTGAGCCCGTTGAACGCGGCCGACTTCCGCGCGAGCGCGATGCTGATGTCCTGCGCCTCCACGGTGACGAAGTGCGCACCCGGCAAGCGCCACGCAGCGACCATGCCCACCGAGCCGATGCCACTGCCCAGGTCGAGCACCCGCTGCGCGGTGGGCGCGTTCGTGGTGCCGTACCAGGCGACCAGCACGTCGTCGGTCGAGAACCGGTGGCCCTTCTTGTACTGGAAGAGCTTCCACTGGCCTGAGATGGAGTCGAGCGAGGTGCCCTCCGGGTATTCCCCCTCGGGGATTCCGGGTGGCGTGGGGCCGGGCAACACGTAGCCCTTGAAGGTGGGTGACATCGTCGGTGGCCCTTACCCTCTGCTTCACCCCTTCGCACGTGTGGGGAAGGCCCGCATCGCGGTCGAGGCCACCCGAACCAGCTTCTTTCGCGGAGCACCATCGCGCGCGAGCGTCGACATGCCCTGAATGACGGCCATCACGTGGCCCGCCAGGGCGTCGGCATCGGTCTCGCTGTGCAACTCGCCCGAGGTGATGTCGCGCGCGATGCGCTGCTTGAGCAGCCGCTCGATGCTTCGGCGCCGCGAGGCCAGCTCTGCCTGAACGTCCGCTGAGGCGGCCGAGCAGCTGATGGCAGAGCTCGCGAGCAGGCAACCCGGCGGCGTCGTGCTCCCGGTGAAGCCGATCGCCGAGACGTCCAACAGCCGCTGCGCCGCCTCCCGAGCCGTGGTGGCCTCCTCGATGATCGACTCGGAGGTGACCGGGCCCCCGAGGTAGAGCTCGACCGCTTCGAGGAAGAGGCCCTTCTTGTCACCGAACGCCGCGTAGATGCTCGGAGGGGTCACGCCCATCGCAGCCGTCAGCTCACTGAGCGAGGTCGACTCATAACCGTGCGCCCAGAACAGCAGCATGGCCTTCCGCAGCGCGGCCTCGCGATCGAACGACAGAGGCCGCCCAGGCTTCCGGGAGTCGAGTTTCATATCGTTCAATATAAAACGATTGACGCCGCCGGGCAACGCGCGTTACCAAATACGTAGCAGTCGATAGACAACTCGAAAGAACCCATGTCACTTCGCGATTACCGAACCCTCGGCCGTTCAGGCCTCGTCGTCAGTCCTCTCGCACTTGGAACCATGACCTTCGGCACCGCCCGCTGGGGCTCGGGAGAAGCCGCCTCACGCGCCGTGTTCGAGGCCTACGTCGAGGCAGGCGGCAACTTCGTCGACACCGCTGACGTGTACTCGGCCGGGCGCAGCGAAGAGATGCTCGGCACTTTCATCGCTGAGCGCGGCCTTCGCGACCAGATCGTCATCGCCACCAAGGCCGGCTTCGCCGCGGGGCAGGGCGTGCACGCGGGCGGAAGCGGCGCCCGGCATCTCCACACGTCGCTCGAAGGCTCCTTGCGGCGGCTGCAGACCGACGTGGTCGACCTGTTCTGGCTCCACGTGTGGGACTCGGTCACTCCAGCGGAGGAGCTGCTGGAGACGATGAGCGCTCTCGTGCGCGCCGGAAAGATTCGCCACTGGGGCATCTCGAACGCGCCTGCCTGGTACGTCGCTCAAATCGCCACGCTCGCCGAGGCTCATGGCAAGCCCGGCCCCATCGCCCTCCAATACTTCTACTCGCTGGTCAATCGTGACCTCGAAGCCGAGCACCTGCCACTCGCCGCCGAGTTCGGTCTGGGCGTGATGCCCTGGAGCCCTCTCGCGTATGGCTTGCTCACCGGCAAATACGACCGGGGCACCGTCGAAGCGGCCGGGCCCCGACCGGCAGGGCTCCCCCGCGACGCCGCGAAGAAGGACGAGCAACGCCCCGCGAACGACAAGCGGCTCGATGGCGCAAACCCCTTCGGTGACTCCCTGTTCACCGAGCGCAACTGGCGCATCGTCGACGTCGTTCGCCGCGTGGCCGCCCAGACAGGCCAGAGTCCTGCGCGGGTTGCGCTGGCGTGGGTGACGGGCCGGCCAGGCGTCACCTCCACCTTGATGGGCGTGAGCCGCGCGGAGCAGGTCTCCGACAACGTGAGCGCACTGGAGTTGGTGCTCTCCCCCGAACACCGGAGCGCCCTCGACGCGGTGAGCGCCCCTGATTCGGGAATGCTCTACGCCCTGTTCGCACCCACGCTGCGCCAGCACGCGGTCTTCGGTGGCGGCACGGTCAAGCCCTGGGCTCGCTGACTGGGCAGTCGACCCATTCCCCCTCCGGGTCCAGACGGGGTATGGGCCCGCTCCAGATGAGTACGCGCCGTCCGATGACCCTCGAGCAACTGCAGGCCGCCACCGAAGTGCTGGAGGCCGTGGTCGCCGACCGCTCGCTGCTGGCCGAGGTGCCCGAAGAAGCACGTCGCGCCTTCTTGATGGCCGCCGGCCGCGCGGCCAGCCCGCTTCGTCACGAGATCCAGGCCTTCAGCAAGGCGCTGCGCCGCGATCGCCTGAAGGAGCGCCAGGCCCGTGACCGCGTGGTGCGCGAGAGCACCGCCATCCGTGTCGCCCGCCAGGAGGCCGTGTTCACGGCTCCCTTACCCATGCTGCCCGGCGAGACGCGCGAAGGGCCGACGCTGGAGAAGTCGCGCTACTGCTACGTGTGCAAGGTCGAGTTCAACAAGGTGCATCACTTCTACGATGCGCTCTGCGTGCAGTGCGGCGACTTCAACTACGCCAAACGTTTTCAGACGGCGCGGCTCGATGGCCAGGTGGCGTTGATCACCGGCGCGCGGTTGAAGATTGGTCAGCAGGCGGCGCTCATGTTGTTGCGCGCTGGCGCACGGGTGCTGGTCACCACGCGCTTCCCGCACGACGCCGCCATCCGCTACGCGAAGGAGCCCGACTTCAAGCAGTGGGGTCACCGCCTCGAGGTGCACGGCCTCGACCTGCGTCACTCGCCTTCGGTGGAGTTGTTCGCGCGCTGGCTCTCCCGCCGGCTGCCGCGGTTGGACCTGTTGATCAACAACGCCGCGCAGACCGTGCGCCGCCCGGTGGGTTTCTTCAGCCACCTCATGTCGCTCGAAGAGCAGGCCATTCACTCGCTGCCCGAAGGCGCGCAGCAGCTGCTCCAGGGCCGGCAGGAATGTCTGAGTGCGATGGGCGCGCTGCCGCAGCTCGGCGCCGGTGCACCCGACGTGACTGGCCTCTCGAACTGGCACGTGGCGCACGGCGCGGGTGCAGGCGTGGCGGCTTCGGCGCGGTTGAGCCAGGTCCGCTACACCTACGAAGACGCGACCTACGGGATGGAAGTGTTCCCCGCAGGCAAACTCGACGCGGATCTCCAGCAGGTCGATCTGCGCACGATGAACTCGTGGCGCATGACGCTCGACGAGGTGTCGACGCCGGAGTTGCTCGAGGTGCAGCTGGTGAACGCCGTCGCGCCGTTCGTGCTCGCGGGCCGGCTGCGTGAGCTGATGGCCAAGAGCCCGGCCGAGGCCAAACACGTGATCAACGTGTCGGCGATGGAAGGCAGCTTCAGCCGCGGCACCAAGACCGACAAACACCCGCACACCAACATGGCGAAGGCGGCGCTCAACATGATGACGCTGACCAGCGCGCCCGACTACGCGAAGGACGGCATCTTGATGAACGCCGTCGATACGGGTTGGGTGACCGACGAAGATCCCGCGCACCACGCCACGCGCAAGAAGGAGTCGCTGGGGTTCCAGCCTCCGCTCGACATCGTCGATGGCGCTGCACGGGTGATCGATCCCATCTTCACCACCGCCAATGGCGCCGAGCCCTCGTACGGCAAGTTCCTCAAGGATTACCGTCCCACCAGCTGGTGAATTCTTGAACCTCGCCCTGCGAAGCGGGGAGAGGTCGGTCCAAAAGGACCGGGTGAGGGGCCCACTGCGATGACCAGAACGCTGTTCCTGCTGATGCTGGCCGCCTGCGAAACCACCACCTCAATCCCAGACGCGGGCTACCTCCCCACGCAGACGCGCCTGCTCGGCCTCAACGACGTCACCTTTCTGCTTCCGCTCGAACCACTCGACGCAGGCACGCCGTTCCCGCCAGCGGTCGAGATCATCCCGTTCTCTTCCTTCGACCGCCTGACCTCCGCTTCACCGCGAGTGCAAACCGATCTCTCGCGCTTGCGAGTGCTCGCCGCGCGTTTCGACATCTGCGATCGCGCCACGCCCACCCCCTGCGCCGCCGACGCCGACGGAGTCTTCCGCCTGGTGCTGCAACCCGTCTTCGGTGCTCCACCACGAGTCGAAGACGTCACCTTCCACGCGTTCTTCGCGGTGCCGCGAGCCGAAGTGCCCCAGGTCGTCGATGAACTCCGCGAACTCGCCGAGTTGCAGAACGTGCCGCTCGAGAGCGCATTGAGAGTGAACACCGCTGACGCCATCTGGCGGCAGCGACTCGTGCAGCTCATCACCCGCTACGCGAAGAGCGCGCGCATGCACCGGCTGACCCTCTTCGGCCAGGAGTCGGATCGCGCCGCGTTGATCTGGATCTTCCGCGGTGAAGAACGAGCCCCCAACACGCTGGGCCCCATCGAGATCCCCGGCATCGCCACCACCTCGCAGGAAGTGCTCCTCTTCGGAGGCGACTCCTACGTGGTGACGCCCGTCGCCGACTTCCCCTCGGGCTTCTCGCGCGCGGTGATGGAGAGCACCTTCCGCAACGCCACCGCTGCGCAACAACTCGAGTCCGTGCGAAGCCTGCTGGCCATCGACAACCCTTCGCTGCACACCGCCAACACCGTGCAGTGCGCGAGCTGTCATCTGGTCACCACGCTGCTCCAACCGCGCGCTGCCGATGCGGGCATCGACGTCACCGCACAGCCTGAGTCCTTCGGCTCGAGCACCTTCGATCTCACCCCGCTCGGCGCGCAGAGCACTCGCTTCCGCACCCTGCGCGCGCTGGGCTACTTCAACGAGACACCGCTCATCTCCCAGCGCGTGATCAACGAAACGGTCACCGCGCTGGAAGAGCTCGAGCAGAAGTACCCCGCAGCGAGTCGGTAATCCCCGCTCAGGGCGCGTTGTTGAGGCCCATCACGTCGCGCACGCTGCTGCCTTTGTAGTCCTTGGAGAAGTCGACGACGGCCTTCCAGGTCGCTGCGAGCGCCTTCTTCTCGGTGGGGGAAATGTTGCCCGAGTCGTTGGTGTCACCCTTCGCGACGCCGGCCATCGCATCGGCCAGCGCCTTGTTGAGCTGAGCGATGGAAGGCGACTGCACGTCGAAGCGGGCCTGCGCGTAGCGGAAGACCTTGTCGAGCGCGGCGTTGAGCGAGCCACCGTCACCCCATGAATCGACGAACCCCTTGAGCTCGGTCTTCGACACGCGACCGTTCGCGGTGCCCTCGACGTCGATCTTCTTCATCAGGCCCGACAGCAACTTCACTCCAGCGCGCACGTCGGTCAGCTTCGTTCCTTGAACAGGCATGTGACTCTCCTCACTTCAGGTTGAACAGCGGGGTTGAACTTCAGCCTTCTTCAGCGAAACACGCGACGAAGCGCGCGAGGGCGTCGAGGTCGCCTTCGACGGCGAGCCGCTGCTTGCGAAAGGCCTTCTCGACGTCGAGTGTGCCCTCGACGAACCAGGCCAATGCCTCGGGAATGATGCCCACCGTGAACACGGGGAAAGCGGGGTTGCCCGGGCGCACGATGACCTGGCCCCCCAGCGCGGTGATCTGCCACCAGGGTGGCTTGGCGCCGCGCACGTAGAAGGCGACGTCACCGCCGACCTTGGCGAAAGCAGCGGCACGCGAAGCCAGCACCGCGCCCATGCGGGCAAACGCCTCGTCGACCGCGAGAACCGGAACAGCGGTGTCAGGGGAGGCACTCACGAGCGCCGACCCTCGCAGGGCCGAAGGCCGATCTCAAGTCACGGCGTCGTCACGCGCCGATCGTTGACCTTCCGCAGGTCGCGACCCAGAGTCCCCTGCGTTTCATGGGCTCCCCCGTCGTCAGCGTGGTGCTGTGTGTTCGCGACGGCGAACGATTCATTTCACGCGCGGTCGACTCGGTGTTGGCGCAGACGATGGATGCGCTCGAGTTGCTGGTGGTCGACGACGGGAGCACCGATGGCACCGCGGCGCTGCTTGAGCAGGTCGACGATTCGCGCCTTCGCATCGTGCGGAATACCTCGCCTCTGGGGCCCTTCGTTTCCGCCAACCGTGCGCTCACCTCGGCGAAGGGGCGCTTCATCGCGCGCCTCGATGCCGATGATGTCTGTGCGCCCAACCGCCTCGCCCGGCAGCTCGAGGAATTCGAACGGCGCCCCTCACTGCAGCTGCTCGGCTCGGCCTGCCGGCGCATCGACGCGCACGGCGCGGTGCTGGGTCTGCAGCGCGTGCCTCGTGGCCCCGATGTGCTGCTGCGCGCAGTCCTGCAGCCACCGTTCGTGCACAGCTCGACGATGTGGCGGGCGACGGCGGGCCTTTCCTATGCGGCCGACCTTCAGGTCGGAGGCGACTGCGAGCTCTGGAGCCGCGCGCTGTTGACCCACGAGGCGGACAACCTCGAGGAGCCGCTGGTGGACTACCGCGAGTGGCAAGGCAGCCTGAGCGCCCGCCGTCGCGAGGCGCAGGTGGCCGTGCATGACGCCGCGTCGTGGCGATTTCTGGCCGCGCGCTGGCCCTCGCTGTCGACCCAGCGGCAAGCGCATCGTGCACTGCGCCTCTGGGCAGAGCGCACCGTCGAAGCGGCACCGGTGCCCACCGAAGCCGAGGCCTTGATTCGTGCGCTGGTGACCCTCAACGGAGGCGCCGCCGAGACCCTGCACGCGCGCCTCGGCTCGTTGGGCCAGCCGCGCGTCACCCTGGGCCTGCAGCCGTGAGCGCGAAGTGGGATCACCTTCCGCTCGTCGGCCGGGGCAATACGGGTGAGCTGCGCCGCGATGGTGAGCGCGCCATCAAGGTCGCGCACCCGCTGCCTGAAGCCCGCGCCCGGCTGCTCGAAGAGGTGAGGCTTCATCGCGCGCTCGAGAAGTCGGGGCTGCCCGTGCCACCGCTGTTGAGCGCCAGTCGCACGGGCCGCTTCCTCATCCGCCGCTGGGAAACGGGCCGCCCTCCGCCCGAGCGGCTCACCGCACCCATGGCTGCCGAGCTGTTCGCGCTCTTCGTCCGCCTCGGCGACGAAGAACAGCGCCTCGGCGTGCGGCTCGATTTTTCGCCCGCGAATCTGCTGCTCACGCGCGATGGAGCGAGGCTGCTCGATTGCGGCCGCCGCATCGCTGCACCGCGTTTTACCGCCCGAAGCCTGCCGGAGTTCGTCGCCCAGTGGCGGCGCTGGTTCTCCAGCCCCCCTCGCCCGCGCCTCATGGCGCCACTGCTGCCGCCCAGCGGTCGTTTTCATGTCGACACGCCGCTGGGCCGCGACCCGAAAGCGCGCCTGCTCTGGGTCAACGAAGGGCTCCTCCGGCGGTGGGGAATGCGCTGGCCGCCTAAGCTCTTCGAAGAGCTGGGCCACTGGAGCTCCGACGAGCCACCCATCACCACGCGGCCGTCGACCCGCTACACCGACATGGTCGGGCTCGATCTCCGCAAGGGGCCGCGGGGTGATGGCCGGGTCATCGCGCTGGGTCAGCTGCAGACCGCGCTCGGGCGAAGAGACCTCGTCGCCAAAGGCATCGGCCCGACCCCGCTGGCGTGGAAGGGTCGCGCGTTTCACGAAGACGGCCGCGTCTCGTTTCCCCGAACGCTGTGGGAAGTGACGGTGGCCGACGAGCTGGCGCGCCTTGGTTTCGAGACCCCGGAGTACCTGTGCGTCGTGTCGAGCTCGGCCACCACGCTCGACAACACCGGGCGACGGTGGCCAGCGGCGGTCGGCGTGCGCGCGGCGGCCACGCATTGGCGACTGGGGCACCTGCGCGCGGTGAAGCATGACCGCGAGAGGTTCTCGGCGTTGGTGAAGCACCTCGAGCAAGGCCCACCGGCCCAGTGGCTCGCGCGCTTCTGCGATGCGTTGGGCGCTGACATCGGCCGCGCCGATGCGTTGCAGATTCATTGCTTCAACGCGACGCCCGGCAACGTTCGCGTCGACGGTCACCTGCTCGACTACTCGACGGTGCGGTTTCACCGGCACGCGTTGCCGCACTTCCGCTTTCTCGAAGGCGTGTGGACCATCAACCGCACGCGCGCCGTCTGGAGCCAGCAGGCGATGTCCTTTGCACAGACGTTGTGCGACGGAGGCGCGCTCGAAGGCGAGCCGGCGGTCTGGCGAAAGCGGGCCCTGCGCGGCTACCTGCGGGCGTACCAGCGCGGGGCGCTCCTGGGGTTTGCGGCGGTCTTCGGCTTCGAGGCCTCGAAGGTGCCAGCGCCGTTGGCCCGGCGCTTCGTCGACGCGACGTGGGCGTTGAGGGCATTGCGTGCCGACGATGAGGTGACCTTCGACTTCTTCAAGCAACGCTGTTCTGCCCCGCGCTTCGATCTGATGGGCAAGGCTCCCGAGGTGGTGCGCGCGCTCGAGCGGGGACACCGTTCACCGTGGATGGTGCTTCAGCGCGACGACGCACCGCTCTCGGGGCCCGAGCTGAGGCTGGCTCGGCGTTGGGTCGCCTTGTTGTCGGAGGTGCTCGAGTTCCGCGTGCGCCCCGCCCGCAGGTGGAGCGAGCTCATTCGGCCCTGGCTCGAGCCCGAGACGCTCGCCGCGTCGCTCTATGGCCGCTCGAGCGTTCAGGCGTTGCGCGCGTGGAAGCAGAAGATTTCCAGCTCCTCCGCACTCCCCGAGGGCCACTACAGCTACGCCCAGGCGCGCCGGCTCGCGCAGGCCCGCGGTCACCTCGAGCTGCAGACGCTGGCGGGCAATCACGAGATCGTCGTAGGGCTGACACCCGCATTGGCCAATCAGCTGGAGGCCGCGCTGCGTCGGGTGCTGGGTGAGCACCTCGTCGGGGTGGTGGTTCACGGCTCTCGCGTGATGGAGCGCAGCGCTCTTCGCCGGCGTGTGCCGCTCGCCTTCACGCGAGGCGATCTCCGTTCGAAGGGCGCTGACGGCGTGCGTGAGTTCGGCCCCTCGCGCGAGGCGTCTTCCGACCTCGACCTCAAGGTCTTCATCGTGAAGGGGCTGAGCGAGGCCGCGCGAGAACGGCTCGAAGTGCGGGTCGCGAAGGCCCTCAGCACGCTCGACGCCTGGTTTCCCATCGGCTCGTGGCCACGGCAGCGCCTGATTCCCACCGAGCAGGTCGAGGTCGGGCGGGCCTTTCGCGAATGGAACGGAGCGCCGCGAAAGAAGCTGCTGGGGAAGGACCCCATTCCTGAGGTGCAGGCTGCGATTCTCATACCCCGCGCACGGAGGCCGTCATGAGGCTGCCTGGCTTCATCGAGGTCGAGCTCGGCTCGTATTGCAATCGTCGCTGTGGCTGGTGCCCCAACGCGTACAGCGAGCGCGGCCAGGTTCGACGCCACATGAAGGAGTCGACCTGGGAGGCGCTGCTCGACGATCTCCACGCTCACCACTTTCGAGGTTGGTTCGCCTTTCACAACTACAACGAGCCCCTCGCTGACCCTCAGGTGTTGCCGCGAGTGGCGCGCGCCCGCGAGCGGCTGCCCGGTGCCCGGCTCGAGCTGCACACCAACGGAGATCTCCTCGACCGGGCGATGCTCGAGGCGCTCGTCACTCGCGGCGTCGAGCTGGTGCGCGTGACGCTCTACCCCTCGAACGAGCGCGCCTTCGAGCCGCCGCGGCCCGAGCGCGCGCGCCGGTTTCTCGCACGGCTCGGGTTGTCGGGCGCCGAAGTGACCAAGCCGAGCAAGCTCGAGCTCAGCGCGCGGTGGGGCGAAGCGAGCGTCGTCGTGCGCGTGCCTGACATCGCGGCCTACACGACGCGCGCAGGCAACGCGCCGCTCGAGGGGCTGCAGCACACCTCACAGCGGACCACGCCGTGTCTGCTGCCCTTCCATTCGGCGGCGATCGATTACCTGGGCAATCTCAAGTTGTGCTGCCACGTCTTCGACGCGACGGCGCCCGGGTCAGCTCCGTACGTGATCGGGAACGTCGAGAGCACGCCCTTCACCACCCTGTGGAAAGGCGAGCGGATGAACGCCCTGCGTCGCCAGCTGATGCGGGCCGACTTCTCTGGTCTCGCCGGCTGCCAGGGGTGTGCGCACGCCACGCCGTCGCACATCGAAAAGGCCGTGCAGCCGTTGGTGCGACAGCTGGGGCGCTCCACGGAAATGGGTTGAGCGCTGCCCGCTTTCCGCGTGGCCGCTCGAGCTCCGGCGCAGCACTCAGCCCCTTCAGCGGAATCGGGGGTGCTCAGTGCGGCTGGCCGTTCTCAAAGAAGCGCAGACCGGTGAGCGGCGGGTCGCCCAGGTACCGGAGACGGCAGCGAAGCTGGTGAAGGCCGGTGTGAGCGTGGTGGTCGAGCACGACGCGGGCCTCGCTGCAGGCTTCGACGACACCGCGTGGAACGCCGTCGGGGCCACCCTCGTGAGCACCGCAGAAGAGGCGGTGGCCAGTGCTTCGATCGTCGTGGGTCTGCACGCGCCGGAACTCAAGCTGGCCCCTGGAACGCTGCTCATCTCCTTTCTGCCTCCTGCACGGCGCCCGGCGATGGCCACCGCCGGCATCTCTGCGTTCGCCATGGAGAAGGTGCCTCGCAGTACCCGCGGCCAGGCGGTCGACGCGCTCTCCAGCCAGGCCACCGTCGCGGGCTACCAATCGGTGCTGCTCGGTGCGAGCCGGTTGCCGCGCCTGCTTCCGATGATGACCACCGCCGCGGGCACGCTGAAGCCGGGCCGCGTGCTGGTGCTCGGCGCGGGCGTGGCGGGACTGCAGGCCATCGCCACTGCGAATCGGCTCGGCGCACAAGTCTCCGCCTTCGACGTGCGTGCCGCGGTGAAGGAACAGGTGCAGTCACTCGGCGCGAAGTTCGTGGAGATCGACGGCGTCACCAGCGCCGAAGGTACCGGCGGCTACGCGAAGGAGCTCGCCCGCGATGAACAAGCCCGCATCCTGGTCACGTTGAGCCGGGTGGTGCAGCAAGCCGACCTGGTCATCTGCACCGCGCAGATTCCCAACAAACCCGCGCCCCGGTTGATCACCGCCGAGATGGTCGCGGCGATGCAGCGAGGCTCCGTCATCGTGGATCTCGCGGTGGAGTCGGGTGGCAACTGCGAGCTCACCCGCCCCGGAGAAGAGGTGCTCACGCCCAACGGTGTGCTGGTGCTCGGCCCGCGCAACCTCCCTTCGACCATGCCGATGCACGCCAGCATGATGTTCGCGAAGAACGTGCTCACGCTGGTGCAGCTGTGCGTGAAGGACGGCAACGTCAGCCTCGATCTGAAGGACGACCTGATCGCCGCGATGCTGGTCACCCACGCGGGCGAAGTCCGGCACCCGTGAAAGGCCCGTCATGACTCTCGCCGTCGCCGAGTTGTACGTCTTCATCCTCGCGGCCTTCGTGGGCTACCAGGTCATCACCCGGGTGCCGCCGTTGCTGCACACGCCCCTGATGTCGGCGACCAACATGATCTCCGCCATCTCGCTGGTCGGCTCGATCGTGGTGGCAGGCAGCGATCGCGGCACGCTGTCCACCGTGCTGGGCACCATCGCGGTGACCTGCGCCACCATCAACTTCGTCGGCGGCTACATCATCACCGACCGGATGTTGAAGATGTTCGCCGGGGGAAAGAAGCCGTGAGCCCCGAAGCGTTCGACGGGCGGACGGCGTTCATCTCCATCGCGTACCTGGGCGCGTCGATCGCCTTCATCCTCGGGCTGCGTGGGCTGACCCGGCCCGAGACCGCGCGCGGCGGCATGCAGCTGGCGGCGCTCGGAATGATCGGCGCCATCGCCGGCACGCTCGTGAACCACGACATCGTCAGCTACGGCTGGATCTTCGTGGGTCTCGCGCTGGGCACCTTGCTCGGCTGGCCGCTGGGCATGCGCGTGGCGATGACCCAGATGCCGCAACGCATCGCCATCTCGCACTTGTTCGGAGCACTCGCTGCCACCCTGGTGGGCATCGCCGAGTACACCCACCACGTGTGGGGCGGTCACGAATTGGGCCGCTTCAACGCCTTGGCCCTGGGCTTCGAGGTGCTCTTCGGTGCGCTCACCGTCTCGGGCTCGTTCATGGCGTTCGGCAAGCTGCACGAGATTCTGCCCGGGCGCGGCATCACCTTTCGCGGACAGAACGCGGTGAACCTGACCATCTTCGTGAGCGCCATCGGGTTGTTGGGCTACGTCGTCTATGCGCCGACCACGTCGTGGGCCTTCTTCGCCATGGCCGGGCTCGCGTTCCTCGCGGGCTTCATGATGGTGCTGCCCATCGGCGGAGCGGACATGCCGGTGGTGGTCTCGTTGCTCAACAGCTACGCGGGCCTCGCGGCTTCGGCGACGGGCTTCGCGCTGGGCAACGCGGTGTTGATCATCTGCGGAGCGCTCGACGGGGCGTCGGGTCTGTTGCTCTCGGTGTTGATGTCGAAGGCGATGAACCGCAGCTTCGGCAACGTGCTCTTCGGTGCGTTCGGCAGCGCGAAGCCGGCCCTGGCGGCAGGCGCGAAGGGCGAGATGAAGGAGGTCACGCTGGAAGACGCCGCGCTCGCGCTCCGGTACGCGAAGAACGTGGTGGTGGTGCCGGGCTACGGGCTGGCGGTCGCACAGGCGCAGAAGATCGTGGGTGAGTTGGCCGAGGTGCTCGAAGGCCACGGTAACGAGGTGCGCTACGCGATTCATCCGGTGGCGGGCCGCATGCCCGGTCACATGAACGTGCTGCTGGCAGAAGCGAACATCGGCTACGAAAAGATGATCGAGATGGAGGACATCAACGAACGTTTCGCCGACGTCGACGTGGCGATCGTGATCGGCGCGAACGACGTGGTGAACCCCGCGGCGCAACGTGATCCCTCCAGCCCCATCTACGGAATGCCGGTGCTCAAGGTCGAGCTCGCCAGGCGCGTCATCGTGCTCAAACGCGGCAAGGGCACCGGCTTCGCAGGCATCGAGAACGACCTCTTCACCGAGGAGCGAACCTCGCTGCTCTTCGGTGACGCGAAGGCCACGTTGCAGCGCCTGCTCACCGAACTCAAAACCCTCTAACCCCTCGCCCTGCGAAGCGGGGAGAGGTCGGGGTGAGGGGCCACTGCGATTACTGCTACCCTCGTGCACATGGTGCGAGTGGTGAGGGCGGCGGTGATTCTGGGTGTCGTGCTCGCGGGCTGCGTCGAGCCGCAAACTGAAGATGCAGGCGAGGTCGACTCGGGCAGAGACGCAGGCGCGGTCGACGCCGGCGCTGTCGACGCGGGCTGGGACGCAGGCGCTGTCGATGCGGGCTGGGACGCGGGCGAGTTCGATGCGGGTTGGGACGCGGGCACTGTCGACGCGGGCTGGGATGCTGGCTTTGTCGTCGATGCGGGCTGGGACGCTGGTGCCTTCGATGCGGGTTGGGACGCTGGCGCCTTCGATGCGGGCTCGGATGCGGGCGCGTTCGATGCGGGTTGGGACGCTGGTGCGTTGGATGCGGGCTGGGATGACGGCTCGCTGGACGCAGGCTCGGTCGATGCGGGCTCTCCCCTGCGCGGCCGACTGTGGATGTGGGGCACAATCGGTCCCTCTCCAACGCAGGTCTACGCGCAGGTGCCGGTCGGTGCGACCACGACAACGGTGAGCGCGACGGGCCGCACCGCCACCGGCATGGCCGTGTCCGAGGACGGGGCGATGATCGCCATCTCCTACGATTCCCCCGCCGAACTCTTCGTCGGACCGACCGACGGAGGTCCCGCCCAACTGCTCCGAAGCTCACCTGGGCTGATCCGCGTTTTCGCTCTCTCCGCCGACAAGGGGCAGGTCGCGTTCTTCGAAAACTTCAGCTTCAACGAAGGGGCGATGATCGTGCCAGTCGATGGTGGCCCCGCGCTGGAAGCCACACCTCGGAGCACCAGCTCCCTTCCCATCTCGGGAACAGGCTCCTTCTCTCCGGACTCATCGCACTTCAACTGGGTCGGCTTCCTCGACTCCTCGAATCGCATGTACGTCACGAACACGCTGACCGGCACGCGCACTCAGGTCACCGTACCCTCGGCGAACATCATGAATTTCGCCTGGACCTCGGCTGCGGAGTTTTGGCTCGTGGCTTTCAGCTCCTCAGGTGGGTCGCTCCATGCATGCAGTGCTCCCGCTGCCTGTGCTCCCTTGATCGGCCTGGGGTCTGTTCGCACTCTGAGCGTCTCACGCGACCGAACCTTGGCCGTCATCGGGGCGGACTCCGCCGACGCGGGCTCTGGCCTTCGCCTCGACATCTCTCGAGTCCCGCTCGACGGCGGCGCCGCCCTTTCGATGGCGACGAACTTCCGTCTCAACACTGCAGTTGGGGGATGGGCCCTCAGCCCGGACGGTGAGCGGCTGGTGGCTCAGGGACTGCTCTCGTCCGACCGCGCGCTCTTCGTGATGCCCACCTCAGCGTTCTCTTCACCGGCCCCGCTCCTGATGCTTCCGAGCGGCGTCGGTGCTGAGAAGGTTGTGTTCAGCCCCGACTCGACGCAGCTGCTCTTCCGCTCCAACCTCGAAGGCTTCGGCACAGCGAGTGCCGATGGCTGGGGTCTTCAACGACTCGACCTCACCGTTCCCGTGCAACCTCCCATTCTGCAGCAACGGGTGGACGGCGGAATCATGTGGGACTTCGTCTGGACGCCGTGATGACGACGCCAGGGCGCCAGGCTGATCAGTGACACATGCTGCAACCCGTCGTCGAAGTGCCGTTGCTGATCCCAGGATTGCTCGGTCGGTGCTTGAACGCCCAGATGTTGGTCGCCGCGGTCGTCGCCGCATACTGATGACACGCCCCGCACCGCGTGAGCCCCGCGTTCGCATGCGTCGAGGTGAAGCACCCGTTCGGGTTCGTATCGCCGCAGTTCGCCGTCTGCCCCGTCACGCTGGTCGCCTGACTGAACTGATGACCCATGGCCACTGTCGGCCGGGTGAGCGCCGGGGTGGTGGTGAGCGTGGTGTACAGCTGGCCCGAGAAGGCGTGGCACGTCACGCAGCCCTGGCCGCCATTCGCAGTCGCGTTCGTGTGCGCGTACTTCAAGTTCGTCACCGTGCCCTTGAAGCCGGCGAAGTTCACATGGCACGAGGTGCACTTGTTGCCGTTGCTGATGCCGCCGAAGTGTTGCGCAGCCGGGGTCGACAGGTGCGTGCTCGAGTTGCCGCCCTGGCCGTGGCAGGTGTTGCAGTCGAGCGGGCTGGTCGCGGTGGGGCCGCTGGCGGCGTGCGCGCTGGTGGCTCCCAGCCAATTGGGCGTCGCCGGGTTGGTGCCGGGCCACGAGTGACATGACGCACAGTCTTGAGCGGAGGTCGCGGTGTACGCCGCATGATCCGCACGCGCGGGCTTCACGTTGACGTGACAGTTGCTGCACCGCGCCGTGGTGCCGTTGACCACCATCGGATTCGCGCTGGTGAAGCTGCGGTGGAAGACCGCCTTCGACCATTCCCGGCCCTGCACGCCCGCCACCGTCGAGGGCCCCACCTGCGTGTGACAGAAGTTGCACTCGACGCGGGTGACGTTGAGGTCGCTGTGCACGAGTTGATCAGGCGTGTTCGCCGGCGCGGTGCTCGCGGTGGTGAACGTGGCCGAGTCGATCAACCCGGCAGGCAGGTTGTTGTTGGTTCCCACCACCGTGCCTCTCCCGTTGTTCAACCCATGGCAACCCGCGCAGCCACTCACCGCGGTGGTGTTGGCGTGGAAGCGGCTGCTCCGGTTCCACGCGCTCCCACTCTGCCTCGCGTCGGTGCGGTGGCAGGTGGCGCAGTCGCGGCCAGTGACCGTGAGGTGCTGGTGATTCATCCACTGCGCGCCGTTGGTGGCCGTGGCGCCCTGGGCCAGCGTGTAGACCTCGAGGCCCTGCGTCGCACTGAGCGGATCCGAACTGCCGTGGCACTCGAGGCAGGTGGCCGGCTGCGCCACCGAGACGGAGTGGTAGCTGCCCGTCTTCCACAAGGTGGTGAGCGTGGGTGTCTGCGAGCTCCGGCTCAGCGCGGCATCGTGACAGGTCGCGCACGCCTGCGTGGTGATCAACGTCGAGCGGTGCTTCATGGTGAACTTCGGCGGCACGCCTCCATCGGCGGTGACGTCGGCCGACGCGGTGGTGATGAGCGGAAAGTGACAGCTCACGCACTCGGCAGGTGACGTGGCGCCAGGCAGATTCGGGTGGAACTTCCCGTCGCTCCAGCGCGTGGGGCCCAGGCCCGGCGTGCGGTGACAACTCCCACAGTCCATCGCGGGAACGTTCGCCACCGTGCCGCCGCTCAAGCTCGCGGAATGATCCATCGGCAACAACCACGGCGCGCCCGCGTCGGTCTTCGAGACGATGTTCGGCAGGCGCATGCCGGCGTGGCAGTCATCGCAGGTGGCCGGTTGCGGAAGCGGGGTGATGGCCGCGGCGGGCGTCGCCCGGTAGTTGCTCAGCGCCGCATGGAAGCTGCCGTTCGCGTACGCGGTGACGGTGGTGCCGGTCGCGGTGTGGCAATGCCAGCAGCTGTTCTGATCAGGCGCCGCTGCGCTGCCCGGAAAGACCGCCGCGGGAATGGCCGAAGACGTGTGCAGGAACGCGTTGGGCAGGTTCACCGTGGTGGTGCTCATGCCCGTCACCAGCGCGCCGGTTCTGGTGAGCGTGGTGGAGAGCACCCGCACCGACTGACCCGGCGTGCTGATCAGCCGGTCACCGGGGTAGCTCTGGCCGCCACGCCAATCACCGCCGGGGATCGGCAGCAGGTCGACGTAGGAACCGCGCGTGACGGTGGCCTGATGACAGGCGAAACAATCGCCGGTGCCGCTGCTCGCGTGGTCGTAACCCGCATCCGCGGGCGGGGTGAGCAGGTCGGGGCGCTGGGTGGTGTGACAGTCGATGCAGGTCGCCGTGGCCGCGTGCGTGAAGCGGCCGCTGCGCCAGTTCTGGTTGACGCCCCACACACCGGTGCCCGGCCCCGCGTGGCACACCGCGCAGTCGCGATCCGCCCCGTGCGTCACGCCGTTGATGTTGGTGACGAAATCGAACGGGCTGGTGAGAAACGTGCCCATCCACCCCGCGGTGCTCACCGGTCGATCGCCCGCATGACACGGCAGGCAGGTGGTGGGCGAAGGCGCGGTGGCGGTGTGGAACTGGCCACCCGACCACTGCGTGGTGGAACGATGGCAGCTGCTGCATTCGCCCAACGCAGTGGCGTGATCGAAGGTCGGCCCGGGCGATGTCGGCCGCGTATTGGCGTGGCAGTCGAGGCAGCCTTGCGGTTGCGGCCGGCCCGCTGCGGTGAGCGAAGCGTGGAAGAGCGCCACCCCTCCGTCGCCGCGGCCGACGGCGAAGGTCCACTGCGTGTCGATGAGGTTCGTCGGCGGCTCGTGACACACCTGACACTCCAGCGTGAAGGCCGCGGTGTTGGTGGGCGCGCCCGCATCCCACAGCACCGCGTCGTGCTTCATCTCACCCGTCGAAGGAACCCGGCGTGCATCGAGCGCACCCACGAAACCCTTTGGCGCTGCGTTGCGATGACACTCCACGCAGGTGGTGGGCTGTGGAGCGGCCAGCGAGATGAGCGAGAAGTGCAACACGCCCGGGTAGAACTGGCCTTGGTCCGCCTGCGCATGGCAGTTCGTGCACTGCGCGAGCAGGCCCGCGACCGCGCCGCTCTGGTGATTCATGGTCATCGGCAGCACCTGGCGATCCGCCGCCACCGAGACGATGGTGGTCTCCACCCACGCCGGCTGCAGCGCGTCGACCGTCAGGTCTCTGGTGGGATCCGACGCCTGCGCTGCGCCCCCGGCCGCGTCACTCCAGTCGAGGACGTTCTGATGACAGCTGCCGCACTCCCCGGGCACCTCGGGTGAGTGGGTGAAGCCCGGCTTCGGCAAGGCCGCGAACGCCGCGCC
>JANODF010000088.1:0-8385 GCA_031412555.1 Archangium sp. | reverse complement strand
CGCGACCGAGTCGGGCCAGGAGCAGGACTACGCGCTCAACCAGCGCGCCAAGCAGCGCAGCATTCACAACAACTACATGACGTTCCCGTTGCTCTTCATCATGTTGAGCAACCACTTCCCCGGCACCTACAGCCACCCGCTGAACTGGCTGGTGCTCTTCGTGTTGATGTTCGCGGGCGCGGGCGTGCGGCACTTCATGAACATCCGCTATTCGCTCCAGAATACGGCTGCGTGGTTGGGGCCGATCGTGGCCATCATGGTGGTGTCCACCGCGCTGCTCTTCGGGCTCACCGCGCGCCCCGCCGTGGCCACGCCGCCGCCGAGCACCGCGCTGACGCCCGACAAACCGAAGGTCACCTTCGCGCAGGTCAACACCATCATTCAGGCGCGCTGCACGAGTTGTCACTCGGCCAAACCCACCGAGCCGATGTTCCCGGTGGCGCCGACGGGCGTGATGTTCGACTCGGCTGAGCAGATCGTCATCCTCGCGCCGCGCATCAAGGATCGCGCGGTGGTGACGCGCACGATGCCGTTCATCAACAAGACGGGCATGGCCGATGACGAGCGTGAGCTGCTCGGCCGCTGGGTCGATGAGGGCGCACACGGACCCTGATGAGCAACGACGCCGACTCGGTCTTGCAGACGCTCAAGGGTGAAGCCCACACCCTCGTGCGCAGCCCCAGCTCCACGGTCGCGCCTCCGCAAGACGGGTTGATCGGCCGCCGGGCTTTCGAGGTGCTCAAGGGTCTGCTCTTCGATCCCAACGCGCTCATCGACGAAGGACCGCTCGGCCAGGGCGGCATGGGCGTGGTGCGGCTCGCCCGCCAGGTCGCGCTCGATCGCCACGTCGCGGTGAAGTTCCTCCGGCCCGAGCACCGCACGGCGGCCGACGTGGAAGCGCTGCTCTCCGAAGCGTGGTTGGCGGGTGCGTTGGAGCACCCGAACATTCTCCCGGTCTACTCGGTGGGCCTCGACGACCACGGCCAGCCGGTCATCGTGATGAAGCGCATCGAGGGCCGCACCTGGACCACGCTGCTGCGCGATCCCGCTGCGATGGCCGCGCACGCACCCGGCAAACCGCCGCTCGACGAACACCTTCGGATCCTCCAGCAGATCTGCAACGCCGTGCACTTCGCTCACGCACGTGGCGTGGTGCACCGCGACCTCAAGCCGGACAACGTGATGGTCGGCTCGTTCGGCGAGGTCTACGTGGTCGACTGGGGCATCGCCACGCACCCGGGGCCTTGCTCCCAGCTCGCAGGCACGCCCGCGTACATGGCCCCCGAGATGCTCGGTGGCACCGGCGCGTTCATCACGGCACAGACCGACGTCTACCTGCTGGGTTCGATGCTCTACGAGGTGCTCACCGGCCGCGCGCCGCATCGGGGCGACACGCCGAACGCGCTCGTCTCTCAGGTGTTGCGCTCGAGTCCCCCGCTGCCCGAGAACGCACCTGAAGAGCTGGTGGACCTCGCGCTGCGCTGCATGAAGCCGAAGGCAGAGGACCGGCCCGAGAACGCGCTGGAGGTGCGCCGGCAGCTGGAAGCCTTCGTGGAACACCAGGGTTCTCTGGCGCTCGCCACGCAATCCGAGCGGAGGGCCGCTGAGCTGGTGGCGCTGCTGGCGACGCCGTCACCCGACGCGGCGCGGGTGTACGCACTCTTCTCGGAGTGCCGCTTCGGCTTTCAGCAGGCGCTCGCAGCGTGGCAACGAAACACCCGCGCGCGTTCAGGCCTCGAAGGGACGCTCAAGGCGATGGCGCGGTTCGAGCTGCAACAAGGCTCGGTGAAAGCGGCGCGCGCGCTGCTGCATGAACTCGGCGCGGTGGACCCTGTGTTGGAAGCCGAGCTCGCCCGAGCGACGAAGCAGGAGGAACAGAAGGCCCTCGAGCTCGCCCGGCTGCAGGGCCTGGAGAAGACGCATGATCCACTCACGGGCAGCTCTTCTCGCCTGGTGGTGAGTCTGTTTCTGGGGCTGCTGTGGATCGTCTCGCCGCTTTTGGGTCACCTGCACTTCCACGTGTTGCCGCGCAACGAGACGATCTCCTCGGCGCCGCTGGCGTTGTTGTCAGCGGTCATCATCATCGTGGTGGCGATTCGCTCGAAGGAGACGCGCACCCGGCTCAACCGCCAGCTGCTGTCGATGGTGTTGTTCGGGATGCTGGTGCAGGCCACCTTCGTCACTGTCTTCTATTTCGCGGGGGGAGATCTCGGCGAGCGCTCGGTACCGGTGCTCATGGGTTTCTGGTTCGTGGTCAGCGGTGGGATCACCGTGGGACTGCTTCCGTCTGCGTGGCCCATTCCACTCGGGTATCTGGTCTCAGCGCTCGGGGCCTTGATGTTTCCCGACCTGCGCTTCGCGTTCTCGGCGCTGGGCAATCTGGTCTTCGCGGTGAGCGCCTTCTTCATCTTCCGCAGAGAAGGTCTGCGTGAACGCGAACGGGACGCGCTGAAATCCTGAAGGTTGTTACGGATACTGCATCGAGATCCCATTTCGAGCCTTTCTCCGAGCCACTCCGTAGGAAAACCAGCAACACCGGCATCTCGATGGAGTATCCGTAACAAGCCACGCTGGCATCAGGTGCGCATCCATGCCCCGAAGCCGAGAGGCCAGCGCGTGATGGCCGCTGAGAGCCGAACAGAAACGCCGCCTCCATTCAGTGCGTCTTTCCCTGCACTCGAACCAGCCGCCGCGGGTGAGGCGAGCGCGTGTCCGTCCGTCTTCTCCCTCTCATCCTGCTGTTGGGCTGCGCGAAGCCACCGCTCCACGCCGTGCTCGAGCAAGCGGAAGGACTGACGAAGGGCAGCCGGGTCTACGCGGCTGGTGTGTCGGTCGGAGAAGTCGAAGCAGTCCGCCTCGAAGGGGCGCAAGCCGATGTCAGCTTCACCCTGCGCGAAGGGAACACGCTGTCACTGCGCGTGGATGCCTGCGCGATGAGCCTGCCGGAAGACGGCGGCGCCTTGTTGCTGCTGTTCCCCGGGAAGGAACTGGAGCGGCTGTCGGCGACCGTGCCTGCGTGTGAACTGAGCGAGCACCGGTTGATCGCGCTCAAGCAGCTGGCGAGTTCAGGCGGCGGGGCATTGAGCCAGGCGATCCGCCGGTACTTCGCAGAGCTCAGGAAGACGGCGCCGCTGGTCGAAGGGCCGAAGGCATGCGGGGCGTTGGAGGTGAGCCGGCTGCGCATCGAAGAGGTGAGCGCGGTGCCGCTGCTGTTGCCTTCGGGGGGCAAAAGGCTGTGGTTGGTGGTGGAGAATCGCGGAGAGAGCCCGGGCTCGTTGGAGACCGCCACGTTTCTCGATTCGCGCGGCACGATCGCCCAGGTGCGGGTGCCGGAAGCGGCTGACCTGTTCACGTCGGTCGCTATTCCGGCGCATGCGCGGCGTGAGGTGAGCGCGATCTTCGAGGGCTCGAAGGCGAATCAGGTCAGCGCGGTGGAGGTGAAGGCTTCGTTCGACGATGCCGGGTGCAGTGTTCGGTGGCGCCTCTAACCTCTCCTTGCGAAGGGAGGACCGGGGGCTCACTGCGTTGCCACCATGGCCCCTCACCCCGACCCTCTCCCCGCTGCGCAGGGAGAGGGAGAACGCTCAGCGGCCGCCGTCCGCGTAATCACCCGCGGGCCAGTTGGTCACCGTCGCCACGCCGACCGCGCCCGCGATCTCGTCGGCCTTCGCCTGCGTCATCAAGGCCAGCGACGCCTCCGAGCCCTTCAACTTCGCGTTGAAGAACGCGACCGCGAAGTGATTGATCAACGGCTGCGCGATTCGGGCCGGAGGGGCCGACGGACCACACCCATCCTCGAGCACCTCGCGCACGTCAGCGCCGGGAATGTCGAGTTTCACCTGATCCACGATCGACGCGAGATCGAACGCGCACAAATCCGAGAACGTGAAATGGCCGCCCTTCGTGATGTCGAGCATCCACAACGGATCGCGCATCACCAGCAGCGTGGGCTCGATGTTGGTGTCCCACTCCAGCGTCTTGTCGTCATGCGCCGCCTGGATGTGCACGGGAATGTCGAGGATCACCGGCCGGGGGAGCCCGATCCACGCGAGGTTCGCATCGACGGGCGCCTGCGGCACGATCGCCTTGACCCGCTTGTCCATCGCCGCCACGCGCAACGACGTGAGCGCACCGAACGAGTGCCCGGTCACGCCGATCTTCTCGAGGTCGATGAGCCCGAAGAGCGGATCCTCTTCCTTCAAGCGGCTGAGGCGGTTGAGCAGGTACGTCACGTCGACGGGGCGCGTCTCCACGCCGACGGCCACGTTCTGCAGCTGGCCGCGAACCACGTCGAACAGGGTGCCGCCTTCGTGATCCGTCGAGGCCACGATGTACCCGTGCGACGCGAGCAACACCGTGAGGTACGTCGACTGCCAGCGAATCGCAGCCTGGCCGTGGCTGAAGATGATCAACGGGAACTTGCCGTGTTTCGTCGCCGGCTGCGCATCACGCACGGCCGCGGTCTGCAGGAGCGGGATGACGCCCTCACCGATCGACGCCTTCTGCTCGGGCGTGAAGACCGCGAAGATGTCGTAGCTGACGGTGGGCTGGCCGCGGGTGCTCTGCACGGCGGGGTACCAAATCTCCGTCACCAGCTGGCGGGGTGTTCCGTCGGGCTTGCGGCGGCCAGTGTCTTCATAGACGACCGTACGCACCCCCACCGGGTACGGCCCGAATTGGGTGGGATCAGGCGCGGCCGTGACGGCGGCCTCTTCGAACGGAAGCACGTCTTCCGGGGGCGGCGTGGGCGCACTGCAGGCAGCCGCCAGCACCAGCGTCGTGAGCATCGAACGGTACATGAGCACCGCCTTAGCAAACTTCAGCGCGGCAGCTGAATGAGGCCAAAGCCCTGTGCGCAGTCGACGCGCGCCAGTTCGGTCGGGAAAGCATTCGCATCGAACTTGAAACGTTTCAGCGGCAACTCGAGGCTGGCACCACGCGGCATGGTGCCGATGACGAGCACCAACTGGCCGGGCAAGGTCATCCGGCACAGCGTCCAGTTCGAGCGGGCCTGGTTGGTGACGATCCACTTCGAGCCCGCCAGGCGGCCGGCCACCGGCAAGTTGGGAACCGGTTCAGCGCTGGGCCTGGGCGCTTCCTCCACAGGCTCACCCGCATCGACCACCGGCGGGGCGACCACTTCCACCACTTCGGGCGGCGGCGTGACGACGGGCGCGACCCCCGCATCCAGGACCGACGAAGTGGCGGGCCGCATGAACGCGAACGCGGCGGCGACGAGCACCGCGAGCACCACCACGAGGCCCACCATCACCCGGATCGGGCTGCGACGGGGCGTGGCCGCAGCCAGCTCGCCCGTGGTGAGCGGCGCTTCTGCACGGGGAGCAACCGCGGGCACGTTCACCCGCACGCTCACCCGATCCTCCAGCGCCGAGGGGCGCGCAGGCGAGGTCTCGTTGGAGACCGGCCGCGTGGAGACCGTGGGATTGCCGGAGGTGATGGGCGCGGTGGGCGTACCAACCCCGGCCATCGCGCCCGTGGGCACCGGCGGCGGCGTCATCGGGCTCTCATGCTCGAGGGTCATCGCCGCTGACGCCGGGAGCGTGCCTGCGGGCCGTGACTCCGCGGTGAGCGCCGACGGGTTCGGCCGCACCAGGGTCTGCGCAAACTCGGGCTGGGTGCGCTCACCTTCGGGCGGCGGGCTGCGCTGCGTGGAGACGCGCGTGAGCAGCAGCCGCGTGGTGGCGAAGTCAGCCGAACACCGCATGCGCACGTACTCACCCAGCTGCGGCTTGGTGGGCGGAGGGCCGAGCTTGAGCAATTCACCCATCAACACCTGGGCGAACGCGTCCGTGTCTTCGAACCGCGCTTCGGGCAGCGGGGAGAGCGCCTTGAGGATCACCGCCTCGAGTGAAGCGGGCACGTCGGGCCGCATCGGTGCGAGCAGGCGCACCGTGGGGTTGGCCATCGCCACCACCATCTCGGTCAACGTGCCGCGGCGCACCCACGACTGGTTCGAGAGCAGCTCCCACGCGACGATCGCCAGCGCGAATTGATCCGCGCGGTGATCCACCGGCTCGCCCCGCGCCTGCTCGGGCGCCATATAGCCGAGCTTGCCCATCACCGAGGCCTGGGCGGTGTGACGGGAGCGGGCCTCCGACTTGGCGATGCCGAAGTCGATGACCTTCACCTCGCCCTCGTACGACACCATGATGTTGTGCGGGCTCACGTCGCGGTGCACGACGTTCAGCGGCGTGCCGTCGAGCGCGTGTTTGCGGTGCGCTGCGCCCAGCCCTTCGGCGGCCTGGGTGATCAACGCCACCACCAGCGGCAGCGGCATGAACTCCTGCGCGGCGCGCACCTGCTCGTGCAGCCGCGCGAGGTCGACGCCCGCCACGTACTCGAGCGCGAGGAAGAGCTGCCCCTCGGCCTCGTTCATGTCGAGCACCTGCGCGATGTTGCCGTGCGAGAGCTGGGTGAGCACCCGCCCCTCGTGGAGGAACCGCGAGACGAACTCGGCGTCTTTCGCGATGGAGGGCAGCACCGTCTTCACGATGCACAACTTCTCGAAGCCCGCGGCGCCGGTGAGCCGGGCCAGCCAGACCGAACCCATGCCGCCCTCGCCCAGCTGCTCGAGGAGCTCGTAGCGGCCGAGGTGCCGGTTCACCGTCATGCGGTCTTCCTCTGCGCGAAGCGGGTCACCGCGAAGGCGAACAGGCCCACCAGACCCACCACCGCCACCCAGAGGAGCAGGGTGGGGCTCTTGCGGAAGCCTTCGAAGAGCATCCACGCGGCGGAGATGACGTACACGCCCGCGCAGATGAGGCTCACCGCCGACGGATCTTTTCCGCGCGCTTTCGCGACGAAGAGCCCGGCGACGGTGAGCGCCGCGAACAACACCAGGATCGCCCCGACGTTCGAGAGCACCGAGCGCACGTCGTGGGTGAAGGTCAGCAACAAGGCGATCGCGCCCTGCAACAACACCGCGCCGGTGGGCGGCTTGCCTGCCTTCGCGGCGAGGAAGCCGGGCAAAAACCCATCCTTCGCCATGGCGGCGTAGACGCGTGGGCCCACCAACAACATCGCGCTCATCGCCGAGATGAAGAGCAGCAACATCACCGCGCTCATCACCTTCGCGGCGACCGGCCCAAGCAAGGCGGCCATCACCGCCTGGCCGAGCGTCACTTGATCGAACTGCCCTCGCAGTTGCGTGAAGTCGTCGTACTGGAAGACCACCGTGCCCTGCGCCGGGGTGAGGTTGGCCACGAAGATGTAGTTCACCACCAGGTACAGGCCCGCCACCGCGAGGCAGCCGATCAACATCGCGCGCGGCACGTTGACCTCGGGTTTGTGAAACTCGTCGGCCGCGTAGATGGCGGCGTTCCAACCCGAGAACGCGAAGGCGATGAAGAACAAGCTGCCGAGCACCTCGCTCACCGGCGAAGTGGTGGGCGTTGCTGCAGTCCACGTCGGCCAGGCGAGCGAGCCGAAGAACACGCCGACGAAGACGAAGCCCAGCAGCAGCACGACCTTGAGCGCCACCAGCACGTTCTGCACCCGGCTGGAGACGTGCAGCCCCAGCGCGTGGACGGAGGTCAACGCGATGATCAACACCGCACCGACCAGGCGCGGCTCGAGTGAAGGCGCCACGGCCTGTGCGAAGGCCCCGGCCGCAAGCGCATCGAGCGCGGTCGGCGCGGAGAAGCCCACCAACAACGAAGCCCATCCGGCGAGGTAGCCGAGTGCGGGGTGCATCAACGACGAGAGGTAGCGGTATTCACCCCCACCTTCGGGCACCAGGCGCGCCACTTCGGCGTAGGCGCGGGCGCCACACAGGGCGAGCACTCCGCCGATGAGCCAGGCCAGCAAGATGAGCCCGGGCGAGAGGCTCTGGGCCATGAAGCCTGTAGAAAGAAAGACGCCTGCCCCCACCATGTTGGCGATGACGAGACCGATGCCAGACTTGAGGCCGAGGGTGCGGGGGGACACGCGGGATGGACTTATTCGAACGGGAAAGATTCGGAGGGAAAAGCGCCGCCCCGCCCTACCCTCACCGGTCTCCGCGAGCCCAGTCGAGGGGGCACTTGCAATGCGAGGCAATCCCTCGACACCGCTCCGTTCGCTCTTCGATCAACCCTGCGAGCGGGTCAGGTCTTCGGGAGCGCAGCCACCTGCTCGAGAAACGCGGTGCCGCGTTTCGGGTCTGACATGAACACCCACGCGGCCATGCCCTGCAGGCTCGCGTGTGATTCACCTTCCCGGTACGGCTTGCCCTTCGAGCGGTTGTGAATCGCGGCGCGCAGCCGGCGCACCACGTCACGCGACACGCGCGCGGCCGGAACTTGCGGCCCGGCACCATTGACCGTCAGGCCCGTCACCCGCTGAGCCGCCCCGCGCCGGAGCACCTGGGTCTTCTTCGCGTGCAGC
>JANODF010000087.1:0-2126 GCA_031412555.1 Archangium sp. | reverse complement strand
CGGGGAGAGGGCATACCGAATGTCGCTCCCGACCGAATGGATCGCCGCGTTGGAGGCTCGCTGGCCGGGAGTTCGGGCTGTGGACTCGGTGTCTCATCAAGGAGAAGACGGCGCCGATCTCCTCCTCGCTGCGGCCTGTCTCGCGAAAGATCCCCGAGCGCTCTCCTACCTCGACGCGTTGATCGTCAACGAAGTTCGCCGGGCCGTCTCGCCGCTCGACACCACCAACGCGCTCGTCGACGAAGTCACTCAGCTCGTCCGTGAACGCCTCTTGATGCCGCCGCCGAGGCTCGCTGACTACTCAGGCCAGGGTTCACTCGCTTCGTGGATCCGTGCCGTCGCCGTGCGCCTCGCCCTGAACGCCAAGCGGCCCGGTGCACGCGAAGACGCGGTCGAAGAGCTCCCCGAGACGCCGCTGGCCGACGCCGATCCCGAGCTGGCGCTGCTGCGATCCCGCTACCGCGAGTCTTTCCGCACCGCCTTCGCCGAAGCCGTCGGCACGCTCACGCCCCGCGAACGCACGATGATGAGGTTGACCGCGCTCGACGGCCTGACCTGCGCGCAGGTGGGCCAGATGTACGGAAAAGACGCCTCGACGGTCTCGCGCTGGTTGTCGTCGAGCCGCGCGGCGCTGCTGGAGAAGACCCGGCAGCTCCTGTCGCACTCCCTCGCACTCTCGCCCTCGGCCCTCGACAGCCTCATGCGCGTGGCCGACAGTGAGCTCGACTTGAGTATTTCCAGGCTCCTCGAGAGCACCAGCGACTGAAATGCAACGGCCGTCCGCAGCCTGTGTCCTCTCTGAAAAGGGAGACACCACACCATGTGCCCAGACGAAAACGAGCTGACCCAGTTTGCCCGCGGTGGCGCCAGGGAGCTGCCCGCACTCGAAGCCCATCTCGATGGCTGTGAACGCTGCCGTCGCGCCGTCGCCGCGGCCGCTTCAGAACAGACCTTGCCCGGCCAGGTGCCCAGCCACGAGCTGACGCCGGGCCTTCGCGTCGGCCGCTATGAGATCGAACGCGAGCTCGGGCGGGGCGGCATGGGCGTGGTGTACCAGGCGCGCGACGTGACGCTCGATCGCCGGGTGGCCCTCAAGCTGCTGCACGCGCGGCGTGATGAAGCGGCACAGGCGCGGCTGCTCCGTGAAGCGCAGGTGATGGCGAAGCTGGCGCACCCCAACGTGGTGCCCGTCTTTGAGCTCGGCGAGTGGCGCAACGATCTCTACCTGGTGATGGAGTTGGTCACCGGCGTCACCCTCGAGGCCTGGCTCAAGCGCGCCAAGCACCGCCGCAGCGACATCCTCGAGCACTTCATGCAGGCCGGCCGTGGGCTCGCAGCCGCCCACGCTGCTGGCGTGGTGCACCGCGACTTCAAGCCCGCCAACGTGCTGGTGGGGCTCGATGACCGCGTGCGCGTGACCGACTTCGGGCTCTCTCGCCCCGGCCCGGCGTTGGAGTTGCCCGCCACGAACTCAGCCGTCGTCACCCGCGATGGCGCGATCGTCGGCACGCTGGCGTACATGGCGCCCGAGCAGATCGACGGGAAGATCGCCGACGAACGCAGTGATCAGTTCTCCTTCTGCGTGGCGCTCATCGAGGCGCTCGCGGGGCAGCGGCCCTTCAAAGGCGAGACCTGGTCGGAGCTCGCGGTGAACTTGACCGAGAAGCCGCGCTTCGGTTCGGGCATTCCCGCGCAGCTGCGTGGGGTGCTTCGGAAGGGCCTCGAGCGCGAACCGGCGCATCGCTACGCCTCGATGACCGCGCTGCTCAACGCGATCGAGCGCGCTCAGAACGTGGGCTGGCGCGCGGTGGCGTTGACCGGGAGCGTGGCGCTCCTGGTCACTGGCCTCATCTCTGCGCAGCGCATGCAGCCGGCTCCGGCCGTGGTCACCAACGCGGCAGCCGCGATCCAGGAGGCCATGGAGGACGAAGAGGATGTGGTGCCGGTCGTGATGGCGGGTGTCGACATGCCCGCAGGCACCATCGTGACCTTCGACATGTTGGTGCAGCGCTCGATGCCGGCCCGGTACATCACCAGTTCGGTCATCAAGCCCGACGCGGCCTCGTACATCATCGGTCAGCCTCTCAATGTTCCGGTGCAGCGAGGTGACACGCTGTTGTGGAGCC
>JANODF010000086.1:0-5323 GCA_031412555.1 Archangium sp. | reverse complement strand
GAAGGTGAGGGCGATGCCCGACTCGTCGATCGGCGCGTCGCCCGCTTCGGCCTCCACGTAGTCGAGGAAGCTGCGCTGGCACACCACCGGAGACGTGTTGACCAGGCACACTTCACGCGCTGACAACTCGACCGCGCGGGTCGTCTCCACCTTGCCGGTGCGGGCGAGCGACCAATAGACGCCCTCGGCATTTTGATAGACGACCAACGACTCGCGCTGCGTCTCACCGAGCAGCGCCTCGACCTTGGCGGGCAGGTGACCCGGCGCCACGTGAAACTGGCCCACCAACGCGAGCACGAGGGGCCGATCAGCCGCCTTCGACGCCTTCACGATGGGCCTTGCGGCCGCCGCGTCACGCAGCTCGAGCGAACGGGGGCCCGTCGCCCGGCGATCGATGGCGATCACCTCGAGCTTCTTCTTCCGGGCCAACTCGAGAATCGGCGCAAAGCCCGGCCAGATGTCGAACGGCCCGCGGTACGGATGGCCGATGCGCGAGAGGAAGAGCTTCTCCGACAGCTTGCCGGCGACGAAGGCGTCGAGCGTGGCCTGGTGCCGGGTCTCCACGAACTCGAGCGCCAGCACCACCCGCCGGCCGCTCGACAGCGCGCTCTTGAGCAGGGCCAGGTACGCCTGCTGAGCCATGCGCAGCGTGTGGTAGTCGCCGACGTAGACCAGGTCGGCTTTGGCCACCCGCGCGTCGACCTCGGCCAGGCTGATCACCTTGCGAAAGCCGCTCGTCGCGCTCTCATACCGCCGCTGATACGCCCGGAAATGAGGCGACGCGCCCTGCACCTGTTGCGCAATCTGCCGTGCCTGGTGCTTGAAGAGCGAACGCTGCAGGGACAACGACGAGCGCATGGACGACCGGACGGTCCCACGCCGGTTTCACCACTGCAAATTTCCACCCTTGCGTTGAGGGGAGGCACCGTCGAGCATTGCGGCACGTGCGTTCGGTTTGCCTGGGCCTCATCAGTCTGGCGGTGTTGTCCGCGACGGCCGCTGCCGAGACACGGGCGACCTTTCTGCATGACGCGCCGAGTGAAGCGGCGGTCAGCAAGCCGTTGGTGCTCGAAGGCTCGCTTGCGGGCGGCGTCAACTTCGCCAGGGTGATCGCTCGCGTGCGCGGGCCCGGCGAGCCGTACGAAGATTTTCCCCTCGAGCTTCAGTACGGCGATCTCTACCGGGGCACCTTGCCGGCCTCGCGCATGGTCTCGCCGGGCATCGAGTACTACTTCGAGGGTGTCAGTGCTGAGGGTGATCGCACGGCGATCTTCGCCAGCGCTGGCCAGCCGGTGCGGGTAATCATCATCGGCGACGACACGCCTGAGCCTGTGGTCGCGGCGGTTCCGGCTCCGGTGAAGCCGAAGTGCAAGAAGGGCAAGAAGTGCAAGGAGGAGGCTCCTCCGCCCCCTGAGCCGAAGGAGCAGCCGGCCAAGCGTCCCGCGGAGTGGGTGGATACGACTGAGAAGCCTCCTGAGAAACCGGCTCCGGCTCCGGCTCCGGCTCCTGCGAAGAAGGAGGAGGTGGTTGCCGTCGCGGCCCCTCACCCCAACCCTCTCCCCGCTTCGCAGGGAGAGGGAGCTCAACGGCCGACTCGCCGTCAGAGTGAGCTCGAAGAAGAGTTGGCTCTTTATGGTGCTGAAGCCACCGCCGGCGTCGCCCAGCGGATCGACGAGAGCGCCCGCGTGGTGCCGCAGATGCCCACGGTGCTCAACTCCGCGCAGTTGAAGCAGATGGGCGTGCGGTACGTGCACGAAGCGCTCGAGCTGGTTCCGGGGCTCAGCGTCAGCCGCGACGTGCAGGGCTTCTTCCGGGTGGCGATGCGGGGCCTGCGCAGTGAGCCCGAGTTGCTGTTCACGCTCAATGGTCAGCGCCTCAACAACTTCTTCGATGGCAAGGCGCTCGCGTCGTTGCCGGTCGACAACCTCGATCGCATCGAGATCTTCCGCGGTCCGGCCACGGCCGACGTCGGGCTGGGCAACGTCACCGGGTTGATCAACCTGGTCACCCGCCGTGATGCGGGCTTCCGCGCGTCGGGCAGCATCGGCACCTGGGAGATGTTCGACGCGCACCTCAACGCCGCGGGCACCTTCGGCGCCGTCACGCTCTTCGGCGACGTCGACGTGGCCAGCCAATACGGCGTGCGGCGCACGGTGCTGCGCGATGGGCTCGACTCTGCGACCGCACCTCGGCCGAAGATCACCAGCGACAAACGGCTGCTGGTGAACGCAGGCCTGGGAGCCTCCATCGCCACCGAGAGCATCGGCACCTTCGACGCCTCGGCGCGTTTCATGCTCGAAGATCGCACCGCGTTGATCGGCCTCTTCGACGTGGTCGGCCCCGATTCCCGGCTCAACTGGATGACCATTCAGGCGCAGCTGGGCTGGAAGAAGCCGCTGGCCGATGGGGGCGTGCTCTCCGTGCGCGCCTGGTTCGATCAGCAGTCGACCAAACGGTTGTGGCAGCTCGCGCCCGACGGCTGGCAAGTCCGCGCGAGCGACGACAGCACCATCTTCCCCGACGGTGTCCTGGAGCAGGCGACCTACGGCACCCGCGGCCTGGGCCTCATCGCCAAGGGTGAGTTCGTGCTCCCGCTGAAGAACCGGCTGGTCGCGGGCCTCTCGGTGGAGCAGCAGTCGATCACCAGCGCCGAGGTGCTGGCGAACTCGGTGCCGGTCACCAACGTGAACGTTGGCCAGTTGCTGCGCCCCGATGGGCTTCGTTTGCCTACCGAAGACGGGCGGGGTGGCCGGGGCCCGGCAGCTGATCGCTTCTCGCTGGGCGTGTTCGTCTCCGACACCTGGACTCCCGTCGACGTGGTGAGCGTGCAGGCGGGCGTGCGTTTCGATCTCACCCAGCTCCCCCGCGGCGATGCGTTCGGTCAGTGGGTCGGCGCGACGATGGTGCCTTCGTTCGGGCCGCGGCTCGGGTTGACCGTCACCCCGGTGCGATCACTCGTGCTGCGTGGTCACTACGGCCGTTCGTTCCGCGCGCCCACCCCGCAGGAATACGCGGACACCATTCCCAACAACGACTTCAACCAGGGCCGCTTCGTCGGCAACCCCGAGCTGCAGGGCGCGTACATGGACTCGGTCGAGGCCGGCGCGGAGTACCTGCAGGGGGTCGGCGACGGCAAGCTGCGGCTCAAGGCGAACGCCTTCTTCGAGCGCATCACCAACGCGATCGTGCAGGTCGACACCTCGGGCAACCTGGTGCCGTACCGCAACCGGCTGCTCGGCGTGCAGGCGGTGGGCATCGAAGGTGAAGCGCGCCTCGAGCTGACGCAGCGCCTGTCGGTGTGGGTCAACGCCTCGTGGGTGCGCGCCGAAGATCTCACTGCGCCCACCCAGAGCCGCGTCCTCACCGACGTGCCGCAGATCCGCATGAACGGCGGCGTGAGCCTGCCCATCGGCCGCTGGCTCAACGTCGATCTGGTGGGCCGCTTCGCTTCTGAGCGCCGCAACAACAGCCGCTCCGTGCTCGAGCTCATTCGCCGCTACACGTTGCCCGGCAACGCCACGGTCACCGCGCAGCTGCGCACCGAGCCGCTCTTCGATCACCTCGAGCTGCTCGTGCTGGGGCAGAACGTCTTCAACTTCGAGTACGCCGACGACGCGACGCGGCCTGATCGCGTCACCGCCGGAGTGCCGCGCGAGACCTGGCAGGCGTTCCTGCAGGCCAGGGTGGGGTTCTGATGATGCGTCACCTTCTCCTCTTCGCGTCACTCGCCCTCGGCACCGGGTGCATCGCGTACAACGATCAATGCCAGCCGCTGGTGGAGAACCCCAACGAGCGGGTGGCCTTCATCGCGCGCGGCACCGAGCTCTTCCTCGACAGGCCCAACGCCCGGCACGGCAACAACCCCATCGGCCAGCAGGCGAGCGACGCCTTTGCGTGGGTGTTCTCCGAGACCGACAAACCGGCCGACTTCGGGGTGGTGAACGGCGGCTCGATTCGCGCCGAAGGCCTCTGCATCACCCGCAACATCGTCGCTTCAGGCCCGCTCTCGAACGGCGTGTTGCACGAGATCATGTTGTTCGAAAACCCGGTGCAGGCCATCGACGTCTCGGAGCAGGAAGTGCTCGCGATGTTCGAGCACTCCGTCGAACGGCTCTTCGCCACGCCCGCGCCGATCGTCTCGCCCGCGGGCTCCTTCCTCCAGGTCTCCAAAGAGGTCAGCCTGACCGTCGACTGCTCGCGGCCGCCGCTCGATCGGGTGACCTCCTTGAGCATCGGAGGGCAGGCGATCACCAAGCCGGGCCGCTCCATCGATCAGCGCAGGCTGCGCCTGGCCACCTCGAGCTTCATCATCGCGGGTGGCGACGGCTATTCGATGCTCGCGGGCAAAGGCACCGACCCCACCCGAAACCCGGCCAACGCGCAGCGTTTCGGCGGCATCGACTCGAACATCGCGGCGGCGTACCTGAAGCAGAGCTCGTTCAACTCCACCGTGGAGAGCGGCTTCAAGGTCGAGCCCGCGCGCCAGGTGCTGATGAACTGTTCGGTGCCCACTCGGCCTCAGAATTAGTACCCACCGCTCGATGCGAACGGTGGAGGCAAAACGAAGCCCCCTGCACCCGACGAAGGGCACAGAGGGCGGTACCACTCACCGAAGCTGAAAATCAGCCCTGGGTGGTGGTGGGGGCCGCGTTGGCGGCGGCGTCGAGCACGTCGTTGGGCGACGGCATGCGCTTCAAGTCTGCGCGCGCGATCTTCCACGCCTGCTGCACGATCCAGGACAACGAACGATCCTGGCGACCCGACTCGTGCTCGATTTCCTTGAGCATCTCCTCAGGGAAATAGAGCGACTGCTTGCGATGGTCGGTCGTCGACATCAGCGACGCTCCTCTTTGGGATCCGGCGATCCGGCGACGTCATTGACGGCCGGGAAAGACTTGATGCGCTCGCGGGCGATCTTCCACGCCTGCTGAACGACCCAGGACAGCGAGCGGTCCTGCCGGTTCGCCTCTTCCTGGATCTCTTTGAGCATCTCCTCGGGGAAGTAGAGCGATTGCTTGCGCTTGTCTGCAGACGCCATTGAAGGCTCCCTTTGAATCACGACCGCGATCGAGCCGCGAACGGTGTGGGGCAGGCTAGGACAAGGACGGAGATGACCTCAAGCGTCGGGACATGTGCCGGTGCGTATGTGAACCTTCCCGAAGTGCCCGTGCCCCACCCCGTGCCACCACTCGCCCCTTCGCCCGCGCGCCGCTCGTGTGCGCGAGCGTGGGCGTTCGTCGTCGTCACGGGGCTCGTGGGCGCGGGCGGCGGCTGCCAGTGCGACGACCCCCTCCAAAGCCTCGAAGCGGACATTGCGGTGGAG
>JANODF010000085.1:0-8406 GCA_031412555.1 Archangium sp. | reverse complement strand
GGAGATCGCCGAAGGCATCGTGGTGATCGAAGCCGCCGCCCGTGAGCCGGGCCGCCGCTCGAAGATCGCCGTCTCCAGCCGTGACGCAGACGTCGACCCGGTCGGCGCGTGCGTCGGCATCAAGGGCAGCCGCGTGCAGGCCGTGGTGCAGGAGCTGCGCGGTGAGAAGATCGACATCGTGGAGTTCGACGAAGATCCGGCGCGCTTCGTGTGCGCCGCGCTCGCTCCGGCCGAAGTCAGCCGCGTGATCATCGACGAGGCGAACCACGCGATGGAGATCATCGTGCCCGACGACCAGCTCTCGCTGGCCATCGGCCGCTCGGGGCAGAACGTGCGCCTGGCTGCCCAGCTGACCGGGTGGAAGCTCGACATCAACTCCGAGTCGCGCGTGAAGGAGATGCGCGAGTTCGCAGATCGTTCGCTCGGCTCGCTGCCCGGCATCAACGAAATCCTGGTCGAGACCCTGTACGCGCACGGCTTCCGCATGGCGAAAGACATCGCCGAGGCGAACGCCGAAGTGCTCGCGCAGATCCCCGGCCTCGACTCAGCCAAGGTGGCGCCCATGCAGGAGACGGCGCGTAAGCAGATGGTCAACGACGCCATCGAGCTGGAGAAGATGCAGAAGGATCGCGAGCAGCGCCGCCTGGAAGAAGAGCGCCGTCACCCCGACGAGCTCAGCCAGGAAGAGCGCCTGGCCCGCGTGCGCGGCATCGGCACCACCAACGTGGACAGCTTCAAGCTGGCCGGGTTCGGTTCTGTCGAAGAGATCGTCAAGGAGATGGATCTCACCCGCATCGGCAATGTGGCCGGCATCGGCATCAAGAAGGCCCGTCAGATCAAGGCCGCTGCCGAGCACTACATGAACGAAGAGAACAAGCGCCGCGCCGAGCTCGACGCGCTCAAGAAGGCGCAGACCCCGGCCGTCGTTCCGGCCCCGGCTGCACCGGCAGCACCCTGACGTTAACGAAGGCCTCGACAAATGACTGAGGAGCCCAGACCGCCCGTACGAACGTGTCTGGGGTGCGGAAAGAAGCAGACGAAAGCGCTGCTCCGGAGGCTGGTTCTCGACGAGAAGAACCAGCCCCTGTTGGACAGGTCGCAAGGCGCCCCTGGCAGGGGGGCGTACCTCTGTGGACCAGGCTGTTTGCAAGCAGCCGTGAAGAGAAAGGCCTTCCAGCGGGCCTTCAAGAAGAACGTCGTGCTGGATGTGACCCACCTGGAGGCAGCCTTCCTGCGGCAAACCAACGACTGAGCTTCATCCACAATTGGTTCGCTGTTTTTCCGGTTGCCCGCCGCACGACCCAGCTTTTGGTTTCCCACCCCTCGCTCCGCGCGGTTTCTCGCGGTTCGTTGGCATGGTTCCTTCACTGTCTTTCTTTCGTCGCATGCAGTACGGGGGTCTCGCCCTATGTCAAAGAAGCGCGTTCACGAAATCGCCAAAGAGCTCAAGGAAAAGCACGGCATTGAGTTCGACAACAAGGCCGTGGTCACCGAACTGGTGAGCCTCGGCTACGACGTCAAGAGCCACTCATCGTCGCTGGAAGACGATCAGGCCATCGCCGCCGTGCAGAAGATCGTCGAGAAGCGAAAGCCGAAGGCCGCTCCGGCGCCCGTCGCGCCCAAGGGCTTCGTGGTGCGCCGCAAGGTCGGCGAGAGCACGGTGGCCACCCAGGTGGCTGCTGGCGCCAAGGTCGACCTGCCGCCCGTCGAGAAGCCGGTGGCTGCCCCTGCGGCGGTCGCTGCTCCCGTGGCCGTCGAGCCCGAGCCGGTGGTCGATCTGCCCGCCGACACGCAGACCGCCGTCGGTCACGCCATCCCCCCGTTCAAGGTGCCGGCTGCCGTCGAGCAGCCGCCTGTCGAACCTGTTGTTGCTGCACCTGCTGCTGCCGTGACGACGACTCCTGCGCCCGAGGTTCCCATGTCTCCGGTCGTCGAGGCGCCCGCTCAGGTCGCCGCCACCGCCGCTGTTGCTGCACCCGCCGCCGCCGTTCCTCCCGCGCGGGCGTCTGCGCCGCGTGCCGGCGTGGCCGTCGCTCGCGCTTCGGCGCCGCGCCCCGGCACCGTCACCGTGGCCGCCGCGCCGGCCCCGATTCCGCCTTCGGCCGTGCCTCCGATGGTGCGTACCGCTTCGACCGTGGGCAGCCGCCCCGGCCCTTCGGCGCCCCCGCGCGTCGGCGTGACCATGCGCCCCAGCCTGGGCGGTACCCCGGGCGCTCCGGCCGCCGTGCGCACCGTGCCCACCGCCACGCAGGCCGTGGTGGTCAGCCGGCCGCTCATCCCCATCAAGCGCGTCACCCCCAACCAGCCCGGTGCGGGCCGGTACCCGATGGCGCCCGGCCGCAAGGCGGTCGGTGGTGTCGGCGTCGTTCGTGAGTTCAAGGTGGTGCCCGGTGGCACGGCCGGCGCGAAGGACTTCGGGCCCGATGCTCGCCGCAAAGAGGCCGAACGGCGTGGTCCTCCCGGTGCCGCAGGTCAGCGCCGCGAGAAGGAGAAAGAGCAGAGCACTACCTCCGACATCAAGGAGCTCATCTTCGGCCGCTCGGCGATTCCCGTGCGCGGCAAGAAGCGCAAGCCGACCAAGAAGGGTCAGAAGACCCAGATCACCACGATGGCCGGCGACAAGAAGGTCATCAAGGTGCAGGAAGGCATCACGGTCAGCGAGCTGTCGCAGCGCATGGGCGTGAAGACCACCGACCTCATCAAGAAGCTGATGCAGTCGGGCAAGATGACCACCGCCACCCAGACCATCGACGTCGACACCGCCGGCATCCTGGCGTCCGACTACGGGTGGACCGTGAAGAAGGTCGGCTTCGAGGTGGAAGACTTCCTCCCCACGCTCGAGGACAAGCCCGAGAACCTGATCGGCCGCCCGCCGGTCGTGACCGTCATGGGCCACGTCGACCACGGCAAGACCTCGTTGCTCGACGCGATCCGCAAGGCGAACGTGGCCAGCGGCGAAGCAGGCGGCATCACCCAGCACGTCGGCGCCTACACGGTGAAGTCGAGCAAGGGTGACATCACCTTCCTGGACACCCCGGGTCACGCGGCGTTCAGCGCCATGCGTGCCCGCGGCGCGAACATCACCGACATCGTGGTGCTGGTGGTCGCGGCCGACGACGGCGTGATGCCTCAGACGAAAGAAGCCATTGCGCACGCGCTGAAGGCCGAAGTGCCGATCGTCGTGGCGATGAACAAGATGGATCTCGTGGCGGCCAATGCCGACCGCGTGAAGAAAGAGCTCGCTGACCTCTCCCTGCTCGCCGAAGACTGGGGCGGTGAAGTGATCATGGTGCCGGTCTCTGCGAAGACCCGCATGGGCCTCGACCTGCTGCTGGAGAACATCTCCTTGCAGGCCGAAGTGCTCGAGCTCAAGGCCGACCCGAACCGTCCGGCCACCGGCATCATCCTGGAGGCGCGGCTGGAGAAGGGCCGCGGCCCCATCGCCACCGTGCTCGTGCAGGAAGGCACGCTGCGTAAGGGCGACTCGCTGGTCTCCGGCATTCACTACGGCCGCGTTCGCATGATGCTGAACGATCGGGGCGAGCTGGTCGACGAGGTGAAGCCCGGTTATTCGGCCGAGATCATCGGTCTGTCGGGTGTGCCCACCGCCGGCGACGTCATCAACGCCGTGGCCGACGAGAAGGCCGCCAAGCAGGTCGCCGATCACCGCATCTTGAAAGCGCGTCAGGCCGAAGCCGGCAAGACGAGCCGTGAGTCGCTGGAAGATCTGCTCGCCAAGCAGAAGGCGTCGGATCAGAAGGAGCTCAAGATCGTGCTCAAGGCCGACGTCTCGGGTTCGCTCGAGGCCGTGGCCGACGCGATTCAGAAGCTGTCGACCAAGAAGGTCAAGGTCACCATCGTGCAGAAGGGTGTCGGCATGATGACCGAGACCGACATCGGCACGGGTGAGGCCTTCGCGGCCGTGGTGATCGGCTTCAACAGCAAGCCTGAGTCGGGGGCCGAGTCGGCCGCCAAGCACAAGGGCGTCAAGTGGGAGACCTTCGGGATCATCTACGAGCTGCTCGATGGCGTGATCAAGATGATGGAGGACCTGCTGGACCCGATCCGCACCGAGAAGAAGATCGGCCGGGCCGAGGTGCGCAACCTCTTCAACGTGCCCAAGCTGGGCACCATCGCGGGTTCTGCCGTGACCGAAGGCGTCATCAAACGCGCCTCGATCTTGAAGCTGATGCGCCAGAACAAGCAGCTGTTCCAGGGCAAGCTCGCCAGCCTCAAGCGCTTCAAGGATGACGTGAAGGAAGTCACCATGGGCTACGAGTGCGGTATCGGCATCGAAGGCTTCTCCGACATTCAGGCCGGAGACATCATCGAGGCCTACGAGGTCGAGGAGACCCGCCCGTCGCTCAGCTGAGCTGACGACGAGCCGGCCCCTGAAGGAACACTTCGGGGGTCGGCGCGTTATCGTGCGGTCAGAGCCTGGAGCGACCCCGCGTCGCTCTTCGACGGAGTCTTTTTATGTTCGTCTGCGTGTCCCGAGTCACCCTCGACATTCCCGCCGCTGGATCGCTCAAGGCCAAGCGCCAGGTGGTGCGGCGCGTGACCGATCGCGTGAAGGCGAAGTTCAACGTGGCGGTCGCCGAGGTCGACGACAACGACGTGCTCAACCGCGCGGTGGTGGCGATGTCGGTGGTCGGCAACGACCGCAGTCACGTCAACGAGATGATGGACAAGATCTTCCAGTACATCGACGACATGTACGTCGCGCCGGTGAGCTCGAGGGAGTTCGAGATCCTCTCGTTCGGCGCAGATCTCTTTCAGGGGCCGCCCCAAGGCGACCTGCTGCTGACCATTCCGCGGGGCGAACGATCGCTCGCGGAAGCCGAGGGGTTGGGGGCGTGGGAAGATCGGCACAGCAAGGGCATTCCCCCTCCGTCGCCGTCTTCTCCGGCGAAGAAGGCCCCGAAGAAGAAGGAGAAGGAAGTAAACCTCACCGACGCCCGGGCGGTGGCGCGCAGTCTGCGCAACCGCCGCGAGTGGGAAAAGGAGTGATGCACCATGGCTTCAGTTCGTCCTGACAGAGTGGCAGCGGAGATTCAGGCGGCCATCGCGGACCTGCTGATCCGTGGCGACATCCACGATCCGCGCATCGGCTACATCACCCTGACCGGCGTGAAGGTCTCGCCCGATCTCTCGGTGGCGCAGGTCTACTATTCGATGATCGGCACCGCCGAAGAGAAGGCCGAGACCCAGGCCGGGCTGACGGCGGCCAAGGGCTACGTGCGGCGCGAGGTGACCAAGCGGGTCAAGCTGCGCATCAGCCCCGAGGTGTTCTTCACCTTCGACCCCTCGCTCGACGAGGGCGACAAGATCGAACGGTTGCTCAAGGAAGTGCGGAGCAAAGAAGGTTGGTGAGGTTTCGATGAACGGCGTCCTGGTGGTCGACAAGCCCAAGGGGATCACCTCGTTCGACGTGGTGCGCGACGTGCGGCGGGCCTTGAAGGTGAAGAAGGTCGGCCACACCGGCACCCTCGACCCGATGGCCACCGGCGTGCTCCCCATCTGCATCGGGGACGGCACCAAGATCGCCCAGTTCATCACCGAAGCGACCAAGGCCTACGACGCCACCCTGAAGCTGGGCGCCACCACCGACACGCTCGATGCCGAGGGCAAGGTGCTGGAGACCCGGCCCGTGCCCGCGTTGACGGCCGAGTTGATCGAAGCGGCCTTGGCGAAGTTCCGCGGGCCCATCCTGCAGACGCCGCCGATGTATTCGGCCGTGAAGATCGGCGGCAAACGCCTCTACGAGCTGGCCCGCGCCGGTGAAGAGGTGGAGCGGGCGGCGCGGCCGGTGACGGTGTTCGAGCTGCTCCTGCGCGATTTTTCGGCCGACGAGATCAAGCTGTCGGTGACCTGCAGCAAGGGCTTCTTCGTACGCACCCTGGCGGCCGAGCTGGGCGAAGCGCTCGGGTGTGGCGCCCACCTCTGCGCGCTGCGGCGCACCCAGAGCGGCCCGTTCGCGCTCGCTCAGGCGATCCCGCTGGCCGAGTTGGTGGCGGGCGGCCCGGAGCTGGCCACCGCGCGGCTGGTGGGGCTCAATGACTCACTCAAAGATCTCCCGGCGCTCCAGGTGACGGAAGCCGAAGCCACCCGCGTGAAGCACGGCGGCCTGGTGGAGGTTGCGGGGCAGCTCAGCGGCCTGCACCGGGTGCTCGAGCCGTCGGGCGCGCTGCTCTCGGTGGCCGAGGTCAGCCGGGGCCGGCTGGTGTACCGCCGGGTCTTCCTGCCCGAGTAGCGGAGCGTTTCCTTCCGCCGCGCGGTGGTCGCCCGTGCCATGCTCCGTGGTGCGCACCCGATGAACATCACCGTGATCATCCCCAGAACGTTGCAGGCTGCTTGTGAGGGCAGGGCGAAGATCGAGCTCGGCGTGCCTGCGAGCTCCGACGTGGCAGACATCATCACCACGTTGATGCAGCTGTACCCGGGCCTGAAGGCGTTCGTGGCGAACGAGAAACGCCCGCTCAAGCAGCACTTCGGCGTGGCGCGTTCGGGCATGAAGGTCTTCCTGTTCACCAGCACGGCAACGGCCGCTCACAACTAGCGGACGCGCTGGGGCGACCGGTGAGTCGCCTTGAACCAGCGGGGCGTGGGCCGTAGGGTGCCCGCTCCATGGCCGATGGACCTTCCCCCCCTTCTCGCTTCGCCGCGTGGCTGCAGTCGCTGGCCTTGCCGCGCCCGATCGCGTTGGGGGCGGTGCTCCTTGGCGTTTCGGTCGCTTCGGCGTTCCTGCTGACGCCTGGCCTGTCCGGTCAGCGGATCCCCGAGTTGGGGGAAGAGCAGCTGGGCCGGCCCTTCGCAGCCAAGTCGGTGGCGGTCTTCAAGGCCAGCCGTGACTTCGAGGTGCCCGATGAAGGGCGCACCCAACAACGCCGGGAAGAAGCGCGGGCCCGGGTGCGGCCGGTGTTCGACTACGACACCCTCGTCGAATCGAAGGTGAAACACGGCCTGCGGGAGGCCTTCGAGCAGATGCAGGAAGTGGCGGCGCCTTTCGTGGCCAAACCCGACCCCAACCGCAAACCGAGCGCGCCGCTCAGCAAAGACGAGCAGGACCTGCTGAACGCGCTGCGGGAGAACCGCAAGTTGTTCGAGGCGACCGCGGTGCCGCCCGACGACGAAGACTTCGAGGTGCTGGCCCACGGCCGGTTCGCCCCGGAGCTGGAGCAGGCGGTGATGACGCTCATCGACCTCGCCTATCGCGGCAAGGTGGTCACCTCGCGTGACGAGCTCTCGCGCATCGACACCAGCGGCATCACCGTGCGCATCGTGGGGGGCACCACCGAATACGAGATGACCACCGCGCAGCCGGGCGCCTTCGACTTGAAAGAAGTGAGCACCGAGCTGGATCGGTTCTCCTCGGTGCCCGGAAACCTGCTGCCCGACTCGCCCACCCCGGTGCGCCGCGCGGTGCTGCGCCTGGCGCGCAAGCAGGTGCGCGCGAACCTCACGGTCAACATCGCGGAGACCGAAGCGCGCCGGAAGGCCGCCTGGGACGCGGTCAAGCCGGTGAACCTGTCGATCAAGAAGGGCCAGCGCATCATCGGCGACGGCGAGCTGGTCACCGAGCAGCACGTGCTGGTCACCCGCAGCTTGCGGGCGCAGACCAGCGAGCTCGATCTGCTTCAGTTGCAGCTGGGGGGCGCGGGCATCGTGGCCTTGCTGGTGAGCGGGGCGTGGTTGTTCTTCACCGCGTCGTTGCGCCAGTTCCGCCCTTCGCGCCGTGACGTCGCGTTCATGGGCATTCTGGGCACGGGGCTGCTGGGCGGCTTGCACCTCTGGGTGCTGGTGGCCGACGTGGTGCAGAACGGGTACCCCTCGTTGCCCATCGAGGCGTTGCAGTTCGCGTTCCCGGTGGCGGCGGGCGCGATGCTGGTGCGCTTCGTCTTGTCGGAGTCGGCAGCGCTCTTCTTCGCGATCATCTTTTCAGCGCTCGCAGGCGTTCTGCTGGGCAACTCGCTCTCGTTCTTCCTTTTCTCGTTGATCACCTCGATGGTGGCCGCCGATCGCATCGGCCGCGCGAAGGATCGGGCCGGCATCTTCCGCGCGGGCTTCGCCACGGGCGCGGTGGGCTTCGGGTTGATGGTCTTCATTCAGCTGGCCGCCGCGAAGGGCCTGGGCATCGAGATGCTCTACAGCGGCATGTTCGCGCTGCTGGCCGCGGCTTTCCTGCTGCCGTCGCTCGTGCTGGCGCTCACCCCGCTGGTCGAAGGCATCTTCGGCTACGCGTCGGATCTCAAGCTGCTCGAGCTGGCGAACTTGAATCACCCGGCGCTCAAGGAGCTGGTGCTCAACGCGCCCGGCACCTACCACCACAGCATCGTGATGGGCTCTCAGGTGGAGTCGGCGGCCGAGGCGATCGGCGCCAACCCGCTGCTCGCGCGAAGCTGCGCG
>JANODF010000084.1:0-2158 GCA_031412555.1 Archangium sp. | reverse complement strand
GGATCACAGCAGCACCTTCAACTGCGCGGCCAGTTCCTCCTCGGAGCACAGCAAGCACCTTCAGCTGCGCGGCCAGTTCCTCCTCGGAGCACAGCAAGCACCTTCAGCTGCGCGGTCAGTTCCTCCTCGGAGCACAGCAGCACCTTCAACTGCGCGGCCAAGTCCTCCTCGGAGCACAGCAGCGCTTTCAGCTTCGCGGCGCTTGGCCTCGCCTCCTCCGCGCGTGGGCTTCGCTTGCTCGGCACGTCGGGCTGGGGCTAGCCCGGCGCTCTGGGCTCTGCTTGCAGCGCCCGGTTTACTCGCGGCGCTGCGGGAGATGACTTGTGAGGCCCTCACCCCGACCCTCTCCCGAAGGGAGAGGGAGACTTCTACGCGGGCGGAGGCGTCGGCGCGGGCGCTTCGACCGCGTCCGCCTTGCCGAAGATCGCCTTCAGGCTCGGCCCCGCGATCAACGCCGGAACGCTCACGCCCGCTTCACGCGACTCGTTGAACAACCGCTGCGCCAACCGCATCTCGCGCAACACGCGACCTTCGATGCGATTGACCGACGGCGCATCACCCTCGTACGCCGCCGCGTTCAACGACACCGAGCTCGCACCCGTCAACGCCTCGAGCGCCGAGTACGCGCTGTTGAGCCGCGCCTCAGTCAGCCCCACGTCATCCGCCAGGGCCTCCATGATCTCATTGCGACGCAGCTTCACCGCGAGATCGATGGTCGCGGTCAACGAGTCTTGAACGTCGCTCGGAGAACCTTCGCTCTCGGGCGCCACCTTGGCGACCTCGCCGAGCAGCTTCTGCTGACCACCCGCCAATGCACGCAGGCGGCGCGCGAGCTCTTTGCGCGCGTTGTTCGCCACCGCCAGAGCAGCGCCGCGCGTGCTGCGCAGGTCTGCGCTCGTGTCGTCACTGGTGTGCGCGACCTCGTCTTCCAGCAACACCAACAGCTCACACAGGAACGCCAGGCGCCGGCGCGAATACGTCACGTCGGTGGTGTCGTTCAGCGCGCGGTTCATGGTCGCGACGAACTTCGAGGCCTCCTCGATCACGTTCTTCGCCTTGGTCTGCGCGCCCCAGGCATCACACTGCTCGTCGGTGAACGCCGAGCGGAACGCAGCGCGCAGCTTGCCGGTGAGCGCGGGCAACGAGCCCAGCGTCTTCACCGCGACCGAGTCAGGCAGCTTCTTGGCGGCGACCGGCTTCTTCGCGGGAACGGGCTTCTTCGGAGCGGCAGCAGCAGCGGGCTTCTTCGACTTCGACGACGCCATGGTGTGATTCCCCCTCTTGGGATTGAGGGGGCGGAAGCTACTCCGCACAGGGCGAGGGTCAATCGCAGCCGTCGTACGGAGGGCGCCGCTCGCGCCGGCCCGTGCGCTGGAAGTGCGCGAGGCCCGACAGCTCTTCCCCGCTCGACACGGCCTGCGCCACGTCGGGGTTGGCGGCGAGGTAGCGCGTCTCGTTGAAGTCGCACGCCGGGTAGTGGAGGTCCGACCGCTCGCGGGTGCTGGTGCCGGGGCACTCGAATGACTGCGCCCTGCCCTCCGACTGGCCGAAACGCGCGTAGTGGGCGGCGCCGGTGGCGAACTGGCCCATGGCCACCGCGCGGGCGACGTCCGGGTTGAGCTGCAGGTACTGGCTCTCGGAGAAGGTGCACGCAGCCAGGGCCGGCTTGCAGCCCGCGTTGGGGAGCCGTCCTTCACGTGCTCCGAACTGAAGGTAGTGGGACGCGCCCGACACCATGGCCCCCCGGCGCACGGCCGCGGCGACGTCGGGGTTCAGGGCGAGGTAGGTGCTCTCGTTGAAGTCACACGGGGCGAAGGTGGACTCCACCCGGCCGCGCGTGCTCATGCCGGGGCAGCGCAGCGCCTGGGCCCGCCCTTCCCCTCGCCCGAAACGCTCGAAGTGATCCCGCCCCGAGGAGAACTCCTGGCGCACCACCGCTCGCGCCACGTCAGGGTTGAGTTGCAGGTACTCGCTCTCATCGAAGTTGCAGACCACCGGGATCGGGGTTGGCGCGGCCGGGGCTTTCATCAACACCATCGCGCCCGCGGAGAGGAGCAACGCTGCGGCGAGGATGAGTGCAGTTCGGTTCATGAGTTGGCCCAGTGACACCGATGGGAGTGTGCCCGTTCCCTGGCCCCTCACCCCAACCCTCTCCCCG
>JANODF010000083.1:0-11130 GCA_031412555.1 Archangium sp. | reverse complement strand
GGGAGACAAAGCTCGGCGCAGGCTGAGCGCCAGGCGCCTGACCGCGTAGCTGCGAAAGTCGTCGACTGGATCGACCTCGACGTCGAACGCTTCGAGCACGCTGTCGAGGGCCACCACGGCCGATGCAGCGTCGGGTGACCTCAACTCATCGAGATGAAACGCAGCGTTGACCAGGTGGCCCCAGCGAGCATCGGGTTCAGTCACGCCGCACCGAGATGACCTGCAGCCTCCAGCGCCGCGGACCATCGTCCCACGCGAAGGTGTCGCCCTGCTTGAGGCCGATGAGCGAACACCCGATGGGCGAGAGCACCGAGAGGAACTCCGTGCCCGCACGCGCGTCTTCAGGCGCGACCAGCACCACCTCGCGGCGTTGTTTCGACTCGAGGTTTTCGTACACCACGCGATGGCCCAGGCTGACCACGCCCACCGCCTTGGAGGGCTCGACCACGGAGGCGCGGCGCACTTCTTCTTCGAGGCGATCGAGCAGCAGGTGCCTGACGGACGCACCTGCCCGCTCCAGCAGGGCGTTGAGGCGATCGAAGTCGGGGCGCGTGAGGGTGATGGGCGGTTGGGTCAGCATGGAACGACCTCCTGGTGTGAGGATTGGCTCTCCGAGTTGGAGGAGAACCCCACCGCGGCGAGTGCCTGCGGCAGGGTCAGCCAGGGAAGATGAACGTGCGGCGAACACACGCATTCCACTGGCCGGACAGGCCGTCGTGGAACGAGGTGGCGCGGAGCATTTTCATCGAACGAAACCGTAACGCTCGACCCCGCCGATTGCTTCCCGGCTCAGGCGACGTCGGCCAGTGACTGCACTTCGGCCAGCGGCAGGAGAATGGTGAAGGTGGAGCCTTTGCCCGGCCCCTCCGACTGCGCTTCGATCTCGCCGCCCACGCGTTTGACGATGCCGTAGGCCGCGGTGAGCCCGAGCCCGATGCCTTTGCCCACGCCGCGGGTGGTGAAGAACGGCTCGAACACCCGCCGCAGGTTCTCGCGCACGATGCCCAGGCCCTCGTCGCGCACCTGCACCATCACGCGATCGGTGGTCTGCCAGGTGCGCACGAAGATCTTCTCTTTCTTCGGCGTGGCCAGCCGCGCGTTGCGCAGCAGGTGACCCAGCGCCTGATCGAGCTGCAGCGGGGGAATGTCGGCCTGCAGGCTCGCTTCGAGCTGCAACGTCACGTTGGTCGCTTCACCCAGCTCGGCGCGCACCACCCGGCTGACCGAGGCGTTCACGTTGGCGGGCTCCCGTTTGCCGATCTCCAGGCGGGAGAGTTCGCGCAGGCCCTTGACGATGTCGCCCACCCGGCGCGCACCGTCGAGCGACTCGTCGATCATCTCCAGACCGTCGTCGATGTGCTGCGTATCGGGCTCCACGCCGCTGGCCAGGAGCGCCAGCAGCTCTTCGTTGCGGTTCTCCCGCGCCATCAACACCACGTCGCCGAAGGTGCGCAGCGAGGCGCGCAGCTCGTCGAAGAGCCCACGCAGGGTGCGCAGGTTCGAGGTGACGAAACCCAGCGGGTTGTTGATCTCGTGCGCCGCGCCGCTGGCGAGCTGACCGACCGCGGCCAGCCGTTCGCTCTCGCGCAGCTTCTCGGCCATCACGTAGGACTCGGTGATGTCGTGGTAGGTGACCACCACGCTGCCGTCGCGTGGATCGTCGTTGAGCCAGTAGCCGTTGAGCTTGAAGAACCGGGAGCGCCCCGTCGCCGCATCGGGTGTCTCGATCTCGGCGCCCAGGGTGTGGCCGCGGCCCTTGGCCAGCGGGCAACCCGGGCACGGCGTGTCGCGATGGGCGAACACCTCGTGGCACTTCTTGCCGGGGATCTCGCGCACCGGCCGGCCCACCTTGCGCGCGTAGGCCTGGTTGGTGCGGCGAATCACGTAGTTGTCGATGACCGCGATGGGCGCGTCGATCGCGTCGAAGGTGCGCTCCCACTCCTGCTTGGCGCGGCTGATCTGCTGGGTGCGCTCCTTCACCTTTTTCTCGAGATCGAGGTTCGCCTCGAGCACCTGCGCCTGCGAGGTGCGCAGCGCGGTGGTGATCTGCGCGTTGTGCACGGCGATCGCCACGTGAGGGGTCAGCTGCACCAGGCGCTCGAGGTGCACCGGCGCAAACGGCGTGGCCCCGATCGAACGCACGGCCATCAACACGCCCAGCACGTCGCCCCCCAGCACCAGGGGCGCGGCCACGATGGAGCCGGTGCTGAAACCCGATTGCAGGTCGGCCGAACGATCGAAGTCGGCGCAGCTCTGCGCGTCTTCCACCAGGCGCGGGCGCGCTTCGACCGCCACCCTGCCCGCCACGCCTTTGCCGCGGGGCAGTTGAATGCGGTCGAGCCCGGTGGCCGCGCCCGAAGAGGTGTCGATGTAGAGGCCGCCGGTCGACGGCTCGATCAACAGCAGGCTCGCGCCCTCGGCCTCACACAACTCGCGGGTCTTGGCGATCGCCACCTGAACGAGATCGGGCAAGGCGAACTGCTCGGCGATGACCTGCGCGAATTGGCGAACGCGCGCGGCGCTGCCGGTCTCCACGCCCAACAAGCGGCCCTGCGCGCGGAACACAGAGGCCACCAACCCGGAGGGGCGCTCCACACATTCGATGTCGGCGCTCACGTCGGGGCCGGGGCCACCGAGCACCACCGGTACGGCGCCTGCCGCGCGAAGCCGCTCCAGATACAGCCGCAGGCCCAGGCGCCGCTCGGTCACCACCACCCGGCAGTGCCCCAGGGAGACCCGCTGCAAGGCGGTCTGTTCGTTCACTCGTTCGGAGCGGAGATGCCACGCGTCGAGCACCTCTTGAATGCGCGCGTGCAGCTCCTCATCGGCGACCACCGTCAAGCAGTCGAGCCGGGCTGTGAGCTGTGCCGCCATTGGCCGTCACGAGGCCTGAAGCAGACGCACCTCGACAGAACCAGAACGCTCGTCGTCGTCGAGCAGCACATAGCCTTCCGCGTCACGAACCACGTGCGCGATGCCCGGGTGCTGCACCTCGAGCGTCTTCATCACGTCGTACTGGCGGCGCACCATCGAGAGCAGCTTGCGGTTCTCGCGCTCCAGGTCGAGCTGCTCGAAGGCCAGGAAGAGGGTCACCTTGAGCTCGGTGTCATCCCAGGGCTTGGTGAGGAACCGGTAGATGTTGCCGTGGTTGATGGCGTCGACCGCGGTCTGCATGTCGGCGTGGCCGGTGAGCATCAGGCGCATCGTGTCGGGGTAGCGATCGCGCACGATCTTGAGGAACTCGAGGCCGGTCATGTTCGGCATCAGGTGATCGCTGATCACCATGTCGACCGGCTGCTCCTTCATCACCGCGAGGCCTTCGGCGGGCTCGGCGCCGAAGAAGAGCTCGTACCCTTCTTTGCGCAGGCTGCGGCGCAGCGCGTGAAGCACGTTCTCTTCGTCATCGACAATCAGGATCCGGCGGGGGGGAAGGGCCATGTGAATCTCCTCGGGGGTGTGGGACTTCAAGGCAGGTGCCAGCGGATCACGGTGTGATTGCGGGCGTCTGGGTGGAGGTGGAGGGGGGTGATGTGCTCCCCTGGGGTACGACCCACCCGGAGCTGGAGCGCAGGGCCTGGATGATGCGGGCCTGCACGTCGGGTTCGACCCACAGCACGCGCACGCGGCCGTTGGTGCGGGTGACCAGCACGCGTTGGCCTTCAGCGGGAACCGGTTCGTGCACGGCGAGCTGCTCGAGATCACCGAGCCGGCCACCGGCCACCACCACGTGCGAGAACCCGGCGCAGGCGCCTTTGAGGCACTCGACGGGGCTGACGGTGAGCTGGGTGACGATGAGCCCGGGGTGAGCCGGGTGCTGGTGTGACTGACGCGCGGTGACCTGCACCAACGCGATCTCCGAGGCCCGGCTCACCGCGGCAGGCAGGGGCTCGGCGGCGAGGCTGAGCGCGGGCACCAGCGCGACCAGGGCGAGGCGGCGGCTGCGTTTGAGCAGGCCGAGCATCATCATCGGCAGCATCAGCCACACGGGAGAGCTGGCGGTCGAGCTGCAGCCGGCGAACACCGGAGCCACCGCGGCGGGCTCGGGCTCCACGCCGTAGAGCGAGAGCAGCCCGTCACGATCGTCGGCCTTGAGGGTGCGCTTGCTCACCTCGCCGGGGGGCGCCGAGGGGTACATCACCAGATCCTCGGTCGCGTTGTTGTGCATCAGCCCCAACACGTGGCCCAGCTCGTGGGTGATGGTGTTCTGCACGTCGTCGAACTGGCGCTCGTCTTTCGCGGCGTCGGGCAGCACCTTGAAGCGGTGCGACTCGACGTTGAAGGCCACGTCGGCGTCGAGCAGCTCGTTGGTACGCGCATTGAGGCTGACCAGGGTCACCGCGAGCGCGTCTTCGGAATAGGGCCAGTCTTCCAGCACGAGGATCGAGTTCTGGTTGTCGCTGGCGCCGACCACGTAGCCGATGGGCTTGCCTTCGCCGATGGTCATGGAGACCTCGAGGTACGGCGTGGCGTCTTCGAAGTTCTTCACTGCGGCGGCGATCGCCGATTCAGCGTGCGAGTCGTGCAGGAGCTGACCCGCCTTCGCGTCGAGCACCATCACCAGCGGCTTGCCCCAACGAACGAGATCACCTTCGGAGTCGGTGCGGACATCCCACGCGGCGCAGGGAAGACTCAGGGTCAGGCAGAGGAGAGGAAGAAGTTTGTGCAGCACGGTGAACCTCCGTGCGGTGCGTTGAGCAGCCTGCGTGCCATGCGCTCTTCCGAGCGGGGAGCACAGCTCAGCTGGAGTCGCGCGTCGCAGGTGGGCCCGAGCTGACCCGCATCACGAAACATGACGCGCCATCCCCCTGTCTCCCTCTCCCTCTGGGAGAGGGTCGGGGTGAGGGGCTTGTTGTACATTCCCCGGGTGATCCCCCCGGAGCTCAAGCAAGCCGCAAACGAGCTGGCCGAGCACGGCGTCACCATCGACCTCACCGCCTTCCTCCAATCAAGAGGCGAGCAAGTCACCGACGCCAGCAAGCTCAAGCTGGCCGATCTCCTGCTGGCCTGGGCTTGCGCCGAACACCACAGCCCGGCGATCGCCTACTTCGAGCGCGTCTACTTCTCTCAGGCCAGCCGCGCGCTCCAGCGGCTCAAACTCAGCCAGGCGATCACCGAAGACGTGCTGGGGTGGATGCGCTTCGAGCTCTTCGTCAGGCCCGGAGGCCCGTTGATCGCCACCTATTCCGGCCGCGGTGATCTGGGCAGCTGGGTGCGATCGATCGCCGTGCACGAAGCCCTCAAGCGAGCGCGCCGGGAGCGCAAACACGTCGACCTGGACGAGCTCGGCGAGCTGCCGATGCCGGAGCCCGAGTTGGCGGCGATGCGCGGCGCGTACACCACCGAGTTCACCCGGGCCCTCGAAGCGAGCTTCCAGGAGCTGGACACCCCGGAGCGCAATCTCCTGCGGCAGTACTTCCTCGATGGGTTGAGCATCGACGTGCTCGCGGGGCTCTACCAGGTGCACCGCGCCACGGCCGCGCGCAGGGTCTCCGCCGCTCGCACTGCGCTGGTGGATCGCGTGAAGGCGCGGCTGATCAAAGAGCTCGCCCTCAGTGAAGACGGCATCGAACAGGTGATCACCTTGAGCAACCTGAACGAGAGCCTGGGCGCGCTGCTCCGCAAGACCCGTTAAGAAATCTCGCCTTGCGAAGCGGGGAGAGGTCGGTCCAAAGGACCGGGTGAGGGGCCCACTACGATTCAAAACTCGAATCATCGGGCTCGATCAGCGGCGGCTTCTGACCAAGACCGAAAGCACCCTTGAGAACGCGCTCGAGCCGCTCCGCGTCAGCCTGCTGCGAGGCCGGAATGTGAGCGACGAGAACCTCACGCAGCAGCCCGCCGTCACGTTCGAAGTCGACACACAGACAGCTCGCCCCATCGGCCTGCGGCAGCAACTCAGCCGCGCGCACCGAATCGAACGGCACCACCAGGGTGAGCGCATGGCCGGCGATGGGCGAGGTGAAGTCGAGCCGCAGACTCACGGTCCCGAAGTTGGCCACGAAGCGGCGCTGCCGTTTTTCGAACCGCTCCGTGAGCACGGCGGCGCCGATGCCCGCGGCGCCGAGCACCACCAGCACCAGCGCTGTCGAGAAGTCGGCCTGCAGAATCAACGCGCCGACCGAGGAGAGCAGAAGCGCGACCCCGCCGACCCAGAGCGCGCTGGAGCGCCAGGTGGCCTTCCGCTTCGCGGTCTCGCCGATCAGCATCGAGGGCTCGTAGCGGAGCGACACGTCGCCCAACGCGGTCGGCGCCGGGTTGCTCTCGAGCGCGTCGGAGAAGCTCGCCACAGGCACCCCCAGAAACGCCAAAGGCCCCGAGGGTGAGCTCGGGGCCTTCAGTGTTTGCCCGGGGACGTCCGGGACTTTTGACCCTGCCGGGATTCGAACCCGGGTTTAAGCCGTGAGAGGGCTCCGTCCTAGGCCACTAGACGACAGGGCCGATCCGCAACAACGAACTGCAAAAGCGGCGCGGGAAGTACGGGAATCGCGCCGGAGTGTCAACCCACTTATTCACGTTCGCTTCGCCGTGAAGCTGACGGGGAAAAACGAAGCCCCGGGTCCTCTTTCAGAGAACCCGGGGCGACTTGAGCGGCGGAAGGGATTCGAACCCTCGACCCTGAGCTTGGGAAGCTCATGCTCTACCAACTGAGCTACCACCGCGTGGGTCGATGAATAGCCGCACCAGCTTCGGTGCGTCAACGCTTTCGACGGTGAAACGGAAGCAGGTACCCAAACTTGAGCAGGCTCTTCGCCCCCGCAGCGAACCCTTCGGGGGTCTGGATCTCCCAGTCGAGGGCATCGGCGATGCGCACGATCTGATTGAAGCAGAAGGCGATGAAGAGCGCGTCTTCGGCCGCTTCCTTCGTGACGCCCGCGGCCTTCAGCTCCCGGGCATCGGCCACCGTCACCGTGCCCACCGTCATTTTTTCGAGGTACGCGCACATCGCCTTGACCTGCGGCGACACGGGTGCCGTCCGAAAGTCCGCGAGGACCGCGTCGACGACGTTCGCCCCGAGTTCAGACGACGCGACCGCGCCGTGGGCAGCCGTTCAAAATCGACATCGATTGAGATGCGCGATGAACGCCGCGAAGAGCTCGCGCTCGCCGATGATCCACGCGCCGTCGCCACGCATCACCGGTTGCAGCAGATCGTTGTACCGATCACCCCAGAACGAGCGCCGGTAGAGCAGCGTGCGCACCACGTCGGGCGCGGGCCTGCCGCCACCCGCGAGCCGCAACAAACCGAGCACCAGGCGTTCCTTGAAGGAGTGACCGTGCGCGACGCCCGCGAGACGGATGCTGGTCATGAAGCGGAACCGTCAGCGGCGGAACGCTGCGCGAGACAGACGGAAGCGCAGCGGACGGCTGGCCGAGGTGAAGCGAACCAGATCATGATTCGCTCCATGCCGCATCGAGCGCCGCGAGCCCCGCGTCGTGGCGCTTCTTCGCCGCACCGAACGCAGCACAGACGGTGACCTCGAAGAGCACGTCATCGGAGTGCGACTTCTGAAGCGCGTTCACCTGCTCGGCCGTCACCTTGTACGCAGCCGAGTGGATCTGCTGCACGTAGGCGCCGAGCGTGCCTTCACCTTCGCCTGAAGCGGCGGCCGCGCGGATGGCGGGTGTCGCGTGGCCTGGCCCCTCGAGCAGGGTCTCGCGCAACACTTCGAGGGTCTGCGTGTGCGTCGGGCGGCGGGAACTCACGAAGCCGCACCATGCCACAACCGAGCGAACACCGGCAGCGTGGTATGAGCCGCCCGCCTCGGGTGTCCCACGCGAACGGGCTCGCGTGTCACAAGCACCGGCAGGGAGTGGTCTTTCGATGGGGCCGCCAACGAGCGGAGGGCTGACCCGTGACGAGGTGCAGCGTCTCTATGCGCAGTTCGCGCCGGTGGTGTTCCGCCGTGCACGGGTGCTGCTCGCTCGCGACGCGGACGCATGGGACGTCGTCCAGGAGGTTTTCGAGCGCATGTTGACCCACGGTGCAGCCTTTCGCGGCGAGTCGAGACCGATGACGTGGGTCTACCGCGTCACCACCAACGTCGCGCTCAACCAGATCCGCAGCCGCAAGCTGCGCGAGCCGTTGTTGACCGTCGTGCCCGTGGAGCCCTCGACTTCGGTCGATCACGTGGAGGCGCGCCAGTTGCTCACGCGCTGGCTGGGTCACCTCGATGATCGCGAGATCGAAGTGGCCAGCCTGCTCTTCATCGACGGCCTGACCCAGCAGGAGGTCGCCGACGTGCTCGGTCTCTCCCGCAAGACGATCGTGCGCGAGGTGGAAGAGCTGCGGCAGAAGCTTGAAGCGCTCGGTGCGTTGCCGACAGGAGTCGAGTCGTGAGTGAACATCTGTCTGCGCTGCAGCTCGATGAAGTGGTCGCGGGGTTCGGCGAGGCGCCCGCGCACTTGAGCCACTGCGCGCAGTGCAGGCAGCGGGTCGAGCAGCTGCGGGTGGAGAGCGTGGCGTTCATGGCCCGCCCAGAGGCGAAGCGTCAGCTCGAGGCGCTCGCGCCCAAACCAGCCCGGGGATCGTTCTTGCGCGTGCTGGCGATCGCACTGCCTCTGGCCGCGGGCATCGCGTTGTTCTTCGCCTGGCCGCGCGCGGTTCCTGAGGACCGGGTCAAGGGCGCTCCGACAATCATGCTGCTGGATGGCGCGGGCAACACCGTGACGCATGCGGCGCCGGGCAGCCGGCTGACGCTCGCGGTCGGCGCTGCGGGGTTTTCGAGGGTCGAAGTGTTCGCCGTCGATGCGGAGGGAAAGAAGGAGTCTTTGTATTCGGGTGCAGTGACGGCGGGCGCGCGGGTGCCGCTCACGCAGCTCGAGGTGACGCCCGGTGATGTGACGGTGACCGCGGTGTTCGAGCGCGAGGGCGATCGGGAGAGCGTCAGCGTGAAATTGGCCGTTCCATGAAGGGTGCGCCAGTGGCCCCTCACCCCAACCCTCTCCCCGCTTCGCAGGGCGAGGGAGCCAATGTCATCGCCCTCATCGCGCTGCTGATTGCCCTGCCCGCCTCCGCTGAAGGCCGGCGCTTCGGTCTGGTCGTCGGAGAAAACCGTGGGCTGGCCGCCGAAGAGCAGCTCCGCTTCGCCGAGACCGACGCGCGAAAGGTGAAAGAAGCCCTCGTCGACGTCGGCGGTTTCGCCGCGCAAGACGTCACCGCGGTCGCCGGAGCCGACGCCACCACCGTGCGCACCGCCCTCGCCCGCCTTCGTGAGTCGATGGGCCCAGGACCCCACGAGCGGCTGATCATCTACGTCTCCTCACACTCCGGCGACGGCATGCTCCACCTCGCGGGCACCGAGCTCCCCCTGCAGGAGCTGGTCGACTTCATGCGCGCAGCCCCGGTGCAGGTGGGGCTGCTGGTGATCGACGCCTGCCAATCAGGCCGCGTGACGCAGCTCAAAGGCCTCAAGCCCACCGACGTCCCGGCGACGCGCATCGAAGCCTCGGGTGTCGAAGGCCGCGTGCTCATCTCGGCTTCAGGCGCCGACGAATACGCCCAGGAGAGCGATGCGCTGCAAGGCAGCTACTTCACCCACTACCTCGTCACCGGCCTGCGCGGCGCCGCCGACACCTCACGCGACGGCAAGGTCACGCTCGACGAGGTGTATGGCTGGGCCTGGGCGCGCACCATCGAGGCCACCTTCTCGTCTCGTGGCGGCGTGCAGCGCCCCGCTTTCTCGGTCGACCTTCGGGGCGCAGGTCAGCTCATTCTCGCGGAGCCCCAGCGCAGCGTCTCGCGGCTGACCCTCGACGTGCGCGCGCCGGGCCGATGGCTGGTGGTCTCCGATGCCACGGGCAACGTGTTCGCCGACGTCGACAAGGCAGAAGGTCCGGTCTCGCTCGCACTGCCGCCAGGCAGCTACCGCGTGCAGCTGCGGGTGCCTGACGGCGTGATGGAGCGCGTGGTGCTGGTGCCCGCGACGGGCGGCGCCACCTTGACCGGCGGTGATCTCGAGCAGGCATCTTTGCTCCGCGTCGCGCGGAAAGGCGGTGAAGAGACCCGGCTGGTGATCTCCGCCGGAGCAGGCATCGCCTCGGGTTTCCTGAACGGCCTCGTGGTGCAGCCCGGCGCCGAGCTGCGCGTGCGCCGCGACGGGTACCTGCTGGGCCCGCTCAATCAGCTCTCCGCTGCCTTCGCGTGGCGTGATGGCACTTCGGCCACCTTTCACCAGACCGAGCTCGAGCTGCGCCTCGGCACGGGACACCGGTTCTCCTGGTCGCGCGCCAGCCTCGCCCTCGGCGTGGAGACGGGACCGATGCTCATTCTTCAGGACGGCCTGCCTGACGGCACCTCCCGCACCAGCCTGGGTCTGGCGCTCGCGCTCGCACTCGAAGGCCGGGTGCGCCTGGTGGGCCCGCTCGAGTTCTTCGTTCACGGGACAGCGGGCGGTGCGGTGGTGAAGAAGCTCACCGGCACCACCCTCGCCCCTCGCCTCGGCGGCACCGTGGGGTTGGCGCTCGCCCTTTGATCTCCCTCTCCCCTCGGGGAGAGGGTCGGGGTGAGGGGCCTGGCGATTCGCCTCCGATGTCCCTCGGCGGACGGCTCAGGTGTCGAACGGCCGACCGATGACAGCTAAGAGGGCGCTCGCATGAAGTTCCGCACGTCCCGCGCTGCCCTGTTCTTCGGCCTGGTGGCGGCGGCCTGCTTCGATCCGCTCTACGAAGAAGGCGCGCACCTGACGCCGGGCTGGGTGCTGTGTTGCCCCTCGGGCGTGGTCGACACGTGTTTCTGCGAGTCGGCCATTTCCTGTCAGCCCGAACCAGCGGCGTGCGCGGGAGGCCGCTGCGCGCCTGCGCTCGCGCTGTGCCCCACCCTGCCGACAGCAGACGCGGGCGCCACGGGCGGAGGGACCGGTGGTGGTGGTGCGGGGGCAGGAGGCGGCACGGGCGTCGGAGGTGGTGCGGGCACGGGCGGCGGCGCGGCAGGTGGCGGCGGAGGTACGGCCGACAGCGGCATGGCTCAAGATGCCGGCGTGGACGCTGGGATCTCCGATGCCGGCACGGGCGGCGGCGCTGGCGGTGGCACCGGTGGAGGATCAGGCGGAGGATCAGGCGGAGGATCAGGCGGTGGATCAGGCGGCGGCACCGGCGGTGGATCAGGCGGCGGATCAGGTGGCGGCACCGGCGG
>JANODF010000082.1:0-8575 GCA_031412555.1 Archangium sp. | reverse complement strand
GCGTAGCGAGCCCGGCCCTCGTCGAGCGAGGCAATAAAGGTCGGTGAAGCCATTGCGGAGGAATAACGCGGTCAATCCCCAGAATCAGCGCGCTCGCAGACCCAGGATCTGCCGGGCCTCGTCGGGCGTGGCCACCACCCGCCCCGACTCCACGGCGATCTTCGCCATGGCCTCGATCAGCTGGCCGTTGCTCGAGGCCTTCGTTCCATCGGGCAAATAGAAGGTGTCTTCGAGGCCCGTGCGCAGGTCGCCGCCCAGCTCGGCGCAGCGGCGGTGCAGCGCCCAGACCTCCTGGCGGCCGATGCCGATCACCTGCCAGTGGGTACCGGGGAGCATCTCCTCGAGCAGCAGCGGCAGCCACTGCGGCTTGTTGGGCATGCCCGACTCGACGCCCATCACCAACGAGACGTGCGGCGGGTTGGGCACCATTCCGCGTTTGGCGAACATCGTCACGCTGCGCAGGATGCCGGTGTCGAAACATTCGCACTCGGGGACGATGCCGTTGGCCTTCATCACCTGGGCGAAGGCTTCGATCTTCGAGACCTGGTTGTCGAACAGCAGCGGCGACCAGGCCCACTCGTTGTTCGATCTCAACTTCAGATAGTTGAGCGAGCCCGCGTTGAGCGCGGCCATCTCGGGCTTCACCGCCTCGAGACAGGCCACCGGCGCGCTGATGTCGTCGCCCATCACGCCCGTGGAGAGGTTCAGCAGAATGTCAGGCACCTCGGCGCGAATGGCGTCGCAGATGTCTTGGGCGACCTTCGGGTCCCACGAAGGCATGCGGCCGTTGCCTGGCTCCTGATCGCGGAAGTGCACGTGCACGATGGAGGCGCCGGCATCACGCGCCCGACGCGCCTCTTTCGCCATCTGCTCCGGAGTGACCGGCACGTGGTGCTGCTCGGGATCGGTGAGAACGCCGGTCAACGCACAGGTGATGACTGCCTTCTTCGTAGCCATGGGTGACGCCTCCGGTGGGGACGATATTGATTCCTGAGTCAACGCGCACGCCTGTTAGAGAACTGCCGATGGATCTGTTCGATCGTGCTGCCAGTGTCGAGGCCGAGGCCCGGGCGCCGCTCGCCGAGCGCATGCGGCCGCGCACGCTGGAGGAATACGTCGGGCAAGAGCACCTCACCGGCACCGGCCGACTGTTGCGCAAGGCGATCGAGCTCGATCAGGTGCCCTCGATGATCTTCTGGGGCCCCCCCGGAACCGGGAAGACCACGCTCGCACGCATCATCGCGAAGGCCACGGGCGCACACTTCGAGGCGGTCTCCGCGGTGCTCAGCGGTGTGAAGGATCTGCGCGAGGCGGTGGCTGCAGCGGAAGAGCGGTGGAAGATGAACCGCAAGCGAAGCATCTTGTTCGTCGACGAGATCCACCGCTTCAACAAGGCGCAACAAGACGCCCTGCTGCCGCACGTCGAGAAGGGCACCCTCACCCTGCTCGGCGCGACCACGGAGAACCCGTCGTTCGAGGTGAACGCCGCGCTGCTCTCCCGCATGCGCGTGCTCACCTTGAGAGGGCTCGAAGAAGACGAACTGCGCGATCTGCTCAAGCGCGCCGTGGCCGACCCGCGGGGGCTCGATGGCAAGGTGACCATCGATGACGACGCGTTGTCGTTTCTGGCGATGATCGCCTCGGGTGATGCGCGCAAGGCACTCACCGCGTTGGAGGTCGCAGCGAAATACGGCGGCACCCACGTCGATCGCCACGGCGCGGAAGAAGCAGTGCAGCAGCGCACCCTGCTCTACGACAAGGGCGGCGAGGAGCACTACAACGTCATCTCCGCTTTCATCAAATCGATGCGCGGGTCAGACCCCGATGGTGCGGTGTACTGGCTCGCCCGGATGATCGAGGCCGGTGAAGATCCCCGGTTCATCGTGCGACGCATGGTGATCTTCGCGAGCGAAGACGTGGGCAACGCCGATCCCCAGGCGCTCGGGGTGGCCACCAGCGCGCTCCAAGCCGTCGAGTTGATGGGTTTCCCCGAAGGCACGTTGCCCCTCACGCAGGCCGTCACGTACCTCGCGATGGCCCCCAAATCGAACACCGCGCTGACCACCTATGCGAAGGCGCGCGAGGCGATTCAGAAACACGGGCCCTTGCCGGTACCGATGCACCTGCGAAACGCACCGACGAAGTTGATGAAGTCACTGGGCTACGGCGGCGGGTATCAGTACCCGCACGACTTCGAAGGCAACTTCGTGATCGAGAGCTACCTGCCGGAAGGCCTGCGCAACGAGAAGTTCTACGAGCCCAGCACCAACGGCTTCGAAGAGCGTCACCGCAAACGCATCGACGACATCCGGGCCAAACGAGCCCCGAAAGAACCGGGCGAAGACGGCTGACGGGATCCCCTCTCCCTTCGGGAAAGGGTCAGGGTGAGGGCGCTGAAACCTACCCAGCCGCCTCATCAAAATCTTCACCCTCATCATCGTTCTCGCCGCCCTTCATGGTGCGGCCGCCCACCTCGTACTGCTTGAGCAGCCGGCGGAAGTTCGAACGATCCACGCCCGCCGCGCGAGCCGCCATCGACACGTTGTTGCTCGACCGGTCCAGCAGCGCCGACAGGTACCGCCGCTCGAACGCCCGCATCGCCAGCTTCTTGGCCTGCGCGTACGGCAGGTGCGCCAGGCTGAACACCTCGATGTCCCCTCCCCCACGCTGATTGTTCCGGATCTCCGGAGGCAGATCTTCGACCTCCACCGCTTCGGTCGCGCACAACACCACCGCGCGCTCCAGGCAGTTCTCCAGCTCGCGCACGTTGCCGACCCAACGGGCCGTGGTGAGCGACTCCATCGCGCCCGGTGAAATCGAAGTGACCTTCTTGCCGACCTTCGCCGCGTAGATCTTCAGGAAGTGCTGAGCGAGCAGCGGCACGTCATCCGGCCGGTCACGCAGCGGGGGCAACTGCACGGTGATCACGTTGAGGCGGTAGAACAAGTCCTCACGGAACTTCCCCGTCTCCTTGGCCTTGGCGAGATCCACGTTGGTGGCCGCGATCACCCGAACGTCGACCTTCAGGGTGTCGTTCGCGCCGACCCGCTTCACTTCACCCTCTTGCAGCACGCGCAGCAGCCGCACCTGGGTGGCCGCGGGAATGTCGCCGATCTCGTCGAGGAAGATGGTGCCGCCGTCGGCCGCTTCGAACAGACCCTTCTTGTTCGTGGTGGCGCCGGTGAAGCTGCCCTTCATGTGACCGAAGAGCTCGCTCTCGAGCAGGGTGTCGGTCAGCGCCGAGCAGTTCACCGCCACGAAGGGCTTGTCTTTACGCGGGCTGCGAAAGTGAATCGCGCGCGCCACGAGCTCTTTCCCCGTGCCGCTCTCGCCCTGAATCAAGACCGTCGCGGTCGAATAGCTGACCGTCTCCACCAGCTTGAACACCGAGCGCATCTGGCCCGACTGGCCGACGAGATCTTCGAACTGGTTGCGCGCCGACAGCGCCTCTTCGAGCACCTTGGTGCGATCGCGCAGCGCCTTCTTCTCGGCCGCACGGCCCACCGCGAGCGTGAGCACGTCGATGTTCTCGAACGGCTTCGTCTGGTAGTCGTACGCCCCGCCCTTCACCGCTTCGACGGCCGTCTCCACCGTGGCGAAGGCGGTCATCATGATCACCTCGACGTCGGGCCGGCTCTGCTTGAAGGCCTTGAGCAGGTCCATGCCTGAGAGGTTGGGCATCTTGATGTCCAGACAGGCGACGTCGATGGTGGGGTCCTTCGAGGCAGCCAGGCCTTCCACCGCGTCGTCGATGGCCACGACCTGGTAGCCCTCGCGCGACAGGATCTCCGTGGCGGCCCGAAGCACGATCTTGTCGTCATCGACGACCAGGATCTTCGCCTTGCGCGTCTGCTGCGTCGGAATGGCGCTCATGGATTTCCTCCCCCGTGCTGCACGGGAATCTGGACTTCGAAGACGCTGCCGACGTCGAGGGTCGACTTCACGTCGAAGTGCCCGCCGTGGTCTTCGACGATGCGATACGCGATGGACAACCCCAGCCCCGTGCCTTCGCCCGGCGGCTTGGTGGTGAAGTGCGGCTCGAAGATGCGCGTCAGGTTCTCTTCGGGAATGCCCGAGCCCGTGTCGGTGACCCGGAAGAAGCTGGCGCCTTCTTTGGTCAGCCCCGTCTCCACCGTGAGCGTGCCTTCGAAGTCCTTGAACGCCTGCAGGCCGTTGTGCAGCAGGTTGAGCACCACCTGGCCCAGCTGCGACGGGTCGCCGTAGACGTTGAGCGTCGACGTGCTCATCTTCAGCTCGAGCTTCGCCCGCGGGTGCTTCTTGATCTGCGCGCGGAACAACACGGCCGCGTCTTCCACGCACTTGCTCAGGTCGAACGCGCGGCGATCCTCGACCTTCGAGCGGCGGCTGAACTTGAGCAGGCTCTCCACGATGCGCTTGCACCGCATCGCGCTCTCTTCGATCAGATCGAGTGCCTCGAGATCTTGCGGCGTGCGGCCCGCGTCGCGCTTCATCAGCTGAGAGAAGGCGAGAATGCCGCCCAGCGGGTTGTTGATCTCGTGCGCCACGCCGCCGGCCAGGTTGCCGATGGCGATCATCTTCTCGCTCTCGATCATCCGGCGGGTGAGCGCGCGTTCATCGGTGACGTCGCGGTAGTGGCAGACCGCGATGGGCTCGTCGTCCATCGGGTAGACGTTCGCTACGAAGGTGCGCGGCCCGTGTGCGATCTCCAGCGTCGCGGGCGCCTTGAGCCCAGGGCCCACCTGGCAACCGGGGCATGGGGTGTCGCGATTGAAGAGAAACTCGTGGCACTTGAGCCCCTTGTTGAGCTCCTGCACGTCGCGGTTCGAGACCTTCGCCGACGCCCGGTTGGCCCGGCGGATCACCAGGTCATCGGTGCTCACCACGGCCAGCGGGTTGTCGATGGTGTCGAACGAGAGCTCCCATTCCCGCTTGGCCCGCGAGAGCATCAGGGTGCGTTGCTGCACCCGCTGCTCGAGGTCGGCGTTGAGCTGGCGAAGGTCGGTGTTCTGCTGGTGGGTCAGCTCAGCCAGGCGCTGGTTGTCGGTGACCAGGTAGTGCTGCTCGAAGGCGCTCTTCACCGTCAACAGCAGCTGCGCGTCGTTCCACGGCTTGCTGATGAAGCGGAACACCTCGGAGCGGTTGATCGCCTCTTCGATGGCCAGCTGGTCGGCCTGGCCGGTCAGCATGATGCGCTGCGCGTGCGGCATCAGGTCTTTGACCCGGGCCAGAAAGTCGACCCCGTTCATGCCCGGCATGCGGAAGTCGCTGATCACCACCCCGGGCCTGAAGCGGTCGAACAGCTTGAGCGCCGTCTCGGCGTCCGGGGCCGTTTCGATCTCCCACTCACCGCGGCGCAGCACCCGGCGCAGCGAACGAAGGATGTTCTCCTCGTCGTCCACCAGGAGCAGCTTCCCGGGCTTCGAAGGCTCCGTGTTGAGGTTGGCTGCGGTTTCCACGGGTCAGATTCCTGAGCAAGTGCACGGCCAACCCATGAGTCGGCACAACCGCTTGATTTGAGACATATTTTCAATCTGAGCACGCGAACACACCGGGGTCGGGAGTAACCCACTGGGTGGTATTCGGGGTCAAGTCGACCCAGGGGGGATCAACTCGCTGAAGCGAGGACCGGCGCCTGGAACAGGCTGATTTTATTGCGACCTTCCCGCTTCGCCCGGTAGAGCGCTTCATCCGCCGTTCGGACGAGCTGTTCTGAGGTGTTTACCGACCTCCCCGGGAAGCCGGAGACCCCGAACGAGGCGGTGACCTTCAGACCGGCCGCCCCCACCTTGATCCCCAGCATTTCCGCAGCGATACGCTCCGCCACAGTCAACGCTCCGGCGAGGTGGGTCTTCGGCAGGAGCACCGCGAACTCTTCTCCCCCGTAGCGGGCCACGAAGTCGGTCTCCCGCACGGCGGCTTTCACGCACGCGGCCATGGAGAAGAGCACCTCGTCACCCACCTGGTGGCCGAAGGTGTCGTTCACGTTCTTGAAGTGATCGAGGTCGACCAAAATCAACGCGAGCGGGTCGTCGTAGCGCTGGGCCCGGCGGAACTCTTCGCGCAGCCGATCCTGGAAGTGACGGTGATTGGCCACCTGGGTGAGCCCGTCGGTGACCGCCAGCTGGTGCAGCCGCTCCGACTCGGCCCTCGCCGCGCGCAGGGCCTGGTGCACCTCCATGCGGCGCAGCGCACGCGCCACCACTTCGCCCGCGGCCACCGGCTTGACCAGGTAGTCGTCGCAGCCCTGACCGAACGCCGACGCGCGCACCACCGGGTCGTCGCTGTCGGAGAGCAAGAGCACCGGGGTCTGCCCCGCTTCGGAGCGGAAGTGATGCAGCACGGGCAGCCCGCTGTCGGCGGAGAGCGCGAGGTCGACGATCGCCACATCGATGGGGCCGTCGATCAGGTGACCAAAACCTTCCGAGGCCGTGCGCGCCGTGAGCACCTTGGCGCCTGCGTCTTCGAGCTCGCGGACGAGCGCGTCGCCTGACGAGGTCACGTCACTGACGACGAGCACTGTCCAACGAACCCCCATGGCAGGTGGCATACCTCTGTTTTGTCCCCGGCGCATGCTTGGCGCTGTGAAAGAGGTATGGGATACGCGGAGCATGGCCCGCCCAAGCTTGAGCCTGTTCTTCCCCGCCTGGAACGAGGAGGAGTACGTCGAGCGCGCGGTGAGCCGCGCCAAGACCGTGCTCGATCGCCTCACTGACGACTGGGAGATCATCGTCGTCAACGATGCCTCCACCGATCGCACGAAGGAGATCGCCGAGGGGCTCAGCCGCCGCGACGCGCGCATTCGGTGCGTCTCGCACGAGGTGAATCAGAAGCTCGGCGGGGCGATGAAGACAGGCTTCTCGTCGAGCACGAAGGACGTGGTCATCTATTCCGACATGGACCTGCCGTTCGACTTGAACGAGCTCGAGCGCGCGCTCCATCTGATGGACTACCTGGAGGCCGACATGATCTGCGCCTTCCGGTTCGACCGCACCAGCGAAGGCCCGAAGCGGATCTTGTATTCGTTCGTCTACAACGCGCTGATCAGCTCGGTGTTCGGCGTGGCGATCAAAGACATCAACTTCAGCTTCAAGGTGGTGCACCGCCGCGTGCTCGAGTCGATCGACTTGAAGGCGCAGGGCTCGTTCATCGATGCCGAGCTGGTGGTGAAGGCCATTCGCAAGGGCTTCAAGGTCTTCCAGATGGGCGTCGACTATTTCCCGCGCACGCGCGGCATCTCGACGTTGGCCAGCCCGCAGGTGATCGTGAAGATGATCAAGGAGCTGGGTTCGCTCTTTGAAGACACGCGCAACCCGAAGAACCCGGCCCGGCCCGTGCGGCTGCCTCGTGACGTCGCGGCGTTCCCGTCGAAGAAGGCGTCTGGCACTTCGTGATTCGTCTGGTCATCAACGCAGACGATCTCGGCCTTCACCCGCGCATCGACGAAGGCATCTTTGCGGCGCACACCGATGGCGTGGTCACCAGCGCCACCGTGCTGGCCACCGGGCCCACCGCTCCAGAAGCGATTCGCCGCGCGAGCAAGACGAAGCTGGGCCTGGGTCTTCACCTCTGCCTCACCACGCACCTCAGCCCTGCCGCGCCGGCGCGTGACGTGCGCTGGCTGGCCCCGGGTGGGCGTTTTCGCAGCAACTGGACGGAGCTGTCGGCCGCCTGGCTCGCGCGCCTGATTCCCGCTGAAGAGATCGTCACCGAGTTCCGCGCGCAGGCCCGCCGCGTTCAGGAGCTGGGCGCGCAGATCGATCACCTCGACACGCATCAGCACCTGCACCTGCTGCCGGGCATGACCTCGATCGTCGAGGTGCTCGCCGCTGAGCTGGGCCTGCCGATGCGCTGGCCCTCCGAGCGGCCCACTGCCCACTGGTTCGTGCACCCGCGCTCGGCGCTGAAGTCGGCACTGCTGGGTGCGCTTGCGAGAGCGAAGCAGCCGCGTGGAGTGAAGCGAGTGCGCGCGGTCGGGGTGTTCGAATCAGGCCGGCTGAACGAAAAGCGGCTGCTCCGGTTGATCGAGAACCTGCGCGACGGCGACAACGAGATCGTCACCCACCCGGGCCTCGAGCCGGGCGTGATACCGCAGGATCCGAGCTGGCATTACCAGTGGGAAGAAGAGCTGGCCGCCGTGCTCAGCCCCCGCGTGCGCGACGCGATCGCCAAACGGGGCATCGAGTTGGTCAACTACGCCCAGCTCGAAGCCTGAATCTCCCTCTCCCCACCGGGGAGAGGGTTGGGGTGAGGGGCCAGCTATCGAGCGAGCAGCTCGTATCCAGAAACCTCGCCGCAGGCCTCGACCCCGCCATCCTCGAGCAGCCTCAAGCGAGAAACGCGGACAGAAACACCACCGCACAGAGCGAAAGCCGAATCATCGAGAACTCGCGTTGGCCCCTCAGAGCCTGTGAGGAAATAGACCGGTCTGGCCGAGCGTGTCGAGGACGGGCCGGGCGGAGCAACGGCACGTGGGATTGACGGCGGGTCCACGGGCGTGATCTCCCTGCGGGATGAAGAAGAGCGAGCCTGCGGCCCGTGTCGAGGTGGTGAATAGAAACCAGTTCGTTCTCGAGCCGCGAGACTTCGACCGCCT
>JANODF010000081.1:0-21505 GCA_031412555.1 Archangium sp. | reverse complement strand
CGGCCGGTGACCTGAGAGGGTCACCGGCCGTTTGTGTTTGGGGCAGATGGCGTAAATGGTAGCCCCGCCACACGTAGGATCTGGTTCCGCCAGGAGTGGGGGTTCGAGTCCCCCACTGCCCATGCTTCACCGGTTCGCTGCCAGCCAGGCCGCCGCGCGTTGTTGCTCGCGGGCGATGAGGGGCAGGGTGGTCGTCTCGAGTGCTTGCTTGGCTTCCGTGACCAGCGTGCGCGCCCGTTTCGGATCGTCGACGGCCAGACCGAGCGCCAGGAGCACCCGGCCTCGTTCGAACGGCGGCAGGTCTCCGCTCAGCTCGAGGGCGTGTTCCAGCTCGGCCACGTTCACCGGTTGGCCCAGGGCCTGCTTCGCCTGCACGCGGCCGAGGAGCGCGACTGCGTACGAAGGATGCGTGGGGAAGGCTTCACTCCACACGGTGATCGCGCGATCGAAGGCGGTGACCGCTTCTTCGTGCCGCCCGCTGGCCCAATAGGCGATGCCCAGGTCGGTGGTGCCGATCACCACCTCGCGCGACTTGGCTCCATTGGCCGCGGTCAGCGTCTCCACCGCTTTCGAGAGCTCGGTGATCGCCCGCTCGCCCTCGAGGCCGTAGAGATAATCGTCTCCGAGGTTCTGGCGGATGATCGCTGCTTCGGGGTGTGCGGCGCCGAAGGCGGCTTCGGCGGCGGTGAGCGCCTTCTGGTGTGCGGAGATCGCGCCCTTCAAGTCACCACTCATGGCCAACGTGTTCGCGAGCACCGAGAGCATGGCCGAGGTCCGGCGATCGTCGGCTCCCCAGGCCTCAGCGCGCAGCCGCACCGCTTCTTCCAACAGAGTGCGCGCCTTCTCGTTGTCGCCTTTCTCGCTCAGGCTCGCGCCCAGGGTGCCCATCACGTCGGTCACCAGGCGCACGTCGTCGATGCGTTGCGCGGCTCCGAGCGCGGGGCCGCTGAACAGGATCACCTGATCGTGGTGCGCACGCAGGTACTCGAGCTGAACGAGATCGGCCCAGGCCAACGCGCGCGCGCGGTCGTCTTGCGAGAGCTCCGCCAGTCGAATCGCTTCGGGCAGCGTCACCGCCGCTTCGGCGTACTTGCCGACCAGGCCCTGAACACCACCCAGCAGCGCCCGGCTCGAGGCACGCAGCGCGGTTTCTCCCGATGCGTCGGCCGCCTTCACCGCGTCTTCGATCAGCGGCAGTGCTGCCTTGTACTTGCCTGCCGCCGCCGTCGCCCTCGCATGGGCGATCTGCGCGCGTACGTCACGCGCCGCCGCGCTGGGAGCGGTGGGCTCGGTCGTCTTCACCACGCCACATCGGGCCGGAGTCTGAAGTTGCTGCGCCGCACCGACCGCGTGCAGCACCACCGCGACATCGGCGTCGACCAGTTGCGTGATGAGCGCCTGCGCGTCTTGCGCGCTCTCGGCCAGACAGGTCAGCGGCCGAGCGGGGTTGGGCGCAGCGCACGCTCCGTCACGCTCCTGCTCGAAGCGGTGCTGCCAGGCATCGAGACTCGCCTCCACGCGGGTGAGCGTCTCTGCCGCGTAGGAAACTCCGGTGCGTTGGAAGGCTTCGCGGGTGCGCGCGCGCGTGTCGTTGTTCCAGGGCGAGGTGATTTCCTGGGCCGCGGCGGTGCACTGCGCCGAAGCCGCGCGTTGACCGCCGACCGCGAAAGCGAACACCACCAGCACCGCTGCGACCGCCAACGCAGCCACCACGAAACGCCATCGAGCCAACCGCGCGCTGCGGAGCGCGACGAGCAGGGCCTTCATCGACGCGAAACGATCCTCCGGCTTCGGAGCCAGGCCACGCTCGACGACTCGCCGAACGCTCGCGGGAACTCCGGTTCTGCGCGGTGGTTGGCCGGGAAGGGTGCCGAAGAGCGTCTCGTGCAGGCTCACTGCGAAGGCGTATTGATCGCACTGACGATCACACGGTGCGCCCGCGCGTTGTTCAGGAGCGAGATACGCCTCGGTGCCGCGCAACGGCGTACCGTCAGGTTCGGCGGCGCCCGCACTGGCGAGCCCGAAGTCCGTCACGCGAACGCGCTCGTCATTGCCCACGAGGATGTTCGCTGGCTTCACGTCTCCGTGAACGATGCCCGCTTCGTGCGCTGCGGAGAGGCCTTCACCGGCAGCGAGGAAACAGTCGACCACCTGCTGCCAGGTGCGCTTGCTCGAACTCCATTGTCGGAGCGTGCGGCCGGGCACGAGCTCCATCGCGATGAACAGTTGACCGTGCGCTTCGAGCACGTCGTAGACCGACACCACGTTCGGGTGTGCCAGCTGCGCCATCAACCTCGCTTCGGTGAGGAGTTGCTGCGGCTCCGTGCGCCGATCACGCACGCACTTGAGCGCGACCTGACGATCGAGGCGTGAGTCGAAGGCCAAATAGACGACGCCCATTCCGCCCGCGCCGAGCGGCTGTTGGAGCTCGAAGTGGCCGACCCGGGTGCCACGCGGGAGCACTTCGGTGTCCGACTCGGGGGAATTGAAACGGTCACCGACGGAAGACACCGCAGCGCGAGCGACTGCAGAGAGAAGCTCGCGGCAGGAAGTGCACCCGTCGATGTGCGCGTCGATCTGGGCTCGTTCGAGCGGTTCGAGCAGGTTGGCCGCGTAGTGCGCTGCCGTTTCTGGTTCCAGATGCGCGCCGGCCATGTGCGCCACTCATAGCTCAGACTTCTCCTCCCGAGAGAGGCTCAGGGAGTAGCGCTCTTTCGCGTCGAACGTGGCCGGCCAGGCGCGCTTCGCCGCAAGCACCGTGAGACTCGCGCCGATGCAGAGGGCCACAGCTTCCGAAACTCCAAAGTCCTCGCCCGCCCAAATGAGTGAGAGGTGCAGGCAGGTCAAGCCACCGAAGAATCCCACCGCCAGCACCTCTCTTCGCACGTCGGAAAAGAGCGGGGCCATGGCGATGAACCAGATGAAGACCATCGAGAGAATGGCGAAGATCATGGCCGTCGCTCAGGTCGCGCTGCGTTCGGCATCGATGCGCGCCTGGTAGGCCTCGGCGCGTTGCACCATGCGGCGATCACCGAAGTCGCGCCAGGCGTCTTTGGCGAAGCGCACTGCAAAGTAGCCAGACAGGCACGCCAGGAACTCCGGAACCATTCCGAAAAGAACGCCGTTGAGAACGAGCGACGAGATGAGGAGGGTCACTCCAATCAGGATTCCCGCGAGCCGTGCCTCCCTCTGCACCTTCGTGAAGAGCGGGAGCGCGAGCATTGAGACGATCAGGAGGACTGAGCCGACGATGGAAACGAGGAACATGGGGTGCCTTCGGTGGGTCCCGGGGAATCGGGTGCGCTGTCCCAGAGCAGCTTCGAGGCCAGCTCTAACCACTCGGATCGATGCGTCCTCGCCTCGCGAAAACGTCTCTCGCCGTCAACGCGGCGTGATTAGGAGAGACACATGTCGACCTTCACGTTGATCACCGGCGTCAGTCGAGGTCTCGGCAAAGGCGTGGCGCGTTCGCTGGCAGCCCAGGGCCGTTCACTCATCCTCACGGCGCGTTCAGGGGCGGCTGCGGCTTCGCTCGCAACGGAGCTGGGGCCCACCCATCGTGCATTCGAGCTCGACGTCACCAACACGGGACAGCGAACGGCGCTCGGCCACGTACTCCAGGGCACGCAGCTCTCCTGCGTCATTCACAACGCAGCCATCTACGAGCGCAGTGCTTCACCTGAAGCCGCCGCGCGCACGATGGAGACGAACGTGCTCTCGCCCATCCGGCTGCACGAGGTGCTGCTTCCTCTCCTGACTGAAGACGCGCGGCTGGTGCTGGTCTCCAGCGGCATGGGCGCACTGCACGGCTACTCGCAGGCCATCGTCGAGCGGCTGCAGAACACCACCACCACCGCGCAGGTCGAGCAGATCGTTCGCGACTACCTGACCGCGACCTCGAGCGCGAAGGACGCCACCGGCAGCGCCGACGCCGCTGAACGGGCCGGCTTCTCGAGAGATCCGTACAGCGTCTCGAAGGCGTTCATCAATGCGTTGGCGCGCGCCTGGGCGCATGAGCTGCCGAGCCGTTCGGTGATCGCGGTCAGCCCCGGTTGGGTGCAGACCGACATGGGCGGTCCAGGTGCGCCGCGGCCCGCCGAAGAAGGCGTGGCTCGCATCGTGGAAGCCACGACCGCGGTGCAGGTGCGCAGCGGCTCCTTCTTCGAGGGCTGATACAGTCCCCGGCGGTGCCGACCTCCCACCTGGTGCTCAACAAGTATCGGCTCGGGGCCCGCCTCGCGGTGGGCGGAATGGGTGAGGTGCATCTCGCGCAGACCCCCGACGGCAAGACGGTGGTGATCAAGGCGCTGCTGCCTCACCTGGCGGTGGACAAACAGATGGTCGCGCAGTTTCTCGACGAGGCGAAGCTGGCCTCGAAGCTGCGCCACCCGAACCTGGTGCAGGTGCACGAATACGGGCCGTGGAATGACACCTGGGTGCTCGCGATGGAGCACGTCGACGGGCTCGATCTCGGCCAGGTGCTCAAACGCTGCGCCCGGCAAGGGCTGGTCATTCCCTGGCAGGTCACCGCGGCCATCGGCTGTGACGCGGCGTTGGGCCTTCAGCACGCGCACGACCTGAGCGACGCGCGTGGCACGCGGCTCGACCTCATTCACCGCGACATCAGCCCGCAGAACATTCTGGTCGGCCGCGATGGCCGGGCGCGCGTGCTCGACTTCGGGATCGCCGCCAGCGTCGACAAGAGCACCCGCACGGCGACCGGCGTCTTGAAGGGCAAGCTCGCGTACATGGCGCCCGAGCAGGCCCGCAGTGAAACGCTCAGCTGGAGCGTCGATCAATTCGCGCTCGGCCTGGTGCTCTGGGAACTGTTGACGGGAAGGCGCGCGTTCGTGGGCGCCAACGATCTCGCCCTGCTCAAGCTGGCGATCGCCGGTGACGTGCCACCTCCTTCGTGCGTGAACATCTCCGTGCCGAAGCCGGTGGAAGCGGTGGTGATGCGCATGCTCGAGCCGCTGCCGGCCAAGCGCTACGCGAGCTGCCGCGACGTGCAGTTCGCGCTTCGCGGCCTGCTCACCGGAGATCCTCAGGAACTCACCCGGGCCTTCATCGCCAGGGTTCCGCCTGAAGAGGCGATCGCGACCTCCGAGTTCCGGAAGCCCAGGCAGGCGCCTGAAGACACCGCCACGGGCGAGCTCACCCGGGGCAAGACCCCGATGCTCGACGCCTACCTCGCCCGCCTGCCGCAGGGCCTCGAGACCTCACCGCAGATGCAGCAGAAGGGGAGCATCGTGCACAGCTTCCTGGAGGGCGTGCCGATTCACTCGCACCTCTCTTCGTTGCCGCCTGCGATCGCCGAGCTGGTGAAGCGCCCACCGTTGCCCAGCGCGTGGATCCCCGAAGTGAAGGCCTTCGGGCTCTTCCTCGCGTGCGCTGATCTCTGCTTCCCCTCGCCCGAGGCGTACGTGGAGTTCGCGTACCGCGCGAACAAGAAGATCATCGAAGGCCCCCTCTACGCGATGTTGTTTCGCATGCTGGGCGTGAAGCGGATCGTGAAGGTGGTGGCCGGCCGCTGGGATCAGTTTCATCGCGGCACGTCGTTGTCGGTGGTGCACTTCGAAGGCAACGAAGGGCGCTTGCGGCTCGACAGCCCTCCGCATGCCACGCCGTCGTTGATCGCGCAGTGCCACGGCACCGCCATGCGCGCGAGCATGGAGATCGTCGGCGCCAAGAACGTGAGCGTCACCTGCACGCAGGCGAGCCCTTCGGTCTTCGACTTCGTGTGCCGGTGGACCGACTGAGCCGGCTTCCATGCGAGTGGAAAATCGCTTTCGGTGAAGAAGCGGAGTTCTCCAACCGACGCAAAGCAGATTACGGTCCGCCGCCATGCACGGCACGGTGTTGGGCGATCTCACCATCGATGTGGAAGAGCCGACTCCAGACCGGATCGTTCTGCGGTGGAAGGGCGCCAGCAACACGCGCGATCCTGGCAGCGCGCTCAAGACCTTCTTCGACATCGTCTTCGCCGAGGCCGCCAGCCGGAAGGCCGTGGTCGAGCAGCACTTCGAAGAGCTCACCTTCTTCAACTCGTCGACGGTGTCCGCGCTCCTGCGCCTGGTGACGGAAGCGGGGCGCCTCGGCCTGCCGATGACGTTGCACTACGACGGCTCGTTGCGCTGGCAGGCCCACAACTTCGAGGGCATCGCGGCGTTGTCCTCCAGCCTGCCGTTCCTCAAGGTCATCAGCATCGGGGAGTGGCCGGCCATCGAACGCGTGAGCCTCAAGTCGACGGCCAACCAACGCTCCTGATCGTTCGGGTGATGTGGCCGCAAGGTGTGGCGGTGATGCTCGGGGCCGCTTGCTGCCCTCTTGTGCCTCACAACCGTTGACCCACAGGGACCCGTCCTCTAAAGCCACCTCCTTCGTTTTCCCCCAGAAAACGCGCGAATTCACTACCGAGGATGGCCCATGAAGGTTCAGGTCGAAGACGTCTCCAGCATCGAGAAGCGCCTCTCCATCGAGGTTGATCCCTCCCTCGTCGAGAAGGAGCTCACCGCCGCGTACAGCAACCTCTCGCGCCAGGTGAAGGTGCCCGGTTTCCGCCCGGGGAAGATCCCGCGCCGCATCCTCGAGCAGAAGTTCAAGAGCGAGGTCGAAGCGGACGTGGTCAAGCGCGTGCAGCTGCTCGGCTTCATCGACGCGCTCAAGGAGACCAACGTCGCCGCGGTCGGCGATCCCTCGTTCTCCGGCGGCAAGATCGAAGCGCAAAAGCCCTTCGCCTACTCGGCGCGTGTCGAGGTCAAGCCGGTGGTCAGCGCCAAGGACTACAAGGGCCTCGAGCTGCCGAAGTTCGAGCTGGGCGTCACCGACGAGCGCGTCACCGAGCAGCTCGATCGCATGCTCGGCCAGCGCACCCAGGTGATCGCTGTCGAAGGCCGTGACGTGGTGCAGAAGGGTGACCTCGTGGTCATCGACTTCGACGCCACCAAAGAAGGCGCCGCGTTCCCCGGCAACACCGGCCGCGACGTGACCATCGAAGTGCTCGACGGCGAGTTGATCGAAGGCAACCTCCCCCAGTTGGAGGGGGCCAAGCTCGGCGGCACCAAGGAGCTCGATTACAAGTTCCCCGATGACTACCGGGTCGAGGAGATCAAGGGTCAGACCGCGCACTTCGTGGTGACGGTCAAAGAGATCAAGCAGAAGAAGGTTCCGCCCCTCGACGACGCCTTCGCCAAGGAGATGGGCGAAGAGACCGCCGAGGCCCTCAAGGCGCGCATTCGCCGCGATCTGGAGAAGGCCGCGAAGAACCGCGTCGAGGTCGACGAGCGTGACGCGCTGTTCAAGGCGTTGATCGAGAAGAACCCCATCGAAGTGCCGACCGCCATGGTGAACCGCGGCGTCGACTTCATGCTGGAGAACGCGCTGGGCAGCCTGATGCGCTCAGGCATGGACCCGAACATGCTCCAGCTCGACTGGGGCAAGCTGCGTGAAGAGCTGCGCCCCAAGGCGACCCTGGAAGTGCGCGGGCAGCTGCTCCTCGAGGCAGTGGCGAAAGAAGAGAAGCTCGAAGTGGCCGACGCTGACGTCGACGCGCGCCTCGAGAAGCTGGCCACCGATTCAGGCGTGGGGCTCGACGTGGTGAAGAAGCAGTACCAGAGCGCCGAAGCCCGTGAATCTCTGAAAAACCGCACTAAAGAAGAGAAGGTCATCGCCTTCTTGAAGCAGCACGCCAAAGCCTGATTCCCCACCCGTAAAGCAGGAGCCTGCAATGCCCTATTGGCCGCCTACCGTCGTCGAGACCACCCACCGCGGCGAGCGCGTGTGGGATCTGTACGCCCGCCTCCTGCGCGATCGCATCATCATGCTCGGCACCGAGATCGATGACGACGTGGCCAACGGAGTGACGGCGCAGCTCCTGTTCCTCGAGTCGGAGGATCCGGACAAGGACATCACGATGTACATCAACAGCCCCGGTGGTTCGGTCACCGCGGGTTTGGCCATCTACGACACCATGCAGTACGTGCGGTGCAACGTGGCCACGGTGTGCACCGGGCAGGCGGCGTCCATGGGCGCCGTGCTGCTGGCTGCCGGCGTCAAGGGCAAGCGTTCGGCGCTGCCCAACTCGCGCATCATGATCCACCAGCCGCTCGGCGGGGCTCGGGGCCAGGCGCGCGACATGAAGATTCAGGTGGCCGAGATGACCCGCCTGGAGAAGGTGCTCTACGAGATCCTCGCGAAGGCGACGGGGCACTCGGTCGAGCGCATCGAGAAAGACTGCGACCGCGACAACTTCATGAGCGCGACCGAGGCCAAGCAGTACGGCCTCATCGACGACGTCACGGTGCGCAACAAGGCAGAGCCCAAGAAGTAACAGGCTGGCCTTGTTTGGCGAGGTACAGGACTCAGGGTTAACGTCAGGAACGCATGGCCACGAAGAACGTCGGGCGAGAAGGCGGAAACCAGACCCTGTGCTGCTCCTTCTGCGGGAAATCGCAGAAGGAGGTCAAGAAGCTCATCGCGGGGCCGACGGTCTACATCTGCGACGAGTGCATCGGCCTGTGCAACGACATCATCGCCGAGGAGATCGATCGCGAAGAGTCGAAGGACACCAAGCTCCGCATTCCCAGGCCCTCCGAGATCAAGGCCATCCTCGATGAGTACGTGATTGGGCAAGACCGCGCGAAGAAGGTGCTGAGCGTCGCGGTTCACAATCACTACAAGCGCATCGAGTCGAAGGTCGCGCTCGACGACGTCGAGCTGCAGAAGTCGAACATCCTGGTGCTCGGGCCCACTGGCTCGGGCAAGACGCTGCTGGCCCAGACGCTGGCGCGCATTCTCAACGTGCCCTTCACCATCGCCGACGCCACCTGCCTGACCGAGGCGGGGTACGTGGGCGAAGACGTGGAGAACATCATCGTCAACCTGCTCCAGGCCGCCGACGGCGACATCGAGCGGGCGCAGCGCGGCATCGTGTACGTCGATGAGATCGACAAGATCGCGCGCAAGTCGGAGAACCCCAGCATCACCCGCGACGTGAGCGGCGAAGGCGTGCAGCAGGCCCTGCTGAAGATCATCGAAGGCACGGTTGCCAACGTGCCCCCCAAGGGCGGCCGCAAGCACCCCCAGCAGGAGTTCCTGCAGATCGACACCACCAACATCCTCTTCATCTGCGGTGGCGCGTTCGGCGGCCTCGACAAGGTGATCGAGCGGCGCATGGGCGGCAAGTCGTTGGGCTTCGGCGCGGAGCTGAAGAAGAAGTCTGATCGGTCGCTCTCGGAGCTGCTCTCGAAGGTCGAGCCGGAAGACCTTCTCAAGTTCGGCATGATCCCCGAGTTCATCGGCCGCCTGCCCGTGGTCACCGCGCTCGAGGAGCTCGACGAGCCGGCGCTCATCGACATCTTGATCAAGCCGCGCAATGCGCTGACCAAGCAGTACAAGAAGCTGCTCGATCTCGACGGCGTGACGCTCAAGTTCACTGACGGCGCGCTCAAGGCGATCTCGCAAGAAGCGATTCGCCGCAAGACCGGCGCCCGTGGTCTGCGTGCGATCCTCGAGTCGGTGATGCTCGAGCTGATGTACGAGATTCCGTCCAAGAAGACGGCGCGGGAAGTCGTCATCAACGAAGACGCGGTGATGAAGAAGAAGCAGCCCGTCGTGCTGCACGCGGAAGACAAGCCGAAGGCGGCTGAGTCGGCCGCTTAGAGTTCTTTCGCGCAGCCGAACTTGAGCGATTGCCTGATGAGAGCGATCACTCGGTCGGGCTCTTCGGTGACCTGCTTCCAGGTCAGCATCATCACTCGCCAGCCGCTCGAGACCAGACGGGCTGAACGCAGGCGATCGTTCTCGAAGGCTTCCCGCGTTCCGTGCGTCTCGTAGCCATCGCACTCGATCGCCAGGCCGTGCTGCGGGAAGGCGAAGTCCACGTGGCCGGGTTGGCCGAAGTCGTCACGGAACTCGTAGTGGGGGATGGGCTGGAGACCGTTCCGTTTCAGCAGTCGCCAGAGGCGGACTTCGAGCGCGCTCTCCATCGGCACCTTGCGGCTTCTGCAGTCGGCGAGGATCTCGGCGAGGGCTGGTCGACGTGCCTGTTTGCCGAGTTCCTTGAGACGCTGAGCAACCCAGTCTGGAGCTGCGATCTCCCGGCGCCAGGCCTCTTCGACGAGGATCGCCAGCTCGTCGCCATCGAACTCGCTTGCGAGGTCGATGATCGTGCGCGCACCTGTCGTGACGGGGATACCGCGAATGGTGCGGCGGTCGCGCTCGGTGAGGAGCTTGCTGCGATGCACGATCACGCCCTTCGCATCCGCGCTGAAGCGCGGCAGCGTCGTGACTTCGAGCTCGCCCTTCTTCAGGTCGAGGCCCAACAGCCTCGCCGCGGAGCGGTGGCTCACCACCGCACTGGATCCCAGCCAGAGGCACACGGCAAAGAGGGCCTGCTCCTCGGTCTGCGACTTCGCTGCTTTGCGGAAGACGCGCGGCCTCACTTGTTCCCACGTGCCCGAGCGCATCAACCGCGAGAGCGTCATTCGGTTCAGCCCCGCCGAGAGCGCCTGGGCGTGAGTCACCAGCCCGTGCTGCTTCGAAGCCAGAGCCGAAAGCGCCTGCGAGTGCTTGTCGAACATGGGTCGCGCATTCTGCAGTGAGTCGCTGTGAAGGGAAGGGTGCTCGAACGGGGTCGTCGGTGCAGAGTCAGCAACAGGTGCTCATAGAAAGGCGCCTTGAAGCGCGGGGCTGCGGGTGGATCTGATTCGGGTGTCGTCGCGCGCAGGCCTCTCTGCTTCGAGCGCAGATCCTCGGCTGATGCTGGTGACGCGTGTTACGGATACTTCATCGACGTATCGTTGATGGGGGGCTTTGCACGGGAATGGTGCATCGTAGCCTCATCTTGGCTTGTCGATGCAGAATCCGTAACAAGAGAGTCAGATGATCATCCTCGCCCGCAGCGAGAGGCCTGTTCGTAACGTGCGTCGGACCAGCCCCTTCGCACACGGCCTTCCATGTCGGCCTTTCCCGTTTCTCGCGCGGCCTGATGCTGGTGACTCGTGTTACGGATGCTTCATCGACTTGTCGTAGCCGCCTTGGATTCGCACGGAAATCGCGCTCTGGATGATTGAGTTTACGTGTCGATGAAGAATCCGTAACACCAGGTTTCAGTTGAGCGTCCTCACCCGAGGCGAGAGGCCTGCTCGCGATGCGCGCGAGAGCCACCCTTCGCCCACCGCCTTCCATGTCGGCCGCTTTTTCGTCCGAGCGCACCATGACTCCGACCGTTACCTTCGCGGACGTCTTTCCGTCCCCCCGGTTCTGGCTGACCTCCCAGCGCACAGGAGGTGTAAACGACCCCCGCCCATGCGCCGAATCCCGATCGCCCTCTTCGTCCTCGCCGCGGCTTGCGCCACCCCACAGACCGCGGTGATCGCCGAGGCGCCCAGGCCTGCCCCCGTTGCCGAAGCACCCCAGAAGCCCATGCTCCCTGCGACCCGCACCGAAGCGATTCCTTCCGACCCGTACCGCTGGCTGGAAGACGAGAAGTCACCCGAGGTGCAGACGTGGATGAAGGTGCAAGACACCTTCACGCGTGAGCGCATCAACGATCTGCCCGCGCGCGCGAAGCTGCTCGCCCGCTACCGCGAGCTCTATTACCTCGACTCGATGAGCGCCCCGGTGAAGCGCGGCGGCCGCTACTTCTACGTGCGCACGCTCAAGAATAAGGAGAAGGCGGTCGTCTATTGGAAGCAGGGCGCTAGCGGCGAAGAGAAGGTGCTGCTCGACCCCAACACCTGGAGCACCGACAACACCATCAGCCTCGGCGTCTGGGTGCCGAGCTGGGACGGCAAGAAGGTCGTCTTCGCGCAGAAGCCCAACGCCGCCGACGAGTCGACGCTCTACGTGCTCGACGTCGAGACCGGCACCCGCAGCGAGATCGACGTCATCCCCGGCGCCAAGTACGCGAGCCCGTCGTGGACTCCCGACTCGAAGGCCTTCATCTACGAGTGGCTGCCGATCGACTCCACCATCCCCGTCTCAGAGCGGCCCGGTTACTGCGAAGTGCGCCTGCACAAGCTGGGTGAAGCGAGCATCAAAGACGAGCAGCTCCACCCGCGCACGGGCGACCCGAAGACCTTCATCGGCGGCGGCATCTCGCGCGACGGCAAGTTCCAGTTCGTGGTCATCATGCGCGGCTGGAACGAGAACGACGTGTTCATCAAACGCGTCGGCAAGGACAAGACCTGGCAGCTGCTGGTCGCCGGCAAAGACGCCAAGTACTCCGTCGATTCGTGGAAGGGCCAGCTCTACGTCTTCACCGACGACGGCGCGCCCAACAAGCGGGTGTTCAAGGTCGATCCCAACAAGCTCGATCGCAAGAGCTGGAAAGAGATCATCCCCGAGGACAAAGAAGCCTCGCGTGAGTCGATGGTGATCGTCGGTGGCCACATCGCCATCGCCTCGCTCAAGAAGGCGGTCTCCACCGTCGAGCTCTTCACTCTCGAAGGCAAGAAGGTGCGCGACGTCGAGCTGCCCGGCCTGGGCACCGCCTCGAACCTCTTCGGCGACGAAGAAGACGACGAAGCGTTCTTCAGCTTCAGCTCGTTGACCCAGCCCAACCAGGTCTTCCGCACCAGCGTGAAGAGCGGCAAGTCGGAGATCTACAGCGCGGTCGAAGTGCCGGTGGACGCCTCGAAGTACGAAGTGCGCCAGGTGTTCTATCCCTCCAAGGATGGAACGCAGGTCAGCATGTTCATCGTCGCGAAGAAGGACGTGGTGCTCGACGGCAACAACCCCGTGCTGCTCTACGGCTACGGCGGTTTCGATGTGAGCCTGCGCAGTGCGTTCACCTCGTTCATCTACCCGTGGCTCGAGGCGGGCGGGGTGTACGCGATGCCCAACCTGCGCGGCGGTGGCGAGTACGGCAAGGCGTGGCACGACGCAGGGAAGGGCGCGAAGAAGCAGAACGTCTTCGACGACTTCCACGCGGCGGCCGAGTACCTGATCGCCCAGAAGTGGACGAACCCCAAACGCCTGGCGATCCGCGGGGGCAGCAATGGCGGGCTGCTGGTGGGCGTGGCGATGACGCAGCGCCCCGAGCTCTTCCGCGCGGTGGTGTGCGCGGTGCCCCTGCTCGACATGGCGCGGTACCACCTGTACGGGTCGGGCAAGACGTGGATTCCTGAATATGGCGATCCGGAGAAGCCGGCCGAGCTGGAGACGCTCACCGCCTACTCCCCGTACGCCCACGTCAAGCCGGGCACTCCGTACCCCTCATTGCTGATGATGAGCGCCGACCACGACGATCGGGTCGACCCTTTCCACGCCCGGAAGTTCGTGGCCTGGGTGCAGGCGGCCTCACCCTCGACGGTGAGCTGGCTGCGCATCGAGGCGAATGCGGGGCATGGCGGGGCGGATCAGGTCTCGAAGGCCATCGAAAACAGCAGCGATCAGGTCGCCTTCCTGATGAACCAATTGGGTCTGTAAAGGTGACGGGTTGCGGGCACGGCGCTACAACCCACCACAGTCATGTTCTTCAGCCGCGACGACAAGAAGGAGGCAGCCATGCTGCCAATGCTCCCCCTGCGGGACATCGTGCTTTTCCCGCATGAAGTTCGACCCCTGTACGTGGGCCGAGAGAAGTCGATCGCCGCGTTGAAAGACGCCATGGCGCGCAAAGGCGCCGATGGAAAGGCGTGGCTGCTGCTCGCCGCCCAGAAGAAGGCGAAGACCAACGACCCCGCGCCCGACGAGCTGTTTTCGTACGCGACGCTGGGCCAGGTGGTGCAGCTGCTCCCGTTGCCCGACGGCACCGTGAAGGTGCTGGTCGAAGGCGTGGCGCGCGCGAAGATCAGCAAGTTCGCTCCGCACGAGCCGTTCTTCCTCTGCGAGTACGAACGCGTCACCGAAGAGATCCCCAAGGGCGTCGAGCTCGAGGCCCTCGTGCGCGCGGTGCAGGCCACCTTCAAGGCCTACGTCGAGCTCAACAAGCGCATCGCGCCCGAGCTGCAGCAGCAGGTGGGCACCATCGAAGACGCCTCGCGGCTGTCTGACACCATCGCCATCCACCTGCCGTTCAAGTCGGTGGCCGACAAGCAGACCATGCTGGAGACCGAGTCTCCGGTGAAGCGCCTGGAGAAGCTCTACGAGCTGATGCAGGGCGAGATCGAGATCCTCAAGGCCGAGAAGCGCATCAAGTCGCGCGTGAAGAAGCAGATGGAGCGCACGCAGCGCGAGTACTTCTTGAACGAGCAGATGCAGGCCATTCAGCGCGAGCTGGGCGACAAGGACGAGGGCAAGAGCGAGCTGCAGGAGCTCGACGACAAGCTCAAGGCCAAGAAGATGCCCAAGGAGGCGCAGGCCAAGGTCAAGAAGGAGATCAAGAAGCTCAAGATGATGGGCCCGATGTCGGCCGAGGCCACCGTCGTGCGCAACTACATCGACTGGGTGCTCTCCCTGCCCTGGGGCGATGAGACGAAGGACAAGCTCGACATCAACGAAGCCGAAGGCGTGCTGAACGCCGATCACTACGGCCTCAAGAAGGTCAAAGAGCGCATCCTCGAGTACCTCGCTGTCCAGCAGCTGGTCGGTAAGTTGAAGGGGCCCATTCTGTGCTTCGTGGGGCCCCCCGGCGTGGGCAAGACCTCGCTGGGCCGCAGCATCGCCAAGTCCCTGGGGCGCAAGTTCGTGCGCATCGCGCTGGGCGGCGTGCGTGACGAGGCTGAGATCAGAGGTCACCGGCGCACGTACATCGGCGCGATGCCGGGAAAGATCGTGCAGTCGCTCAAGAAGGCGGAGTCGAGCAACCCCGTCATCCTGCTCGACGAGATCGACAAGCTCTCCAGCGACTTCCGCGGCGATCCCTCGTCGGCGTTGCTCGAGGTGCTCGACCCCGAGCAGAACCACACCTTCAACGATCACTACCTCGACCTCGACTACGACCTGTCGAAGGTGATGTTCATCTGCACGGCCAACTCGATGCACAGCATCCCGCAGCCGCTGCAGGATCGCATGGAGGTCATTCGGCTCGCCGGGTACACCGAGGAGGAGAAGCTGGCGATCGCCAAGCGCTACCTGGTGCCCAAGCAGAAGGAAGCGAACGGTCTGGCCGACGTCGAGGTGAAGCTGACCGACTCGGCGATTCGCACCGTGATCCGCCGCTACACGCGGGAAGCCGGGGTCAGAAACCTCGAGCGTGAGCTGGCGGGCGTGTTCCGCAAGCTGGCGCGCGAGGCGCTCAAGAACGGCAAGCAGCCGTTCCTGGTCGACATGAAGAAGGTGATGAAGCTCCTGGGCATCCCCAAGGTGCCGCAAGACAAGAAGGAGAAGACCAACCAGATCGGCATCGTCAACGGCCTGGCCGTGACGGATGCGGGTGGTGAGGTGCTGGTGGCCGAAGCGACCACCATGCCCGGCAAGGGCAAGCTGATCGTCACCGGCATGCTGCGCGACATGATGAAGGAGTCGGGTCAGGCCGCGGTCACCTACGTGCGCAGCAAGGCGCAACGGTTCGGCATCGACGACAAGTTCTTCGAGCACAACGACATGCACATCCACTTCCCGGGTGGCGTGCCGAAAGACGGCAACAGCGCCGGCGTCACCATGACCACCGCGCTGGTCTCGGCGATCACCCGCATTCCGGTGCGCTGCGACGTGGCGATGACGGGTGAGATCACCCTGCGTGGCCGGGTCGGCGCGATCGGTGGCCTCAAGGAGAAGTGCCTCGCTGCGCACCGCCTGGGCATGAAGACCGTGCTGGTGCCCCGCGACAACCGCAAGGATCTGAAGGAGATCCCCAAGAAGGTTCGCAAGGCGCTGCGCATCGTACTGGTCGACTACGTCGACGAGGTGCTGCGCGAGGCGCTGGTGCTGGAGAAGCCCTCAGAGTTCGCGCGGCTGCCGACTGAAGGCGGCGCTGCTCCGGCTGCGATGTGAGACCGCAGTCGGTGTTGATCTTCGCGCTGGTGGGCCTGTCGCTCGGGCTCTCCTGGTACTTCGCCAGGTCGGGCTCGGATACCGGGCCTCACCCGCGCGCGGAGTGTTTGACCCACGCGAACTGCCAATCGTCGGAGCGCTGCGTGGTCGTACCCAAAGGTGATGGCTTTGCGACCATGGGTCAGTGCGGAGAGCTCTGCACGAACGATGACGGCTGCCCCAATGGTTGGACCTGCCGCGCCTGGGTGGAAGAGAAGAGTTACCTGTTGCCCGAGCAGGGGCGGCCAGCTGAGCTGCCGCGGGTGATGGCCTGTGCGCACCACACGGTGCACTGAGAGCAAACACATGCGGTTCTTCTTCATTGGCGCGGTGATCCTGTCGGGCTGCGCGGCGTCTCAGGCGTCGCAGCGGGATGACGGCCCCACGCCGGTGGTGGCGAAGTTCGGGGACCGCGTCATTCGCCTCACGGAAGTCGACGCCAAGGTCGCCGATGAGCTGATCAAGCTGCAGGAGCAGATCTTCGAACTGCGTTCAGAGGCTGCGGATCGCATCGCGATCGAAGCGTTGGTCTCGAAGGCCGCGAAGGCCGCGGGGCAGAGCGAAGATCAATGGCTCGCGAAGAACATCGAGAGCGGGCTGACCGAGCCCAGCGACACCGAGATGCTGGCGCTGTTCGAGAAGGCGCGTGGGCGGTTGCCGCCCGAGGTGTCGTACGACGACGTGAAGCCGGAGATCCGCAAGGCGGTGCAGCGTGAAGAGCGGGCCAAGAAGGCGCGTGAGGTGTTCGGCAAGCTGAAGAAGGATGCGGGCTTCGAGCTGGTGCTGGAGGGGCCCGTGAAGGCGCGTAAGCCGGTGGACGCGAAGGGCCCCAGCCGCGGCAATGCGTCAGCCAAGGTGGTGATCGTCGAGTTCGCCGACTTCGAGTGCGGCTTCTGCGCGAAGGCCCACGAGACGGTGATGGGCGTGATGAAGGCCTACGGCGACAAGGTGCGCCTGGTGTTCCGGCACTACCCGCTGTCGTTTCACGCGAAGGCGCCCAAGGCGGCCGAGGCCACCGCGTGCGCCGATGAGCAGGGCAAGTTCTGGGAGCTGCACGACGCGCTCTTCGAGTCGCAGGAGCTGGAAGTCGATGCGCTCAAGATGCAGGCGAAGCGCACCGGGGTCGATGAGGAGAAGTTCAACAGCTGCCTCGACTCGGGCCGCACCGCGCCGTTGGTCAAGCGCGACATGATGGCCGGTCAGCAGGTGGGCGTGAGCGGGACTCCGGCGTTCTTCATCAATGGGTTCATGTTGTCGGGCGCGCAGCCGGAAGAGGCGTTTCGCAAGTTGATTGATGCGGAGCTGGCTCGGTTGGGCGAGTAGCGCAAACCCCTCACCCCGACCCTCTCCCCTCAAGGGGAGAGGGAGAGCAGCACCTTGCCGATGTTCTTCCTCGCCTGAACGTACTCGTGTGCCTCGCCGGCCTGCTCGAGCGGGAACACCTTGTCGACGCGCGCGGTGAGCTTCCCGGCGGCGTTGAGCTCGAGCACCTTGTCGAGGTGATGCGCCATCAGCTCCACCTCGCCCCAGAGGTGGCCCATGTTGGTGCCTGAGACACCGCGGTTGGAATCCATCAGCTCCATCGGGCTGTACTTCTTGAGCCTCAGGAACTGGCTCACCACCGTGAAGAGGTTGCGCGTCTTGCCATCGACCATGTTCGCCCAGCCGAAGCAGTGCAGATGGCCACCCGGCTTGAGCAGCTTGAAGCCCTTCTCCCAGTCAGGCCCGCCGAGCGCGTCGAGCACCCGATCGACGCCGCGGTTCTTCGTGATGGCCATCACCTCGGTCGTGTAGTCCTTCGAGCGGTAGTCGATGCAGTGGTGCACGCCGTGTTCTTTCAAGAACGCGTGTTTGCCCGGCGACGACGTACCAATCACCGTGACGTTCGGGATCGTCTTGCACAGCTGAATCGCGAGCAGCCCCACGCCACCGGCGGCCATGTGAATGAGCACCGTCATGCCCGGCTGAATCGGAGCGACCCAGAAGAGCATGTGAAACGCCGTCAGTGCATTGACCGGCAAGGCCGCCGCTTCATCGAAGCTCAGGTCGTCGCGGATCTTCCTCACCTGTGCGGCGGGGATGGCGACGAGCTCGGCCTGCCCGCCGAAGCGGCACATCGAGACCACCCGATCGCCCTTGGCGAACTGCGTCACCTCGCTGCCGAGCTGCTCGACGACGCCGCTCACCTCGTAACCCATCACCATCGGGAACTTCGGAGCGTCGGGGTACAAACCCACGCGCGCGGAGATGTCGGCGAAGTTGAGACCTGCCCGTTTGACGCGGACCAACACCTGACCGGCCTCGATCACCGGGTCAGCGAGTTGTCGCACCTGAAGCACCTCTGGCCCACCTGCCTTGACGTTGACGAGCGCGCGCATGGCTGCTCCATAGCCGTCGATGAACGTTTATGCTCGCGCCGTGAAGACGCTCGCCCCCGGGTTCTTGATCGCTACGCCGCAGCTCCTCGATTCGAACTTCGAGAGGGCAGTCATCCTGCTGATCGAACACTCGAAGGCCGGCTCGATGGGGCTCGTCATCAACCGCACGGCGCCGCTTACATTCCGCGATCTCGCCCGAAGCCAGGAGCTGACGGTGGCCACCTCGCGGCGCGATCACGCGCTTCATCACGGTGGCCCGGTCGAGCCGTATCGCGGCTTCGTGTTGCACGACTCGCAGCGCATCGAAGAGCGCAACGAGCTCTTCCCGGGTCTGTATCTCTCGGTCACGGGCGACGCGTTGTCGCCGCTGCTGCTCGACGAGTCGGCCAACATGCGTTTCTGCCTGGGCTACGCAGGGTGGGGCCCTGGCCAGCTGGAGCTGGAGATGAAGCAGGGCAGCTGGCTCTTCACCGACGCCGACCCCCGGGTGGTGTTGCGTGAAGAACCCGCGCAGATCTGGGCGCACACGATTAAGAGCATGGGCATCGATCCCGGCTGGTTGGTCGCCTCGGGCGGAGTGAACTGAAAATGCCATTGAGTCCAGAGTGGATCCGCGAGCGGGTGCTCAGCGCCTTGCCGGGTGCAGAGGTCGAAGTGGTCGACACCACCGGCACCAACGATCATTTCGAAGCGAAGGTGGTCAGCGAGAAGTTCGCGGGCATGCCGATGGTGCGCGCGCCCCAATTGGTCTACGCGCCGCTCAAAGACGTCCTGGCGACCGGCGAGCTGCACGCGCTGGCCCTCAAGACCTACACGCCCGAACAATGGGCCAAGGTGATCAAATGATCAGCGACACCCTCAAGTCCCGATTCGACGAAGAGATCAAGGCGCACCCGGTGGTGCTCTACATGAAGGGCAACCAGCTCTTCCCCCGCTGCGGGTTCTCGGCGCGTGCGCTCGAGCTGCTCAAACCTTTCGGCCCGGTGCACACGGTCGACGTGTTGAGCGACAACGAAGTGCGCGAAGGCATCAAGGAGTACTCCAGCTGGCCGACCATTCCGCAGGTCTACATTCGCGGGCAGTTCGTGGGCGGCAGCGACATCGTCAACGAGCTCGCCGCGCGTGGTGAGTTGGAAGCGCTGGTCAAAGGATCCTGAAGTAAAAGGCGGAGCATGAGCGTCGACGCAGCCGAACTCGCCCCGTCACCGCCGCCGCCGAAGAACGTGAGCGCCCGCTTCAAGGCGTTCAAGGAGCGGCACCACATCGCCTTCGAGGTCAGCTTCTTCTTCGCTGGCTTCTTGTTCGACGTGGTCCTGCTCCATCGCATCGACAGCACGCCGCTGCTGATTCACCAGGGCCTGTACCTGGTGCTCAGCGCGGCGTTGATCTTCTGGGATCACCGGCTGAGCGTGTCGGGCAAGGAGCCCACGGGGTTCCTGGGCAAGGTCGCCAGCTACCGGCTCTGGGTGATGCACTTCTTCCTCGGCACGCTCTTGAACGCCTTCATGGTGTTCTACTTCCGCGCCTCGTCGGGGATCCTCGCGTTCCTCTTCTTGATCGGGCTCTCGGTGATCATCGTCGCCAACGAGCTGCCACGTTTCCGCGCGCAGGGGCCGATCGTGCGGGTGATGCTGCTCTCGTTCTCGATGACCAGCTACCTCGCGTACCTGCTGCCGGTGCTCTGGGGGCGGTTGCACAGCTGGCAGTACTTGCTCTCGGTCGCGCTGGGGTGCCTGGGCACCTACGGGCTGTGGCGCTTCTTCGTGCGCTTCACCAACGATCCCAACTGGACGCTCAAGCGCGCAGTGGTGCCGGGTCTGGTGATGCAGGCGGTCCTGCTCTCGATGTACGTGCTCGGAGCAATCCCTCCGGTGCCGCTCTCGCTCAAACACATCGGCATCTACGCGTCGGTCGCCTCGACGAAAGACGAGCAGGGGCACAAACACTACGAGCTGACCTACCAGCCCGCGCCGGCCTGGGAGTTCTGGGGCCACCAGAACGACACCTTCGTCGGCCCGGTGGGCTCGAAGCCCTTCGTGTTCGTGCGCATCTTCGCGCCCACCCGGTTCCACGATCAGGTGCGGTTCGCGTGGGACTACCACGACCCCGACAAGGGCTGGACGCAGCGGGGCAGCCCGTTCGCCACTGGGCTTTCCGGCGGCGGTGAAGAGGGCTTTCGCACCTACGCGAACTCCACCATGGGCAAGCCGGGCACCTACCGGGTGCGCGTGCTCACGATGGATGATCGGGAGATCGGCCGGAAGACCTTCACCTTCGAAGAAGGCGAAGCGCCGGTCACCGAGACGGAGATCGACTGACCGTCTTGATCCACTTCTCCACGGCGCTCGCTTCCGAAGGGATGTCCTTCGAGAGGTTCTGAAAGCCTTTCGCGGTGACCAGCAGGTCGTCTTCGATGCGCACGCCGATGCCGCGGTACTTCTTCGGGACGGTGAGATCGTCTTCCTGGAAGTAGAGCCCCGGCTCGACGGTGAGCACCATGCCCGGCTGCAGCGGGCCATAGCGGTAGACCTCTTGCCGCGCCTTCGCGCAGTCGTGCACGTCGAGACCCAGCATGTGGCTCACGTTGTGGAGCGAGTAGCGCTTGTAGAACTGCTTCTCGTCGGCCAGCGCCTCTTCGACGGTGACCTTCAAGATGCCCAGCTTCACCAGGCCCTCGGCGAGCACGCGCATGGCGCGGCGATTGGGCTCCATGAAGTCGTTGCCGGGCTTCACCGCCTGGAACGCGGCCTGCTGGGCGGCCCAGACCAGCTCGTAGATCTGCCGCTGCTCCTTCGAGAACTTGCCGCTGATGGGCAGCGTGCGCGTGATGTCAGCGGTGTAGAGCGCGTGGCCTTCGACGCCGGCGTCGAGCAGCAGCAGGTCTTGTTTGCGCAGCGCGCCGTCGTTGTTCGTCCAGTGCAGGATGCAGGCGTGGGCGCCGGAGGCCGCGATGGTGCCGTAGCCGACGTCGTTGCCCTCGAGCCGCGCGCGGAAGCCGAAGTGGCCTTCGATCTCGCGCTCACTCTTTGCCTTTCCCATCGACCTGATCACGTCTTCGAAGCCGCGCTTGGTGGAGGCGATCACCTTCTTGAGCTCAGCCACCTCGAGGGAGTCCTTGCAGAGGCGCAGCTCGCTCAACGCGACGGCGAGCTCCTTGTCGGCCGGGCGCTCGTGGGAGGGGCTGCGCAGCCGATCGACCGACGGCGAGA
>JANODF010000080.1:0-9331 GCA_031412555.1 Archangium sp. | reverse complement strand
CGGTCAGCAGGTCGACGATCTTCCCTTTACCTTCGTCGCCCCATTGGGCGCCCACGATGACCACGTTCGGCATGCGGCGCTTTTACGCGCTCAGGGGTGCCACCGGTAGACATACCCGCAGCCCCCAAAGCCGGAGTGTTGGGTTCCACCAGCAGCTGTCGGCTCGGAACTTCAGTCCCGGCGGCCGCTCCCCTCAGAAACGGGGCGGCATGGTTGCTGCTCATGGGGTCGGCTCCACCCACTTGGAGGATCCCACCTTGATTCCCACCCGCTTCGGTTTCCGTCTGGCTGCCGTCACCCTCGCGCTCGCGCTGAGCGCCTGCCTTCCACCGCAGACCCCGGAGGAAGACGATCAGGCCTACGTGGTGCCCTCGAAGATCTCGCAGGAGCTCGGCCCCGAAGGCGGGGAGATCGTCGCGCCTGACGACAGCCCGCTGGCCGGCGTGCGGCTCAAGGTTCCACCCGGCGCCCTCGCTTCGAAGGTGATGCTCACCCTCGATGCCACGCAGGATCCCACCCCGCTTGGAAGCGCCGCTGAACGGGTCGGCATTCAGGTGGTGATCGGCCCCAGCGACGTGGTGTTCGCCTCACCCGTCGAGCTCACCGTGCCCATCGATGCGCGCTCGCTCGGCCAGCACGCGCAGACGTATGAGGACTGCAAGGTGTGGTTCCGCACCACCGCGCAGTGGGCGCGCCTCGAGCGGAAGCTCAGCGTCGAAGGCGAGGTCACCGTCGAGCTGCCCGGCCCCGGCGTGGCGGCCGCGGGCGTGGTGTCGCGCACCGGCGCGTTGAGCTGCGTCACGCAGCCCCTGTTGTGCATCAACGGGCTGACCCCGAAGATCACCCTTCCCACCTGCACCAGCCCCACCGGCTACTGCATCGTGAAGCTGCCCGCGCCGCAGTTCATGCCCGACAACCGGCTGCCCAACTTCACCATCGTGGGCCGCAAGCTCTATTACACGCACGTTCCGGGCGTCGATCAGGTGAGCGTCGCCCGCTACGACCTGGACACCGGAGAATCGGTGCTGCTGGGCACCGTGAACACGAGCTCCAGCCCCGAGCCGACGCCCATCGCGGTCGAAGCCGATGGCAGCGCGTGGCTGGCGCTCGACCGCTTCGGCAACGTGAAGTTCAAGCAGAACACCGTGCCCTTCCGCTTCGACACCGGTCTCGAGAACGGCCGCACCAAAGAAGGCCAGGGCGTGGTGGTGACCGGCGGCAAGGCGCTGCGGTTCCTCGAGGTCGGCAACGTGCGGAAGATGGCCGAAGGCACCACCATCAAGCCGTTCCCCTCGGTCGACGTGCCCTCGTCGCGCACCTTCAGCTTCCAGCCGCGGCCCACCGTGCCCGGTGAAGTGATCGCCGTGGAGACCATCGACTTCCTCGGCTTCAACTTCGACTCGACCTTCGCCCCTGAGGTCTTCGGCGCGAACGCGTACCAGGACGGCGCCGGCTCGTTCAAGAACGGGGGCATCGCCGCGCTGATCCACAACCCGGATCAGGTGTTGTGGAAGACCGCCACCAACGGGCTCCAGCGCATCGCGATTCCCCCGGAGCAGCAGCTGTTGGCCTTCGACGCCGATGACCTCGTCTACACGGCGGGCACCCTGGTTCCGCAGCTGACCATCGTGCGCGAGGACAACGGCGTGGCGGTGCTCCCGCTGACCGATGCGGCCGCGGGCACCGATGAATACCGGCGCATGCGCCCGCGCGCGCTGGTGGGCGTGCCCAACCGGAGCGAAGTCTTCCTGCAGACCGCCGGCGCCGGCACCGAGCAGACGCGGGAGTTCTATCTCGTGCGCAAGTCGAACTGAGTTCAGGCGGGGTGGCAGCGGTACACGTAGCCGCAGCCCAGCGCCTCGCAACGTTCGCGCGGTTGGCCTGGCCAGATCCCCGTGCGCTGGGATTCGGCCAGGCCTGCGCTCTCCACCGCAAGCGGATCGGCGAGTGAGTTCGGGTCGAAGTTCGTGAGGATGCGCGGCTCGGGGTTTTCTTCTCGCAAGAAGACGATGCCGGCTTTGAGGGTTCGGTGCCCGGGCCCCTCACCCCGACCCTCTCCCCGCTTCGCAGGGAGAGGGAGAAAGCGGTGGGCGGCGAGTGCGTAGCAGCCGAGCTGGAACCGGTAGGGCTCGAGGCCCGCGGCCGGCAGGATGGCGGTTTTGTAGTCGATGACCAGCAGCTCATCGTCTCGCTCCACCAGCAGGTCGATCTGCCCGCGAATGATCAACGCCGGGCCGTCTCCACCCAGCAGGCGCAGGGCGAAGGGCAACTCGCGGTGCACCCGGGCGTTCGACAAGGAGCGCCCGAAGTTCGAGTTCCAGAACCGCTCCACCCAGCCGAGCGCCTCTTCGGTGAGCACGAGGCCCGCGGTGCGTTTGACCTCTCGCAAGGTGGCGCCCAACGAAGGCGTGCCGATCGCGTCGAGGGGGGTGAGCTCGAGCAGCCGGTGCACCGCGGTGCCGCGCTCGCGCACGTCTTCGTCACTCGAGGTGTCTTCGTCGAGCCACTCACCGCGCACCGCTTCTTCAGACAAACCGACCTGGTGCGCGAAGTGGAACCGCCGCCGGCACGACACCAGGTCCTGCAGCTGGGTGACCGGGAGCACCAGCACCGCCGTCGTACTCTCGCGAGGCGCGCGCACCTGGGCGATCAGCGCGGCCACTTCTTCGCGTGAGCCGGGCACCACCGGGGCGGGCTCCGGTTTGCGCGGGGCGAGCGCGGCCACGTCGAGGTGTTCGGGGCGTTCACCCGAGACGCGCAGGGCGAAGAAGGCGTCGAGATCGTGGGCCCAGGTGTTCACCGTCGACGAAGGCGGCCGCAGCCCGAGCACCAGGCGATCTCTCGCCCGGGTCATGGCCACGTAGAGCAGGCGCAGGCTCTCGGCGCGCGCGCGACGGGCGAGCTGGGTGCTGATCTCCGTGGCCGAGCGGGAGCGGAACTCGGTCGCACCTTTGGGCCGCACCACGCTCAGCCCCAGCGTGCGATCGAACCGCACCGCGGCGGTCTCGTTGCGCGGCAGGGTGGGCAGGTCGGGCAACACCACGATGGGCCACTCGAGGCCCTTGGCCTGGTGCACCGTGCACAGGGTCACCGCCTCGAGATCGAGCTCGTCGACCACTTCACCTTGCGCTTCTTTCGGCGCGTCGTCGGCCAGCTCCAGCAGCTCGCGGGCGAAAGCAGAGACGCCCACGCCCCGGTTCTCCCGGGTGGTGGCCAGCACCAGCAGCTTGTCGAGGTTGGCCAGGGCCTGCTCGCCGAAGGGCCCGGCGGCGACGGAGACGCGGTACTCGAAGACCTCCAGCACCACGCGCAAGAGTGAACGCAGCCCGAGCCGGTCGCGTTCGGCCCTCAACGCGGCGTAACGCGTTCTGAAGGTGACGACGCGGTCGGGAAGGTCAGCCAGATCGCCGAGCAACACCCGCCGGCTGTCGAGCTGCCAGCGATGCGAGCCGTCGCGGGGGCGCGCGAGGCCCACCCACTGCGCGTCGGTCAGGCCCACCAGGGGAGAACGCAGCACGGCCGAGAGCGAGATCGCGTCGTCGGGATCGGCCAACACCGCCAGCAACGAAGCCAGGTCGACGATCTCCTGCGCGCCGTAGAACCCCCGCCCGCGCACCACGCGGTGCCGCACGCCGTGGCGCACCAGGGCCTGGCGGTAGACCTCCAACTGGGTGAAGCGCTGGAAGAGCATGGCCACGTCGCCGCCGCGTGCGGGCCGCTCCAGCTCGTCTTTGCCTTCGAGCACCGTCCACCCGCCGCTCAGCCCATGGCCGATCGCGCGCGAGACGGCGTCTGCGTCAGCAGCACGTTGGGCTTCCGCGTCGAGCTTGTCGGCGCCCAGCCGGGAGTTCTCCAACTGCAGCAAAGCGATGCCCCGGGGCGCGCCCTTTCGCACCGCGGTGAGGTCGTCCTGCTCCGGTGCGTAGACGACCTCGAAGTCAGTGGGTGGATCGCTGGCGGCTTTCGGGCCGAGCGCCTGGGTGAAGCCGGCGTTGAGGGTGTCGAGCAGCGGCGCGGTGGAGCGGCGGGAGTGGCGCAGGTACGCGCGGCCGCCTCCGTTGGCTTCGATGGCGCGGGCCATCACCTCGAACACGCTGACGTCGGCGCCGCGGAATTCGTAGATGGACTGTTTGCGATCACCCACCACGGCGAGGAACCCGGGCTCCTGCGGCAGCTGGACGATCTCGTGGTGCTGAGCCTCGAAGGCCTGAGACACGGGGCGAGGACGGCCTTCGCGCTTCTCGGCGAGCAGGAGCACCAGCTCGAGCTGCACCCGGTTGGTGTCCTGAAACTCGTCGACCAGGAGCGCCTTGAAGCGGCGTTGCGCGTCGACGCGGGCCTCGGGGTAGTCGCGCAGCAGGTTGCGCGCCTGAACGAGCAAGCCGGTGAAGTCGAGCACCCCGCGCGAGGTGAGCGCTTCTTCGTGCGCGGTGGCCACTTCGACCAGCAGCTCCCGCACTTCGGCCTCGAAGGGCGCCACCACGCAGGCGCCGTAGATCTGCGCGAGCGCTTCGACCGCGTCACGCAGGTGTTGCCAGCCGTGCACCTTCTTGAGCGCTTCGCCGAGGCGTTTGTGTTCGGTCTCGAAGTTGTCCCAGGTCAGGCCCACCGCGATGGCCATGGCCACGGGGTGACGCTCGCGTTGTTGCGGCTTGCCGGCCTCCACGTTCCGGAGCAGGGACTTGAAGGTCTCCAGCTCGGTGGTGAAGAGCGCTCGCAGCTTGGGGCCGTTGGCGACGGGCACGTAGTCGGGCTGCACGCCTTCTTCACGGATGCGGGTGGCGATGGGCACGAGGCCTTCGACCAGCCGGCCGAAGCCGATCTCGGCGACGAGGGTGCGCAGGGAGCTGCCGCGTTCGACCCGGGCGAGCAGGATCCGTTCGACGAGATCGCGCAGCAGCGCGCGGGCGTCACGTTCGTCGAGCAGCTCGAAATGCGGTGAGACGCCGCTGTTGGGTGGTGCGCGGCGGAGCAGCTGCGTGCACAGCGAGTGGAAGGTGCCGATGGTGGCGGCGCCGAGCTCGTCGCGGATCGCGCGCCAGCGGCGTTGTGGAGGGAAGTTCAGGCCGGCGGCCTCGAACGACTCGCGCAGGGCGGGTTCTTCACCGCGGCCTTCGGCGAGGCCGTCGAGGCGTTCGCGCAGGCGGCTGCGCATTTCGTCGGCGGCCTTTTCGGTGAAAGTGAGCAGGCCCAGCTCGGAGCAGGCGATGGGGGCGTGGCCGGTGCGGGCGCCGCCCAGCAGGTGCAGGCACATGGTGACGAGGCTGTAGGTCTTGCCTGCACCGGCGCCGGCGAGGATGGCGAGGTTGCGCTCGAGACGAAGCCCAGCAGGCAACCCTATTTCTCCCTCTCCCACCGAAGGGGGAGAGGGTCGGGGTGAGGGGCCCAATTCGTGGACCGGAAATAGAAACCCATCGTCAGCCCTCTCCCCGACCCTCTCCCCCTCGGGGAGAGGGAGGGCCGGAGCGAGCGGAAGCGCCGGAGCGAGCGAAGGAGCAGGAGCCAGCGCAGGCGGCGCAAACAAGTCGTACTGATCCGCGCTGACCGCCTTGTTCTTCTTCCGGCTCACGCTTCCTCCGCGAGCTGACGCTGCGAGATGCGGCACACCGGCTTCAACTCGCAGTACGCGCAATCCACCGGGCGCGCCCCGAAGTCGCCCGTGCGCAGCCTGCCCAACAAGTCGTGCACGGAGTTGGCGAGGTTGTGAGTGCCCTCTTTTTCCAACCGCACCCGGGTGAACTCATCGACCGCGAGCAAGTCCTTCACGTTCGACTTGCCGAGCACCGAATGCACGGACTTGAGTTCACCCTTCCCCAGCCCCAACCACGCCCCGCTCGGCACCGCCTCAGGCATGAGCGCTTTGACGGCCAACAGATAGAGCGCCATCTGAAACTCGCTGCGCAAGAAGTCCTGCCCGAGCGTGCGCTTCACGCTGGTCTTGTAGTCGAGCACCCCGACCGTGCCCTCCACGAGGTCGACCCGGTCCATCTTCCCGGTGAAGTACACGTCGTGTTCACCCGGCAACACGGCCGGCAGCTTCACCTCGCGCAGCGCCTCGGGTGCGCGGCGATCACCAAACCAGGTCTCGATGTACTTCGGCCGGGCGAGCCCAAAGGGCTGCGCTTCGGGGCCGGTGACGATGCGGTGCAGCACCGTCACCGCCCATTCCTGAGCGAGCGCCCAGAGCGCCGGATGCCCGGTCGGCTTGGTGCGAGCGATGTCGCGCGCGCCCGCCTGCACTGCCTCCTCCACGCGCCGCCGCACGGAAGGGTCGTCTTTCCCCAGCAGCCCCGCTTCAGTCAGCTCAGGCACCAGCCTGGCCAGCGCCTCGTGCCAGAAGCTGCCGCGGGTGCGTGAGTCGAGCTCTTCCCCCGCCTGCTCCCCGCCTTCGAGATCGAGCACCACGGTGGCCAGCCCCTGGAACGCGCAGGTGCCCCACTTGCCCAGCTCGAAGGAAGAGACCGGATGCGCGGCATCGAAGGCGAGCCGGGCCTGAATGGCCTCCAGCACCTCACCCTCGACCTGGCCGGTGAAAGGGCCCGAGCGTTGCTCGGGATCGGTGAAGTACCGAAGGCGCTCGGCCTCGATCTGGCTCTTCGACTTCGCGTCTTGAAACCACGGCTCGGCGGCGAACGCTTCACCCAGCGCCCCCCGGCGTACGTCGGGTTCGGTCTGCCGGGTGATGGCCGGGCCCAGAGCCTCCAGCGCCGCGCGGACCCGCAGCTCCGCCTCGCTCTGCACCTCGTCGAGCCGGGCCACGGCCGCGCGGTGTACGGGTTCTTCGCGGAATCCCTCCACGCAGCGAGCGAGCGCGTCGCGAAACGGAGACGCCAGCAGCTCACGCCCGCCATCGTCGTAGCGCGCGCGGCTCACGGTGACCGACGCAGCCGACGAGAGCGCCAGATGAAGCAGCAGGCGATCTTCCGCCAGCCTCGTGGGGAGCCGCACGTCACCTTCCCCCACCGTGGTGCGGAACAAAGCGCGCTGCGCGATGCGGTTGAGCGTGCCGCGTTCTTCTTCGCTGAGGAGCGCCAGCGGCGTAGGCCTGCCGGGGAAACGACCGTCGAGCAGGCCTCCGAGGAAGAGCTGTGCGAACTGGCGGCCAGCGACTTCACGGGCGTCGATGAGCCACACGGCGCTGGCGCGGGCGCCTCGAGCCACGAGGTTCTTCTCGGCTGCAGCGAGCCGGACCCAGCGGGCGAAGTCGCGCCGGGCCATGAACTGCCGGGCCAGGCCGCTGTCTTTGAGCGCTTCTTTGAGCTCGGTGAGCAGCGACATCAACGCTTCGACCGCGGCTTGATCGCGAGCGAGCGCTCGATCGACCTCGGCGGACATCGAGCCGGCGAGGGGCGGCACTTCACCGCGGCGCGCGGGCTCGAGCAGGCCGAGGCGGGTGACCACGTCCCACCAGGCTTCGAGCAGCTCGAGCGCGGTGCCTTGCTCAGGCACGGAGTTGCACCAGCCGATCACCTTGTCGACGGCCTGGGCGAGCAGGTTCACCCGGCGGCCGGCTTCACGGGAGCGCTGCGCGAGAGAGGCGAGGCGCACCGCGTAGGCGCCTTTGGGACTCCCCTCTCCCCGACCCTCTCCCCCTCGGGGAGAGGGAGGCATTTCTCGTTGTTGGTGCGTTTCGCGTTGTTGGTGCGTTTCGCGTTGTTCGCCGCCCACTACGTCGTCGCGTACGCCCGCTTCCCTGAAGGTGCGGCGCGGCTCGCTGGCTTCTTTGTCGAGCACGGTGATCGACCGGCTCTCGAGCAACGAGGCAACGTCTTCCGCAGGGAACCCATCTTCAGGCAGCTGCAACACGGCCAACGCCAGGCGCCCGTGCGGACTCTGGGCCAGGGGCACCCCGAGGCGGGCGCGCGCGGGAACGCCGAGGTCGGCGAGCGCTTCGACCAGTAGCTCCGTGTCGTCCGCCAGATCGCGATACGCGATGCCGATCGCCTCAGGTGGAACACCCGCGGTGATCAACCGTCGCACCCGCCTCGCGATCTCCCTCGCCTCATCCCGCGTCGAAGGAGCGCAGAACGCCGAGAGCTCGGGCGCCTCCCGCGGCCTCACGTCTTCCGAGAAGATCTCCTGGCCAATCCACGCGAGCGGGCCATCGGGCACGTCGGCCTCGAGCTCCACCTCGAGTGCCTGCCACTTCGCCTCCACCTCGCGCACGGTGTTGATGATGAACGCATCGGTCGCCGCATGACCGCTCGCAGGCCACCGCCACACGAAGCGAACACCCGCCGCGTTGCACGCCTTCGCGAGGGCCTCCAACAACGCGAGCCGCGAAGGCGGCACGTCGTGCACGTGCTCGACCTCGATCGACTCGAAGCCCCGCAACGCCACCGGCAACCCATCGGCCGCCACCCTCTCGGCCGCCAACCGCCACCAATCAGCGCGGTCCACCAACCGGCGTTCTTCCAGAAAGCCATCCACCGCCCGCCACAAGGCGGCCAACGCCTTCGCCCTGACCGCGAGGCTGCCTTCGACCTGCCCCGCCGCGAGCTCCAGCTGTCGCGCGGTGACTGCCTGACCGCGCAGGTGATTGACCAGCTCTTGAGCCTGGGCGGCGAACTCGGCGGAGTGCGCCACCACGCCATACGCGCTCACCGCGTGCTGGGCGGCGAGCTTGCCGAACGCCATGCGCACCAGCAGCGGGTTGGCCGGCCCCCGCCTCGAATCACCTGCCGGGTCGCACCGTTCGACCAGCTCGGAGAGCGTGCACACGCCCCGCAAATCCACGAAGTCCGCCTGACGCGACTGATCGAGGAGCCACTGCTCCACCCGATCTGAGTCTGGAACTACGACGAGCCGCGCCACGACCCCGTCATATACCGGGGGGCGGACATGCGGGGTCCGGTGCAATGCGCACTCGAGCGCACAGCGCACGAGCATGGCGCCGCAGATCAAGAGGGCGATGGCGGTGATTGTGGGCCCTCATTGGGCTCGAGGTGCGTTCAGTTAGCCAGCTAACGAAGGCGCTCGGCGAGCGGTAGTCGCGCGAGGTGCGCATCTACGGCAGCGCGGTGCTCTGGTTCAGCTTGGGCTCCCAGTTCGGCCCACGCGTCCAAGCATCGACCTACGAATACGCGGCCTCCGTTTTCGAAGTCGGTAACGTGTCCGTGGCTATTGAGGAACCGTTCGACGCGTGCGACGTGTTCCCATCCAATTCGCTCCAGCACCCTCTCCTTGGCAAGCGGTAACGCAAGCTGGTATTCGGGCAGGTACTGGCGCACGCACACGAAGTCGTATGCGGGCGACAGTCTCGCGGCACGGCCATCGGGATACACCAGGGACCAGTTTTTCAGATGGGCATCGGTGTTGCCACACAGCACCA
>JANODF010000079.1:0-3874 GCA_031412555.1 Archangium sp. | reverse complement strand
CCAGCTTGCGGTCAGTGATCGTGGGCATGGTGGTCGTCCTGGAAGGCAGTAAGGGTAAGTGCCGAATTGTCGTACATCGCCCTACGCAGTTGCGTGGGAGCGGAAGATAGTCTGAACGAGGCGAGCAAGCCCCGTCAACTGACTGGAATTCCAAGGGTTGACGAGCCGGTTCAGGCAATGAACGCACACCATGCAGGGAGCGGCTTCGCCGGCGACTTCACCCGAAGGAACACCTTCACCGTTCGCATCGAGCGCAGTTGAGACGCCACTTCTGCTGCGCGCTGCAAGTGCCCCTCGACTGGGCTCGGGGAGACCGGTGATTGAGACCGATTCTTCTTTCCTCCTCGGCGGGGAGACTCAGTTCACCGTGACGCTCGCCTCGGCAGACACCGAGCCCTGCGCCGCAGACACCTGGGCGCTGCCCGCCGCGATGCCGGTGACCAGGCCTTCACTGCCGCTCGCGTTGCTGACCTGCGCCACGCCCTGCGCCGAGCTGCTCCAGGTGACCGTGGACGTGAGGTCCTGCGAAGAGCCATCGCTGAAGAAGCCGGTGGCGGTGAGCTGCGTGCTGCCCGCGACGCTGAGCGTGACGGACGACGAAGAGAGGCTCATCGCCAGCAGCACCGCGGGCGTGACGGCGTGCGAAGCGCTCCCGGTGATGCCCTGGTACGTGGCGCTCACCGTGACGTTGCCCATGCCCACGGTCGACAGCAGCCCGCGGCTGCCATCGGCGTTCGACACGATGGCCACTGCGGCGTCGTCGGTCGTCCACGTCACCAGCCCGGTGAGCACCTGGGTGGTGCCGTCGTTGTACGTGCCGATGGCGATGAACTGCCGGCTGTAGCCGAGCGCGGTGCCGCCGGAAGCCGGGGTGAGCTCGATGCTGGAGAGCGCGTTCTGAATGACGAGCAAGTTCGCCGCGCGCACGAAACCCCCGAAGGTGGCGCTGATGGAGGTCGTTCCGGTGCTCAGCGTGGTGGCCAGGCCGTGGCTGCCGTTCGCGTTCGAGATGGTGGCGACGGCCTGGTTCGACGAACTCCACGCGGCCTGGGTGGTGAGGTTCTGCGTGCTGGCATCCGTGTACGTGCCGGTGGCGACGTACTGGCGCACCGAGCCGAGCGAAGCGGTGCTGCCCGTGGGGCTGATGGCGAGCTGGCTGAGCTGCGCGGCGGTGACGGTGAACGGCGTGCTCCCGGTGATGCCCGAGAGGGTGGCCGAGACGGTGACGGCTCCGACCGCGGGCGTGCTGCCCAGGCCGCGGCTGCCGTTCGCGTTGGAGATCGAAACCTTCGCCGGGTCTGAGCTGGCCCACGTCACGCTGCTGGTGAGCTCGGCGGTGCTGCCGTCGGAGAACACGCCCATCGCGACGAACTGCTGCGTGAGGCCCTTGGGGCGCGAGACGTTCTGCGGCGTGACCTGCAGTTGCTGCAGGACTGCCGCGGTCACGTCGAGGGTGACCTGGCCACTGATGGCTCCGACGCTTGCCGTGATGATCACGCTGCCGGCGCGAGAGGTGCTGATCACGCCCGCGGACACCGTGGCGATGGTGGCATCGGAGCTGCTCCAGCTGACGCTCGCGTTCAGGTTCTGCGTGCTCGCATCAGAATAGAGGCCGGTGGCGGTGAGCGAGGTACCCAGGCCCGCAGCCACGGAAGGCGAAGGCGGGGTGAGGGTCAGCTGCTGCAGCACCGCGGGTGTCACGGTGAGCTGAGTCGTTCCGATGAACGAACCCTGCGTGGCGGTGATCGTCGTTGCGCCCGGGTTGAGCGCCTGCACGAGGCCTTCGCTGCCGGCCCCGTTCGAGACCTGCGCGCGGGTGGCGTCGCTGCTCAGCCACATCACCTGCGCGGAGAGATCGGCCGTGGAGCCGTCGGTGTACACGCCCGTCGCGACGAGCTGCAGCGTGAGGCCCCGCGGCACGGAAGGACTTCCCGGCGTGACGCCGATCGACACCAGCACCGCGGCGGTGACGGTGAGTGAAGAGGCGCCGCTGATGTTGCCCAGCGTCGCCGAGAGGGTGGTGGTGCCGGTTCCCAGTGCGAGGGCGCGGCCGCGGCTTCCGTCGGTGTTCGAGATGCTGGCGATGGCGCCATCACCAGCGCTCCAGGTCACCTGCGGCGTGATGTCGCGCGTGCTGCCGTCGCTGAAGGTACCGGTGGCGGCGAATTGGAGGGACAGCCCCTTGGCGATCGACGGCGTGACCGGGGTCACCGCGATGCTGGTCAACGACGCCGGCGTGACCGTCAAGGTGGAGCTCGCCAGGAAGCCCTGCAACGAGGCCGAGAGGGTGGTGACGCCTTCGAGCAACGCGGTGGCCTGGCCCCGGCTGCCGGCCGCGTTGGAGACCGTGGCGATGCTCGGCGCTGAGCTGCTCCACGTGGCGGCTTCGCTCACCGGCGTGGTGCTGCCGTCGGAGAAGTGACCGATCGCCACGAAGGTCTGCTGCAGACCTTTGGGAACGGCCGCGGGAGAAGGCGCGAGCTCGATCGATTCGAGCAGCGCGGCGGAGACCCCGAAGTTCACCTGGCCCGTGACGTTGAGCGCCTGCGCTGAGATCATCACCGAACCCTGCGTGCGCGCGCTCACCAGGCCGAGGCTGGAGACGGTGGCCTTCGAGGGATCCGCGCTCGACCAGCTGACGAAGTCGGTCAGCGGTTGCGTGCTGCCGTCAGAGAAAAGGCCGGTCGCCGCGAGGGGCAGCGTGAAGCCTGCGGCCGCGGTGGGCACGGCCGGGGTGAGCTGAATGCTCACCAGGTTCGCGTTGGTGATGGTGAGCGGCACACTGCCCGCGACGCCGGAGCAGGTGGCGGTGATCACCACCACGCCCGGGGAGATCGCCGAGACCCGCCCGTGCGTGCCCGCCGCGTTGGAGACCGTGGCGAGGGGGCTGCCGCTGGTCCAGGTGCAGTTCGAGGTGATGTCTTGCGTATCGCCGTCGCTCCACACGCCGGTGGCGGTCAGGGTGATGCGCGTGTCCTTGGCGATGCGCGGTTGCGGCGGAGAAATCTGCACCTCGGCGAGCGTGGCGGCGGTCACCACCACGGTCGTGCTGCCGAGGGTGGCGCCGAACGCAGCGCTCACCACCGCGGAGCCCTGGCTCGACGCGCTGGCCAGACCCGAGAGCCCGGCCGCGTTCGTGATGCTGAGCACGGTGGAGACGGAGCTGCTCCAGGTGACCTGCGCGCTGAGATTCTGTGCAGAGCCATCGCTGTACCGGCCGGTGGCTACGAAACGTTGGGTCGCGCCGAGCGGAATCGAAGGCGAAGTCGGTGTCACCTCGATCGTCATCAAGGTCGCGGGAGAAACGGTGACGAGGCTCGAGGCGATCTGCGTGCCGAGCTGCGCCTGCACCGTCGCGCTCCCGGTGGTGAGCGCGGTGAGCGCGCCGTGACTTCCGGGAGCGCTGGAGACCGCGACGATCGCGGCGTCGGTGCTGCTCCAGGTGGCCTGCGTGGTGACGTCGGCGTTGGTGCCGTCGCTCCAGGTCGCTTCGACGGAGAGCTGGCCCAGGGTGCCGCGCGCCAGCGTGAGGGCCGCGGGGTTGATTGAGAGGCCAATCAGCTGGGCGGGCGTGATGGTGACGTCGGCCTGCGCCGTGAAGCCCATCGCACTGGCCACCAGCCTGGTGGTGCCAGCCGAGCGGCCGGTGACGCGCGCGAACTGCGGCTCGAGCGCGACGGTGGCGATGGTCGAAGACAGCGTGCTGAAGGTGGTCTGCGCGGTGACGTCTTGCGAGGTGCCATCGCTGTAGGTGGCGACCGCATTGAAGCCGCGGGTGAGACCGACCGCGATGGTCGCGCTCGAGGGGCTCAGCTCGAGGGCGGTGAGCTCGGCGTCGGTGACCACCACCGAGCCCGTGCCGCTGATGGCGGCG
>JANODF010000078.1:0-1635 GCA_031412555.1 Archangium sp. | reverse complement strand
CCGGCGGGCTCGAGGGGGCAGCGCCTTCCACCAAGGTCGACCTGGTGCCGCTGAACGGCGCGGGGCCGGTTTCGCGTCTCGCGCTCAGTCAGGCGCGGCGCAGCGCCACGGCGGTGCGTCACGGAGAGCGGGTGTTGGTCGCCGGTGGGTTCGGCATGAGTGGCCAACCGCTCGGTTCCACCGAGTGGATCACGACGGGCTCCGTATCAGTGGGTCCTTCGATCGCGGCACGAGCGAGCCTTTGCGCCGTGGCGCTTTCGCTGGGACGGACGCTGCTTCTCGGCGGCGTCGACAGCGCAGCCGCCGAGATCATCGACGCAGACGGCGCGATGGCGAACGTGAGCTTTCCCGGCCCGGCTCGTCACGGTCACAGCTGTCTGTCGGCCTCCGACGGGAGCGTGCTCGTGGTCGGGGGGCTCGACGCGACGGGCCAGCCGCTGGCTGACCTCTGGAGATTCACCCCGGGAGATTGAGGGGAACCCGATGGGGGCCCTGCGCGTCTCTCGCTTCTGTTTCGCGCGGCAAGTGACCCCTCGACTGCTCTCGGGGTGAACGGTCTTAGATCGTCTGAGGGGGTTCGCGCGTTCCGTGGTGTCATGCGCGCTGCTCCTGAAGGGGGATCTTTCATGCGACATTTCATCGTGTTGGCCACGCTGGCCGCTTCACTTCCCGCGTTTGCCCAGAGCTTCGAGGCAGCCAACAAGTACCTGCAGGAGCGCTCCTACTCGCGCGCCTGCGAAGCCTTCACCGCCTTCGTCAAGGCGAACCCGGCTGACCCTCTCGCGCGAGAAGCCTCCGCCAAGAAGGCCGCGGCCTGCGTGCGCGCCGGCAAGGGCTCGTCCGAAGAGCTGCGCAAGCTCGGCACCGAAGGCGAGAAAGACTTCGCCCGCGCCGTCGCCATGCACACCCTGCTCGAGCGGGGTGAGCAGACCTTCGACGCCACCGCACCGCTGCTCAAGCAGGCGATGGGCGAAGCAGGCCGTCGCGGCACCGAAGCGCGCTCGATGCTCGAAGGCGCGCTGATTCGGGAGATGGACAACAACAGCTGGAACCTGCAGCGCATCGAGAAGCTCACCGAGCTGGGGCTCTCGCTCGACTCGAACGCCGAGCTCACCGCGGCCTACCGCTTTCGCCGCGCCCGCGCGCGCATGAGCAACAGCCAGAAGTTGAAGGAGTCCGAAGCCGAGCTGCGTGACCTCGGCGATGGGAAGACCGAGACCGCCGACGACGCCTTGTACATGCTGGCCGAACGGCGTGAGAACGAGGCGAAGTACGTCGAGGCGCTCGAACTCTTCGATGAGATCGTCAAGCGCTTCTCCCCCACCACCAGCAACATGCGCAGCAACGCCGAGAGCCGCGCCGCCAACATCCGCCGGCCGAACGTCTCGGTGGGTGTCTCGAACAACGAACTGCCCGGCGTACGCCCGCAGATCTCAGTGAACTTCCGCAACGTGAAGAACGCGAAGTGGACCCTCAAGCGTGCTGACCCGCTCGCGCTCCCCGCGGGCAGCTGGCCCGCCGATCCGCAGAACTTCACCGGCCCCGTGGTGAAGACCTGGAGCACCACGTTCTCCGCCCCCAGCAAGTATGCGCCGGGCAGCACCCAATTCGATCTCGAGGCCTCCGAACCCGGGC
>JANODF010000077.1:0-1892 GCA_031412555.1 Archangium sp. | reverse complement strand
GGCGCCACGCACCGTGCTGGCGCAGATGGTGCGGGAGGCGTTGAAGGCGGTGCCCGGTTGCATCAGCAACGCGCGTTCACCCGACGCCGCAGAGAGCCCGGAGACGGTCGCCGTGGCCATGCCCGCAGGCACGGTGGCCATGCCGCGGGTCACCGTCAGGCCCTCCCACTCCACCACCTGCACGTCGTGACCGCTACAAGCCGTGGGCGTCAGCGTCACCAGGTTGGGCGCGGTGAGCTCAGCCACCGCCATGTCTTCGTCGTCGAAGGTCGCCGTGGCGTTGGTCACCGTCTTGATCACGAAGGCGTGCACCGGATCGACTGGCGTGATGAGCGGAATGGTGGGCGGGCAGTTGAACGAGGTGGAGCGCTGCGTGAGCAGGCCCTGAGGCACCTCGGCCACCTGCCAGTGCACCTGCGCGCTGTCGGCATCCTCCCGGCGCCAGCAGGCGAGGTTGCTGGGTGAAGAGAGCCGGCACCGCACCTCGGCCACGCCCAGCTCGGAGCCCGAGAGCGCCGCCGTCGCCTGCGAGAGCGAGAACGAGGCGTTCACGTCGCTCACCGGAGGAGAGACCGGGCAGTTGATGCTCAATGCGCTCGCGGTGCCGCCATCAGGCAACGCCATTCGGGTCGCGAAGCTGCATTGCCCGCGGCGCACCACGGGCGTGGTGTTGAACGTCTGATTGGCGCTCCCGAAGGGTGCGGCGGCGGTGATGACGTTGGCCCCCGCGGTGAGCGGCTTGACGAAGAAGGTGGCCGCCGTGCTCCCGCCCGTGATGGTCACGTTGGTGGTGCTCGTGGTGCACGAACCGTCTGAATAGAAGCGGGTGCCTGCGCCAGGCGCCGCGCTGAGCCCCACGGTGGTGCTGCCGGCCACCGGGGTGGCCATGCCCGAGCGCCGGGCCTCCACCGTCGCCGCGAGGCAGGTGCCACCCCGCACCGGATCGGGCGGAGCGCTGGTGAAGACGAGCGAGGTGGGCGCGTTCAACGCGGTCAGCGCCTGCGTGGCGCCGGAGAGCGGCGGTGCGTCGGCCGTCAACGTGAAGGAACCCGCAGGGGTGGCGCTCGCGTAGAAGCTCACCGAAGTGAGGTTGGCGCCGATGGTGAGCGTGGTGGTCGCCGCGCCCGCACAATTGCTGGCCGTGTAGAAGGTCACCGAAGCCGGCGCTCCGGAGAGTTGTACGTCGGTGGCCCCGGTGACCGGCGTCACCATGCCCGCATCGTCGACCGTCTCCAGGGCGATGATCTGAGAACACGCGCCTGCGACCAGCGTCTGCGCGGCGGTGGCAAAACGCAGCGCCACCGGGGCGCCGGCATCGACGCCTGCATCGGAGATCCCCGCGTCGAAGCCCGCATCCACCTCACCCGCGTCTTCGCCCGCGTCGAGCTCGCCCGCATCCACTTCGCCGGCGTCGGCCTGCGTGCCGTTCGCCACGCACTCGAGCCCGTTGCCCAGATCCACACACGAGAACCCCTCGATGCAGTCGGCCTGCGAGGCGCACACGAAGCGGGTGGTCTGCACGCCGAAGGGGCTGCACTCACAACCCGCCAACGACACCAGCAGCGGCCAGGCTCGGAGCAACACACGGCGCATCAGATCAGACCTCATTCGAAGGTACCGCTCACCAGCACACCGGCCGGTGCGGGGCTCAAGGCAAGGGTGGTTTCGTTGGAGGGCCCGAGGATGATCAACACCACGCCCGCCGCCGCCAGTCCGCCGCCCACCCCGAAGAGCACGTTGGCCACCGTGGCCTGGCTGCGCGCGCTCACCTCGAGGGCCTGCGCGTCGCGTTGGGTGAGCGAGGTCACCCGCCCCTGTTCGTCGCGGGTCGCGCTGTTCACTTTGCTGCGCGCGTCGTTCGCCTGCACGCCCATCACCACGCCGACGCCCGC
>JANODF010000076.1:0-9469 GCA_031412555.1 Archangium sp. | reverse complement strand
CCCGTGCCGGTGCCGCCACCCGTGCCGGTGCCGCCACCCGTGCCAGTGCCGCCACCCGTACCGGTGCCGCCACCGCTGCCGGAGTTACCCGCGAAGCAGAAACCCGACTGGCACGAATAGCCCGTGGGGCAGGTCACCGAAGCACACGCCACGTCGACGCAGGTGCCAGCCAGTCCGCACGCCTGGCCGGAGGGGCACGCCGAGCCGCCCGCTCCGCACGACGAGGTCACGCACACGCCATCGCTGCACGCATTGCCCGCGGGGCAGGTGACGCCCACGCAGCGCGACTCGATGCAGCTGTTGTTGATGCACACCTGAATCGGAGTGCAGTTGCTCATGCACGCGAGGTTGCCCGTGCCGCTCCCGCCGCCCGTTCCAGTTCCTCCGCCGGTACCGGTCCCGCCGCCCGTACCCGTGCCTCCGCCGGTGCCCGTTCCACCCCCCGTACCGGTGCCGCCGCCCGTGCCACCAGGCGCAGGGCCCGTACCCGAGCCGCCGCCATAACCACCCCGCGGGTAGCAAACGCCGTCGGCGGCGCAGCGCTCATCACCGCGGCAGGTCACGCCCAGACATTTGCGCGCGACGCACGCCTCGGCGACGCAGACCTCGGCCGAGGTGCACGAGGTGTTGGCGCACTGAGAAGCGAAGCACGCGCCCTGAATGCAGACGCCGCCGGGGCACGACTTGCCCACGCACGCGGTGTCGACGCAGCGGTTGTTCGAACACACCTGACCCGTGCTGCAGGTCCGGTTGGGGCAGCTCGGCGGCAGGCATTTCCCCCCCAGACAGGTGTCCCCCGCGGCGCACGGCGTCGAAGGACAGCTGGTGGGTGACACACAGACTTTCCCATCGCCACACACCTGGTCGCCGGCGCAGTCAGCGGTGCTGTTGCAGCTGATCGGCTGGGTCCCACCGCAGTTGCAACCGGCGAAGAAGAGGCCCGCAATCGCGAGCGCCACCAAGTGGAAATTCCGCATGGCGCGGAACTCTATACTACTGGTGTCGGGCGGAGACGCTTCGCGGCATCAGGCGATCGGCCGCCCCTCGACCCCTGTGGTTGAATGTAGTCAGCGGCAATTTCCAGTTTCGTCCACCTGACGGATGGAGAGGTGGAAGGTCTCGGCCGATACTCCTCACATGAAGAAGCATCGTGAATCAGGTCAGGCCGCAGTCGAGACCGCGATCGTCATGCCCCTCTTCGTGTTCACCCTGCTGGGAATGCTCCAGCTGGGGTTGCTGCACCAGGCACGATTGCTCACCAAGTACGCCGCATACAAGGCCGTGCGTGCAGGTTCGATCAACCGCGCCAAGGTCGACGTGATGGAGAACGCGGCCGTGGCGGTGATGTTGCCCATGCTCGCCAAGTCGTCGCCGCGCTGGTCGGGTGACGGCCGCCGGCAGCCGCAACACATGGTCTACAACGTGGGTTCGGCCAGCAAGTACAGCCAGGCGTTCTCCGACGTGGTGTCGTCGCGCGGCAACCAGGCCTTCGGCAAGAAGATGGTCGAGGTCACCATTTGCGGCCCGATCACCAACGACGGCATGAACAAAGACTTCGACGATCACCGCGTGAACCCGGGCGACTGGAAAGCCTTCGAAGCCACCAAGCTGGGCATTCAGGTCACCACCTACCTGCCGCTCTACATCCCCTTCGCCAACGCCTTCATCTGGTGGGCAGCACGTGGTGAAGAAGGCCCCGCCCGCGCGCTGGCGATGAAGAACCTGCGCATGAAGACCAAGACGAGTTCTGCCGAAGCACGCGTCTCGCCCAACGGCTCGTGGACGCTCAAGGAGCTCCAGGGTGAAGCCGAGAACGGCAACTACATCATGCCGGTGCGGGCCTCCTTCTCGATGCGCATGCACTCCAACTTCGCGACCAATCCTCCCAGCACCAACGAGTGCCACATTCCCTGGAAGAAAAAATGACCAGAACCCTCACTCCTCCTCGTGGCCAGGTTCTTCCCCTCGCGTGCGTCGTGCTGCTGACGTGCGCCGTGATGATGATGGCCAGCTTCTCAGTGGCCAACGCGGTGCACGAACGCACCCGCATTCAGGCGGCGGCTGATGCACACGCCTTCAGCGTGGCCACCCTCCAGGCCCGCGGCTTCAACACAATGGCCTTCATGAATCGTGCGATCGCCGGTGCGATCGTCGCGGAGATGGGCATTCACGCCTGGCGCTCGCTCGCCCGGCACAATGTGAACATGTACCAGGCCGGCATGATCGGCTTCTTCGTGGTCGCCGCGATGGAGTTCGCCCAGTGCCCGAAGTTCAACCTGCAGCACTGCGTGCACGGCTTTCAGGCCCTGCGCATCGCCTTCAAGTACATGAAGGAATACAAGAACAAGAAGAACGAGCTCGAGGGCAAGGACCAGCAGTGGAAGGACGCGGTCAAGGCGTACAGCGAGCTCATCAAGAAGATCAACGGCGACCAGAAGAAGATCCTCGACAAGGTGAAGGGCGAGATCGGGTCGACGAGCATCACCCTCAATCAGATGCTGAACCAGACAGCCCCCAAGGCCTCGTTGAGCATGGCGGTGGCTGACTACAACGTGAAGGGCTTCGCCTGCGCGCTCGAGGGATCGAACTTCGACGACAAGTGTGAAGCGCCTTCGTGGAAGAGCGTGGGCACGGTCTCCAGCGCCAGCGATCGCACCAAGGTGATGGAGAGCGCCGCCATGGCCGCCCGCACCAAGTGGGAGTCGGGCACCTTCTTCGAGCGCAGCGCCTCTGACACCGGCTACCGCGGCAACATCCCCATCGGCATCCCCGTCTACAACCCGAGCAAGATGATGGATATCCAGAGCGAGGGGACCTACATGTTCGTCGGTCTCTCCAACAAGGCGTCGGTCAGCAACAACAAGATCAGCTCCTCCTCCGGCATGGGCTTTGGCCTGGTGCAGTGGAAACACGGTGTCGGCCCGCTGATCGTGATGAGCGGCTCGCCCCCGTCGTCGAGCGAATACGAAGGCGTGCCCTGCGATGGCAGCGGCGGCTGCTTCATCAACTTCCGCCTGGCCACTCAGGGTGGCGAGACCGACTACGGGCAGCCCGCGACCTACGGCGGGGTGACTCAAGACTTGCGCAAGATGCGCCAGCGCGACGAGCAGCCCTGGGAGATCAACGGCACGGGCGAAGTGAAGATGCCCAACGGTGAGGGCAAGTTCAAATACGTGCCCGAAGGTCAGGGCTACGGCGTGGCGAAGGCCAAGACGTACTTCCACCAGCTCGACAGCTGGGCGGCGCCCCCGAACCTGTTCGACCCGTTCTGGCGTGCGAAGCTGCACCCCTTCGTACGGGATGAACTCAAGGAGATCCTCCAGAAGGTGGGCGACTCCAACGGCTCGCAGATCATCGGTGCAGGTCAGACCGCAGTGGAAGGAGTGGTCAATTGAAGCCCTCAATGCTCCGAAAGCGTGGCGCTGCCGCGGTCGAACTCGCGGTCACCATGGTGCTGCTGGTTCCCCTCATCCTCTACACGCTCTTCCTGGAAGACCTGCTCGCCTACAAGCTGGAGAGCCAGGAGCCCACCGTCACCGCGGGTTGGGACTACATCACCAACGACTACATGCGCGGCCGCAAGGACATCGGCCGTCTGAACCGCCTCAAGTTCTGCGATCACTCCGCCGCCTTCGACAGCTTCGACGTCGGCTACGACTGCAACGGCGTCGACACCGGCGGCAGCGGCAGCGAAGACACGGGTGAAGGCGGCGACGCGGTCGACGTGACCGGCGGTTCAGGTGGTGGTGGTGCCAAGGGTCACCATCAGGCCGGCGCAGCTCACCAGTGCTGGCTCGTGCCCGGTGCCGACCAGGTGCGTTGCAGCATCGACTCCACCGGCGGGGCCATGGCCACCATGGTGGGCACTGCGGCCCCCATGTACACGGCCTCGGGTTGGAACAAGGGCGGCATCGTGACCTGCAAGGCCAAGCTGGGGGTGATGAACTACATGCTCCCGATGAAGTTCATGGAGTGGGCCGGCAAGAACGACGTGAGCAACAAGGGCCGCAACAGCGCGGGCGCCGGCGACAACGCCACCTTCACCCAGATCGACGAGGCCACCAAAGACACCTCGGTGCACGACGACAAGAACAACGCGGGCAACGCGTGGGTGCTCACCGAAGAGACGTTCGCGGTGATGGCCGACCCCTGGGCGCTCAACGACATCGAAGACGTCGACCCCAGCAAGGGCTCGCCGATGACCTCGTTCCTGAAGCCCGGCATGATCCCCGGCCAGGACATCTACCACCCGCTGCTCGACCGCTCGGGCCACTACTACAACCGCTACGCAGGCGACGCGAACAGCAAGGCCAAAGACTGGTTCGACAACAGCGCCATCAGCGGCAGCAACGGCCTGCTCAACAAGTCGGTGCTCTTCGGCGCTGCTCACGACGGCATCGTGGGCATGGGCGGCGACAACCCAGCCTCGCTCCCGGTGAAGTGGGAAGCCGCGCCCAGCCGCCCCGGTGATCCCGATGGCTTTGCCTCGGGTTGGGCTGATCAGCGGCAGTCGCAGGCGTCGAGTTCGCGCAGCCAGTATCCATGGCAGTAACGAAGAGCCCGGCCAGCTGGAGCTTCGGTCGCGTGATTCTCCTCACCGCGGTGGTGGGGGCCGTGGCGGGCGTGGTGCTCGCGCGCAGTCGTGAAGACGATCGGCCGCCCGAGGAGATCGCGGAAGCAGAGGTCAACAAGGTCATGCTCGCCAACGAAGAGACCGACTCGACCGCGATGGAGCCCGACCCCCGGTCGTTGGCCGGCATCCCTCCGTACCCGGGGGCGTCACCTCGCAAGCTGACCTCGAACGGCACGTTGCCCGGCGCACCGATGGTGGTCTCCTGGTTCTCCACGGTCGACCCGCCCGAGCGGGTGCTCGCTTTCTACGCCAAGGCCTTCGAGGCCGAACACCGGGTGGCCGTAGCGCAGCAGTTCTCGCCGACCATGGGCTACATCGGGTGGATGGAAGACGCCGCCGACGGTGGGGCGGGGTTGCTGCACATGGTCTCGGTGAGCAAGCAGTACACCCAGACGATGGTGTTGCTCTCGGCCTCACACCCCGAGACGTTGCTCGACAATCACGCCGTGCTTCCCGGTGGTTTGACGCTGCCTCCCTACTCGAGCAGCCCGCAGATGGTGAAGATGGGCGAAGGCGACCTGGCCAATGACGTCATCTATGCGCGGGTCTCGAATATGAGCGGGCCTGAGGTCGTCAGCCACTTCGAGCGCCAATTCAAGGAGCGCGGTTTCACCATCACCGAGTCCGGCTCCACGGCCGCACAGTTTTCGGTTGTGGGCACCAAGGCTGGAACTACCATCGTCGTCGGCGCTCGCAACGAGGGCGCCCACATCTCCATCGTCCTCACGTATTCGCGGAACCAAGCCCCAGGAGCATTCCCATGAAGTGGCTCATCGTCGGTCTCTCACTCTCGTTGGGCGGTGCGGCGTTCGCGGCTGATCGCTGCGAGGCAGACTGCGCCGATGTGGTGCAGCAGTGCTCCGACACCTGCAAGAAGGCGCTGAAGAAGGACGCTCCCGACAAGATCAGTTTCTGCCAGGACAAGTGCAAGGAGTTCGCAAATGAGTGCAAAAAAGAGTGCGCTGCCGACAAGAAGAAGTGAGCTCGTCCGCTCATCGCCGCGTGGTCAGGCGATGGTCGAATACAGCGTGGTCACCCACTTCCTCCTCATCGGAGGCACGCTCGCGCTCATGCCGGTGATGTCGATTTTGTACGACAGCCTGAGCAAGTACTACGAGAGCATCTTCTTCGTGCTCTCCACCGGCGCTGTCTAGCGTCGGCGTTGCGTTCAGTCCTCACTCGACCTCGCCGAGGTCTTCCAGATTGGCGAGCAGCCCCCGGCTCATCGAGAAGCAGGGGTGCTCTTTCTCGAAGTACGACGGAATGTCCTGGAGCACCCGGCGCGCCGCCGCGGTGTTCGGATATTTCTGGTTCATCTCGCGCTGGTAGCTGACCAGCATCAAGGCGCACTTCTTGTCGAGCTCGGGGCGGATCTCCTTCATGCGCGCGCGGGCGTGCTGGAGCAGTTCGTCGGGCCGGCCGGGGGTGGCTTCCAGCAGCAGCCAGGCATCGCGGTACTGCTTCCACGAGCGGAACAGGTTCATCGCGCCCACGCCGCGCAGGTCGTAGAGCCTGGCGGCGCGCTCCAGATCATCCTTCGCGCGGCGGCCCGCTTCGTCGGCGCTCATCTGCGGCACGGGGATCACCTCGACCCAGAGATTCCAGAGCTTCCAGGGATCGTTCGCGGGCGGGTTGGTCACGTTGTCGAAGACCACCTCGTTGGGCTCGTTGACCTTCACCTGGCTCGCGGGGAGCACCACCTCGAGCTGCCGGTTGTCCACGTCGACGGTGTCGGCGGGCACGCTGCCCAGCTGGGTGCCGTTGAGCTCGATGCTCACCTCGTCTTTGCCGCAGTCACGCGCCTGGTAGTGCAGCACGCCCACGATGGCGGTGGGCGCGGCGAAGGTGAAGGTGAACGACTTCATGTCGGGCCGGGGGAAGTCGATGCCGTCGCCTTCTCCGAACGACTCGACGATGGGATCTCCGTTGGGCACCAATTCGCCAGGCTCGTTTCTCTTCACGAACCGGCGCGGAATCATCGCCGAGACCAGCGCGCCCAACAGGCCCACGATCACCAGCGAGCCGATGATGCCCACGGCGATGCGGGTGGGTTTGGGGAACTCTTGCCAGAGCACCTGCAGCTTGCCCACGTTGGATCGCTGCAGCTCGCGGCGTTCGCGGGCCCGATCGGCGGCGGTGGGCAGCAGCGGTGCTTCGTCGACCACCACCGGCTCGGGCGTGGTGACCGGCACCACCCGAGAGGGGGAGGGCTTCTTGAGGGCGGCGCCTTTGGCCGCGGTCGGCTCGAAGGCCTGTTTGCCGGGGTCGGTCGGCTTGCGGGGTGCAGCCGGTTTGGCGACGGCCGCGACCGCCGGTTTGCTGGGTGGTTTGCCCTGCGGCTTGAGCAGCGTGGCGTTGGGATCTTCGTCGTCATCTTCGCCCGCGAGGGTGGAGGAGGGCCCCGCCGCAGGCACGAACTCCAGCACCACGCCGCCGATGGCGATCAGATCTCCCGCCTCGAGTTGCACGGGCGCCTTGAGCGGGCGATCGTTCAAGGTGGTGCCGTTGGCGCTCTTGAGATCTTCCACGAAGACGATGCCCTCTTCTTCGTAGACGCGGGCGTGGCTGCGAGAAGACGAAGGATCCCGGATCACCACGTCGTTGTCGGCAGTGCGGCCCAGGCGCACCTCGCCGCCGTCGAAGGAGAGATCTTCGGGTGCGTCGTCGCCTTGGGTGACTCGAAGGGTGAATGCCACGGCCAAAGGGCAATACAGCAAGACCGTCCGGTCAAGCAGGTCGATACTGCTTTTCGATCAAGGGGCAGGGGCGTAGGCCGTGCGCCCGTGGCCGATCAGAACCCGCCCAACCCCGCCGGCAGCCCGACCTCGACTGGCACGATCGTGGGCATCGCCTCACGGAAGGCGGCCACCGCCGTGCTCAACGCGCACGTGGCGGTGATCAAGGGCACCCCGATGCGCCGGGCCATCGGTGAGGCGCTGACCAACGGAGGCAACTTAGGGGGCAAAGAGCGCCGCTTCATCGCGTTCGCCACCCGCGAGCTCTCCCGCCACCTGCGAAGGCTGAACCTCTCGGCCAGCGCCCGCGGCTACGCCACCTCGAAGCTGCACCTGCCGGAGGATCAGGCGATCTTCCGCTACGCCATGTGGCGCCGCGACGTGTGCGGGGCAGGGGTGGAGAAGATCATGACCGAGATCGCCTTGCCCGGGCCCATTCGCCCCCGGGGCATTCCCGACCAGGTCATCCGCGCCGAGCTCGAGCGGGTGGTGCAGATCGACTACGGCTCGACGCCGCTCGATCGCGCGGCCAACGAACACTCCTTCCCCACGTGGCTGGCCGAACGCATCGCCGCCATCGCCCCCGAAGGCGAACTCTCGCAGGTGCTGGAGGCGCTCAACCGCGAGCCAACGCTGACCTTCCGGGTGCGGCCGCTGGGCACCCGCGATGCGTTGGTCAAAGAGCTGCGCGCCAAGAAGCTGGAGGTCGAGGCGTGTGAAGAGCTGCCCGATGCGCTGCGCACCACCGACGACAGCCGGGCCATCTTCGAGTCACGCTGGATGAAAGAAGGCCGGCTGCAGGTGATGGATCTGGGCAGCCAGCTGCTCGCTGCCTTCTGCCGCGCGCAACCCGGTCAGACCGTGGTCGACTATTGCGCTGGTGCCGGGGGCAAGACCCTGGTGCTGGCCGATGCGGTGACCACCACGGGCCGCGTCTTCGCGTGGGATCACAGCGAGAAGCGCCTCAAAGAAGCGCGCAACCGGGTGGCCGAGCTGCGGCTGCGGCACGTGAGCTTTCCCAGCCCGCCGCGCATCGACCTGGCCGACCTGGTGCTGGTCGACGCGCCGTGCAGCGGTACCGGCACCCTGGGCCGTGAGCCCGATCAGAAGTGGAAGCTGAGCCCCAAGCAGATCGACGAGCTCACCGTCACCCAGCTGGGCATCTTGAAGGACGTGAGCAAGCAGCTGAAGCGGGGCGGGGTGATCGTCTACGGCACCTGCTCGGTCTTGCGCGACGAGAACGAGGGCGTGGTCGAGCGTTTCGTGGCCGCCCAGCCTGAATTCAAGCTCGAAGAGTCCTTGAGGGTCTGGCCCCACCGGCTGGAGGGGGGCGGCTTCTTCGGCGCGCGGCTCATCAAGTCCTGATACCGTCGCGGCCCCCACATTCTCATTGGAGGCCTTGAAGCCCGTGCCCGAACGACTCCAACCGCAGCCCCCGCAGAACCAAGAGATGCTCAGGCAGATTCAGGCCGCCTGGGAAGAAGCGCAGGCCCAGCTCCACGTGCTCAAGTCGCAGGTCGAACACGCCGCGGCGATGGCGCAGGCGAAGGTCGGCTCGAACATGCTCGACCGCGACCTCGACCGGGCCTACCGCGATCTGGGCGAGGCGGTGTGGGCCGAGGTGAGCAAGGGCAAGCTGGTGCTGCCGGCCAACCTCACCGCGGTGCGGAAGCTGCTCGAAGGCGTGACCCAGAAGATCCGCACCCAGAACAATTCGATCAACGACTTGCTGGCCGAAGGCGCCGATATCGCCAAGCGGCTTCAGGAAAAAATGTCGGCTGCGTCGAAAGGTGTGGCGGGCGCACCGAAGAAGCGATAATTCCGCGCCCGCAAAGCAGCAACCCGGGGCTATAGCTCAGCTGGGAGAGCACCTGAATGGCATTCAGGGGGTCAACGGTTCGATCCCGTTTAGCTCCACAGAAGTGAAAATACGAAGGGCCTCGGTGACGAACCGAGGCCCTTTTTCTTTGTCGCGAGTGGACCCAAGAAAAAAGGCCCCCTGGAGAAATCCAGAGAGCCTTCGTACTTCGGGAGTCTGACCCGCGCTTACTTGGTGGGCAGCGGAGGAGGCGGCGTCGCGCCCGTGGGCATAACCAAAAAA
>JANODF010000075.1:0-8164 GCA_031412555.1 Archangium sp. | reverse complement strand
CGGCCACGATCTTCCCGCGGTGAATGATGAGCACCTTCTGACAGATGGCCTTCACCTCCGAGAGGATGTGCGTCGAGAGCACCACGGTGTGTTCGCCCGCCAGCGACTTCACCAGCTCGAGCACTTCTTTCCGCTGCCGGGGGTCGAGGCCTTCGGTCGGCTCGTCGAGGATCAGCAACGCCGGGTTGCCCAACATCGCCTGCGCGATGCCCACGCGCTGCCGGTAGCCCTTGGACAACACGCCCGTGAGTCGCCCCAACTCGGGCAGGATGCCGGTGCCGCCGGCGACACGATCGATCTCCGACTTCACCTTCGCGCGGGGCACGCCTTTCAGCTCCGCCACGAAGTTCAGATACCCGCGCACGGTGAGCTCTGGGTAGAGCGGCGGCGTCTCGGGCAGGTAGCCGATGCGGCGTTTGGCCTCGAGGGGCTTTTCGAAGATGTCGAAGCCCGCCACGCGCGCCTTGCCACTGGTGGCCGGCATGAAGCCCGTGAGGATCTTCATGGTGGTCGACTTGCCCGCGCCGTTGGGCCCGAGGAACCCGACGATCTCGCCTTCCTTGATCTGGAAGGTGAGTGCGTCGATCGCGACACGATCGCGGTATTTCTTGGTGAGGTTCTCGACCTCGATCATCGCCATGGGTGCCGCTCCGCCTGACAAAGGGGGGTCGCTGGAAACGCGCGGAATATAGGGAGCATTTCCCGCGAGTCAACGCGAGTTCGGGAATGAATTCCGTAGGTTGGCCGGAATCGTGCACTGGGCTAAGCGCACGAGGCCAAGGAGCCACATGTCGCGCATCGTCGTGCAGAAGTTTGGTGGGTCGTCAGTTGCGGATGCAGAGAAGCTCCGCAAGGTGGCCGCCCGGGTCAAAGCGCGCCGTGACGAGGGTTGGCGATTGGTGGTGGTGGTCTCGGCGATGGGCGACACCACCGATGAGCTGCTGGGTCTCGCCAAGCAGATCAGCGCCGACCCACCGCGCCGCGAGCTCGACATGTTGCTCACGTGTGGGGAGCGCATCTCGATGGCGTTGTTGTCGATGGCGCTGCACGAGCTGGGCGTCGCGGCGATCAGCTTTACCGGCAGTCAGAGCGGCATCATCACCGACAGCACGCACGCGCAGGCGCGCATCATCGAAGTGAAACCCGCGCGCATCGAAGAAGAGTTGGCGCGTGAAAAAGTCGTGATCGTCGCGGGCTATCAGGGCGTCTCGAAGAACCGTGAAGTGACCACGCTGGGTCGCGGCGGCTCCGACACCACGGCCGTCGCGCTCGCCGCGGCGCTGGGAGCGGATTGTGAGATCTACTCCGACGTCGACGGGGTGTACTCGGCCGATCCCCGCGTGGTGCCCAGCGCGATGAAGCTCGAGTCGCTCTCCTTCGAAGAGATGCAGGAGCTCGCGGCGGCCGGCGCCAAGGTGCTCAACGCGCAGGCCGTGGAGTTCGCCCGCGAGAAGAACATCGTCATTCATGCGCGCTCCACGCACGCCAGCGGCACGGGCACGGCGATCCAGGCGACCACCAATCCGTCGCGGGTGAAGGGCGTCACGTGCGAGGCCGACGTCTGGGTGTTCACCACGGCCGAGGCTCCTGACGCGTTGCTCGAGCTGCTCGATGGCCAGCAGGTGAAGGGCCGCAACCTGCTGTGGGACGAAGCGGGGCGCACTCTGGCGGTGGTGCCGCTGCACGACGTGCACGGGCCCGAAGTGTTGCGCGCGAAGTTGCCGGCGAACGTGGCGCTGCTCGAGGATCACGGCACGGTGACCTGCGTGGGCACCGGCCTCAACGCAGACTGGTCGATCTCGCGCCGAGCCCTGGCGACGGCGAGGGCGATCGGTGCGCACGTTGCGGCCAGCTACGGCTCGGCCCATCAGCTGACCTTGATCGTCAAACGCGATCAGGTGAAGGCGCTCACGAAGGCGCTGCACGAGGCGCTCATCGGTTAGCGCAGATCCTCGATTCGGGAATTCAGCTGTGGCGCCATTGCCGTCGAACGCGCTGCTTCGACACGCCCGCCTCACGAATTCGTTCCATCACCCCGCGGAATGACTCAGCGATGACAGTCGCTTACGCCCTGCGTGGAACTCCATGAGATCGCCTCATGCTGGCGTTCGGGCGGGACTGATCGGGAGGGGCCTCTTGTTGCACCTCCATGCTTGGTCTTCACCTTTTCGAGGAAACCCAATCCATGGTCGAAACATCACCGAGTAATTGTGCAGCGAGTCGTCGACTCCTTGCGTGGCACCGAACCTGCTTTATCAATGAGGTCTTATGAGAGGCCTGCCCCCGAAGACGTTTCCCCTCCGTGTTGCTGTTCTTGGTGACTACGCGCTCGTTGAGGCGCTGTCAGAGCACGCGGAGCAAATGATTCTCAGCCCCGTCGAGACGAACCTGGAGATCTCGGCGCGAGTCACGCAGGCGGATGTGCTGGTGGTTGATGTGACGACCAACACGGTCGCTGCTCTGCAGACGATCAGAGAACTGACCTACAAGCGCCCGGTGTTGGCGCTGGTGAGTGCGGGTCAGAGCGTGGATGCCCTCAAGGCTGGCGCGAAGGGCGCCATCCGTCGCGACAGCAAGTCGCAAGCAATCGCCGCGGCGATCGAAGCGCTGCACGAAGGTCTGGCAGTGGTCGATCCCACCGTGCTCACCACCCTCACCAGCGCGAAGCCGGTGCTGGTCGGCGATCTGATGAGCCCGGGAACCACGGTCGAGAACGACACCCTCACCAAACGCGAGAATGAAGTGCTCGTGCTCCTGGCCGATGGTCTGTCGAACAAGGAAATCGCGCAGCGGCTCACGATCAGTGAGCACACCGCGAAGTTCCACGTGAACTCGATTCTGCAGAAGATGAATGCGCAGAAGCGCGTCGAGGCGGTCGTTCGTGCCGCCAAGATGGGGCTCATCAACCTCTAAGCGAGTGGCATCTCGACTGCGCTCGATGCGAACGGTCCCCAGGAAGCCTCCTTCCAGCAGTGCTGGGAGGGGGCTTTCGAGTTTTCACGAGCACGCGTCGGCAACATTTCTTAACAGTCGTACAAGCCGTTCGGGCCGTGGCGCTTCTGTTTCGCGTTCCTAGGTTGGTTGCGTCGTCACAACTCAACCAAACCTGGGAGCTTCACCATGTCCGTCGAACTGTCTGAAACGTTGAGCACCATCGTCGAAAACACCGGCAAGAGCGTCGTTCGGGTCGAAGGAGGCGGCCGCCGCTCAGCCAGCGGCATCGTCTGGAGCCCGAAACAGGTCGTCACCGTCGCGCACGCGATTCAGCGCGAAGACGTCACGGTGTCGATCGATGGGAGAGACTTCAAAGCGCGTCTGAAGGGCCGCGACGAGAACACCGATCTCGCGCTGCTCGAGCTCGATGAAGCGCTGCCTCCGGCCACCTTCGATGACGGCGCCGGCCTGAAGGTCGGTCAGCTCGCGCTGCGCCTGGCTCGCCCGGGTGAAACCGTGCGCGCGACCAGCGGCATCGTGAGCGCGGTGGGCAAGAAGAGCTGGCGCACGCCGCGGGGCGCCGAGGTCGACTTCTATCTGGAGTCGGATGCCGACTATTCCTCGGGCTTCGCCGGGGGGCCGCTGGTCGATCTCCAGGGCAGGGTGCTCGGCCTGACCACCACTGGCGTGCTGCGTTCGGTGGTGCTCACCATTCCCACGAAGACCATTCGGCGCGTGGTGGCTCAGTTCGAAGCGTACGGGAAGGTGCGGCGCAGCTACCTGGGCCTGCAGCTCCAGCCTGTTCAACTGCCCGACGCGGTGCGCGTCTCGACGGGCGAAGAGATCGGCCTGCTGGTCACCTCGGTGGAGAAGGACGGCCCCGCGGACAAGGCCGGCATTCAGTACGGCGACACCGTGCTGCACCTGGGCGATGACTCGGTGAAGACGTTGCAGGATCTCTACCGCTACCTGCGCGCGGACAACGCGGACAAGCAGGTGCCGCTCAAGTTTTTCCGCAACGGCCAGGTCGCCACGTCGCAGGTGACGCTCGGGGGCCGGTAACGCATGAGCCCGCTCGAGCTCTTCAGCGATGAACTGGAGACGTTGGTCGAACGCGCTGCGCCCAGCGTCGTGGCGCTCGAGCATCGCCGAGGTCATGGCACCGGGCTCACCATGAGCAGCGACGGGTATGTGCTCACCAACGCGCATGTGGTGGCGTCGACCTCGACCCTGCAGGTGCGGTTTCACGATGGCTCGAAGTTCACCGGCGAGGTGGTGGGGCGCGATGAGGCGACCGATCTCGCGGTGGTGCGCACGGGGCGGGTCGATGCTCCGGTGTTGCCGCTGGCGACGGCTCCGCAGGTGAAGGTGGGGCAGGTGGTGCTCGCGCTCGGTCACCCGTTCGGCTTCGAGCGCAGCGTGTCACTGGGCGTGGTGAGCGCGCTCGAGAGACGGCTGCCCGGGCGTGATGGCGCGTCGCTGGATGGGCTCATTCAGACCGACGCGGCCATCAACCCGGGGAACTCCGGTGGGCCGCTGCTCAACGTGCGTGGGCAGGTGGTGGGCATCAACACAGCGATGTTGCCGTTTGCGCAAGGCATCGGGTTCGCGGTGCCTTCGTCGACGGTGTCGTGGGTGTCGGGGCTGCTGCTTCGCCATGGGCTGGTGAAGCGGCGGTTCCTCGGCATCGCGGCGCGCAATGAGACGTTGTCCACCGAGATCGCTTCGCAGGCCGGGCAGAAGCGGGGCGTGCGCGTGGTGGAGATCGGGCGCGGCACGCCGGCTTCGGCGGGTGGGCTGGAGTCGAACGACGTGCTGCTTCAGCTCAACGGGAACAGCGTCGCGAATGTGGATGATCTGCAGCGGCTGCTGGCGATCGATTCAGCGGCGATCGTCGAGCTGACCGTGTGGAAGCGCGAGGGGATCGTTCAGCGATCAGTTCGTCCCGCTCAGAAGGCCGCCTAGGGTTGGGGTGAGGGGCGTCACTGCACTCAATTCGGCCCTCACCCTGACCCTCTCCCAGAGGGAGAGGGGATCACCGGCAGCGGCCCAGATTGATGCCGGCTCGCCGGCGTCGCCTCGAGGTTCTTCGCGGCCATGTAGATGATGTTCCGCGTGCCCTTCTTGCCCCGGTACATCGCGCGATCCGCGAGATCGACCAACGTCTCCTGATCCTGCGCGTGCTCCGGATACGACGCGATGCCGATGCAGGTGCTGATGCTCAAGCTGAAGCCCTCGCGCGCGAGGAACCGGTGCGACTCGATCGATCGCCGAATGCGCTCCGCCACCTTGAGCGCACCGCCCGAATCCGTGCCCCGCAGCAGCAGCACGTACTCATCACCGCCCCACCTGCACACGATGTCGTTGTCGCGCACGCAGTTCTTCAGCACCCGGGCCACTTCGACCAGCAGCTTCGAGCCGACCAGATGCCCGTGCGTGTCGTTGATGCTCTTGAAGTAGTCGAGATCGAGAAACGCCAGCGCGAACGGCTTGTCGTTCGTCGCGAGCGCCTTGAACTCTTTGTCCAACACCAGCTGGAGATAGCGGCTGTTGAACAGGTGCGTGAGGTCGTCGAGGTAGACGAGATCTTCCACCGCGGCGAACTTGCCCAGGTTCTTGAGCGCCAGCCCGAGGTGCCGCGCGAGGAAGGGCGCCCCCGACACGCCGGCATCCGAGATGTCGTCGCGGTAGAACAGCAGCACCGCGCCGTACAACACGTCGCCTTCGTAGACCGGCACCAGGAACGCGGTGTCGAGACCGAGGTCCTTGATGACGATCTCCTGGCCGGTGCGCTCGATCTCGTCGACCGTCTCGCGCACGGCTTCCAGCGTCTGCGTCTCCACCACCTCGCGGATCAGCTCGCCGAAACCCTGAAAGCCGGACAGCTCGAGCTTGCCCGCTTCTTTGGTGAAGACCACCACCGCATCGGCCTCGCACATCGACTGAAACGCCGCGGCAGTCGCTTCGAACAACTTGTCGCGCTCGAGCGTGGTGGCGATGCGCTGCCCGGCCTCGAGCAACGCGACGTGCGTCCGCAGCGCCTGGTTCTCTTTGAGCAGGGTGTGCTGGGTGAGCGCGCGGGTGACCGCGTGGGCGAGCACCTCGGGCTGCACCGGCTTGACCAGGTAATCTGCGGCGCCGCTCTTGATGGCGCGAACGGCCGGTTCGACCTTGTCGAGGGCGGTGATCACCAGGACCTCGACGTCAGGGTGGGTCGACCGCACGTACTGGAGCAACGCGATGCCGTCGCTCTGGGGAAGAATGAGATCGGTCACCAGCATGGCGAACCGGGTCTTCGCCATCGCCTCTTTGGCCTCGGCGATCGAGCCCACCGCGGTGACCTCGTGACCTGCCCCGGCCAGGAAGTCGCTGTACAGCGACCTCGCGAGCTTCTCGTCATCCACCAACAAAATCTGCGCCATGGGGAATCTGGCGAACTAGCAGACGCGTGCAGGCCGTGCGAGCGTTCGCGCTCTTGGTGAGCCGCGATGAACGCCGGTTGTGTGTGTTTTTCAGCGCAGGGGCGACCCGCTATGCGCTCGATGCGGTGCGTGTGCTCGAAGTGGCCCGGGCGAACGAGGAGGGTGCGCTCCAACTTTCCCAGCACCTGCCGGTGCGCGATCTGTCTTTGTTACTGGGGGGTGACGCTGAAGTGCGCGTGGCCGCCGGGGTGGTGATGGACGTGTCGCCCACGCTCGCGCTGCGGGTCAAACAGGTCGACGGGGTGTTCGACTGCACCGGCCTCAAGCGCTGGCCGGTGCAGGGGAGGTTGGTGCCGCTGCTCGCTCCGGCCCTCACCGGGGCGCTGGAATACGAAGGGCGGCTGGTCTTCGAGCTCGACGCCGACGGGGCGGCCCGCGGGCTTCCCCGCCAGCTCAAGCCGATCGAGCGCCACCACCGCACTGACACCACCGGCCTCGTCTTCACCGTGCAGGGAGAACGTCTGGCCCTCCCGCTCCACCACGTGGTCCAGGTGGTCGAGGCGAACGCCTGTTTCAACCGCGCCCCCAACGCCGGCAGCTTCCTGGGCGTGGCGGTGCACCGGGCGCAGCTCTGCCCGGTCTTCACCGTGGGCCCCCTGGGCCTGGTTCAGCCATTCATCGTCCTCTTTGAGGTCGGAGGGGACCTGCTGGGCCTTTCTGCGAGTCAGGTGGAAGGGGTGCGGTCAGGCTCCTCCCTTGTCGGGGCGTCGGTCCTCGATGTCGGCCGCATGTTTTCTTGAGGGTGTTCGAGTGTTACCCCTACACTCCCTCAGTTCTTCTTCGACTTTCTCCTACTGGAACCCGCGATGCCCAAATCAGTACTCGTCGCCGACGACTCACTCACGATTCGCAAGATCGTCGGAATGCTCTTCGCGATGGAAGACTTCACGTTGACGTCCGTGGACAACGGGCTCGACGCCGTCGCCAAGGCACGGGAGCTGCGGCCCGATCTCGTGATCGCCGACTGCATGATGCCCGGTAAGAATGGCTACGAGGTCTGCCAGGAGCTCAAGAGCGACCCGTCGACCTCGCACATTCCCGTGCTGCTGCTGGCCGGCAGCTTCGAGCCCTTCGATCCTGCGCGTGCGCAGGCGGTCGGCGCGAACGGCCACATTCCCAAGCCCTTCGACAGCACCAGCTTCCTCGATCGCGTGCGCGCGTCGGTGGGCATGGCGCCGGCGGCCGCGCAGCCCAACCCGCTCTCGCACCTCGGGCCCTCGACCACGCCTCAGGCTCCGTCTGCGCCGCCCAACCCGCAGCAGATCCGCCCGCCGATGGCGCCTCCGCAGCCGCTGCAGGGCATTCAGCAGCCCCGCCCGATGCCGGGCATGCAGGGTCAGCAGCCGGGTCAGCCGGGCATGGCGCCGCCGCGCCCGATGGGTGGCGTGCCGATGGGCACCCAGCCTGGAATGCCGCCGCGCCCGATGGGTGGCATCCCCATGGGCACGCAGCCCGGAATGCCGCCGCGCCCGATGGGCATGCCGATGGGCCAGCCGGGCATGCCGCCGGGTGGAATGCCGCCGCGCCCGATGGGTGTGCCGATGGGCACGCAGCCTGGAATGCCGCCGCGCCCGATGGGTGTGCCGGGCATGCCGGGCACGATGCCTCCGGGGCCGGGCATGGCGCGACCTCCGATGGCGGGAACGCCGGGCATGCCGCCCGCGCCGGGAATGCCGGGTGGTTTTCCGCGCCCGCCCGGTCAAGCGCCGCTCCCCGGGGTGCCTCGCCGCGATCCGTTCGGGTTGCCG
>JANODF010000074.1:0-4758 GCA_031412555.1 Archangium sp. | reverse complement strand
AACGACTTCTTCGTGAACCTGATCGACACGTCCACCAAGTGGAGCAAGTCGGCCAAGACCGAAGGCATCTACGAAGGTCTCGATCGCAAGACCAACAAGGTGAAGTGGACGGCGACCCCGGTCGATCTCGCGTTCGGTTCGAACTCCGAGCTGCGGGCGATCTCCGAGGTGTACGCGGCGGCCGACGGCCAGGAGAAGTTCCAGCGTGACTTCGTCAAGGCGTGGACGAAGGTGATGAACCTGGATCGATTCGACGTTCGCTGAAGATCAATTCCCGCCCTCTCCCCTGTTGGGGGAGAGGGCCGGGGTATCAGGCCCGGCGAACCAGTCTCGAGGCGGGCCCCAGCTCGCGGCTGCAGATGAAGTCAGCCAGCACGCAGGTCCACGAGGTGTGTGAAACGAGCTCGCGATACCCGTGGTCAACCAGCGCCCGGTACTCCGGCAGACGCCATCCGGGAATGTTCATGAAGTCGTGGTGCTCGACGTGAAAGCCCACGTTGAAGGTCATGTGGTTGAGCGGCCCGTAATAGGACGTGGTCTCCTGCCGTCCCGCGAACAGGTAGTGCTCGTGAATGAAGTGCGCAGCGACCGGGTGGAGCCCGTGGCCGAAGAAGGTCGACAGCGCGAGGTAGGCGAAGCCCATCGGGCCCAGGCCCTTCCACAGCACGACGTTGATCAGCACCATGAAGGCGACGTTCGCCACTTCAGCGAGAGTGGGCCGTCTGGCCGAGCGCGCACCCCGCGCGAAGTAGACGAACGGATAGAGCGCCAGCCACGCGAACTTCGCCACGCGGCTCTTGCCGACCATGTCCACTTCGATGGGCAGCGGAAGATCCGAGTCGCGGCTCACCGTGCCCAGGTGCACGTGATGCTCGAGGTGGTAGCGGTGGAAGGTCTCGGCGATGGGCAGCACCATGGGTGCGTTGGCGACCCAGGCCAGGACACGGTTTGCCAACGGCGTTCGCGCTGCGAGCCGGTGCGATGTCTCGTGAATCGTCTGCCCCAGCCAGTGGCTCGAGATCGCGCCCACCGTGTACGCCGCACCGAGCATCACCAGCGCGCTTCCCTGGTTGAACGCCAGCAGCGCCGCGACGCCGAGGTGGACGATGGCCACCAGCACCGTGACGACGATGGTGCGTCGGTCGTAGCCAAACAGGGCAGTGATGCCGGGGAACCGCGCGAGGAGAAGGCGACGCCGTTCGCGATGGGGCTCCTGCTCGCTGCTCTGCTCGAAGCGCTCATCGTGCGTGGTGGGATCGGCCTGCAGTGAGAGCCGGGAGATCGCGCCCAGCACCCGCCACGCCGCGCGCACCACCGCAGGCTCGTCGAGCAGCCCCTCGTTCAAAATGAAGGCGAGGCTTGCGTTGCCGTTGGCGGCGAAGGCGGCCGACTCCGCGGCGCGAAACTCCGTCAGCGTGGCCTCGAGCACCGCGGCACTCGGGGCGTAGCGCCTGGTGATCGCATGGCAGTAGAGGAGGTGGCGCTCTTCGTCGCGGACGATGTCTCTGAAGAGCTCAGCGGTGACGGGGTCGACCGGCGTGAGGGCTTCGATGAAGAGCTTGAATTGCCACACCACGCGCTCCTCCAACACCTGCAGGAACACGTACGCGCGCATCACGTCTTCGCGGCTGTTCAGCGGGCCGGAGAGCACTCGCACGCGGTCGTCGAGCGTGATCGCCAGGTTGAGCTCGCGGGGCAGAATGGACCGGGGCAGCCCGAGCTCGGCGATGCGAGCGTTGAAGCGCTCGCCGTGCAGCACTTCATCCGCGGCGTGCCGGCGAATCAGCTTCTGCAGCTCGGGCTCACCGCTGAGCTCCGCGAGTCGCTCGAAGACAGCGACCTCACCCGTGGCCTCCGCGTCGGCAACCTGGCTGAGCAGATGAACCCGGCCCCGCGGAGTCTTCACCAGCTGCTGAAGGAAGAGGAAGTTCGCGCGCTCGACGATGGTTTTCATGGGCTCAGAAGTACGCCCGCTGCCCAGCGCGCGGAATTCGCATTGCCCCCGCGGCGATCAGTCTTTCAACTCGTTGATGTCCGGCTCCTTTCTGCGCTTCTTCGCCGCAGCCGATGGGGAGCGTTCACATTCGTTCGACTTCCTGCCACGGTTTCCTGGTGGCGCGTGACAAAGACCTCGAGGTCCGAAAGCTGCCCAAACAGCTTCGCGCGAAGCAGACCGTCGACGCCATTTTCGAGGCAGCGATGCAGGTACTCGATCGCGAATCGACTGAGCCCTCGGTGCAGAAGATCGCCGATCGCGCGGGGGTGAGCGTCGGGTCGCTGTACCAATACTTCCCGACCAAGGAGTCGCTGGTCAGCGCGTTGATCGACGTGCACCTCAAGCAGCGCGTCGACGATCTCGCAGAGCGCCTGGAGCAGGTCGCAGGGCTGAACGGAGAAGAAGCGCTGCGCGCGTTGGTCCTGGGCCTGGTGGCGATGATGCGGCCGCGGCTGCGCATCGAGACGGCGATGATGCGCTCGTTCGTTCGGCTGGGCGATCTGGAGAGCCTGACCGCGCGGGACGATGAGATGACCGGCTTGGTGGAGAAGTACCTCCGCTCGCTGGGCGATCAGGTGCGCCCCGTCGACCCAGCGCTGGCTGCCTTCATCATCTTCGGTTCGCTGCGCTCTGCCTTGTTGCTGTCGGTGCTCCAAAAGCCTCAGCGGCTCGACGATCCCGTTTTCGTCGACGAGCTGACTCGACTGGTCGGTGGCTACCTGCGCAGGGTGTGAGGCGCCGTGCTACTTCTTCTCGGGAGCAGCAGCCTTCTCAGGCGACGTGGCGTTCTGCTTCTCGAGCGACGCCTGCTTGTCCTTGAGCGACTTGAGCAGCCCGTCGAAACCCTTCTTGCCCATCACCGTGCGGAACTGATCGCTGTACGTGCTCACCAGCGACACCTCATCGGTGACCACGTCGTAGATGCGCCACGAGCCCTTCGCGTCAGCGCGGTACAGCTTGTAGACGACCGGGTACGTGTCCTGCTTGACGAGCAACTTCGAGTCGACCACGGCCTCGTTGCCTTCGATCTTCTCGGCGCCGTACTCGACCTTGGCCGTGTTGCCACCGCGCCCATCGTTGACGGCCTTCTGCGCATAACTGGCGCGCAGCAGACCCTTCATCGTCGCGCTGAACTCATCCTGCTGCTTCTTGTTGAGCTTGGCCCACTCGGTGCCCATGGCGCGTTTGGCGAGCTCACCGAAGTCGACGAAATCATCGGCGCGGGCGGCCAGCTTCTCGGTGGTCGCATCGGGCGCCTGGAGCACCTTCTGCACTTCGGTGTCCGCGTTCTTCACGACGGAGAGCGGGCCAGGGGAAGCAGCGAGAACGACGGCAAGTGCGAGAGAAGCGAGCACGGAGACTCCTTAAGTCTGAAGGGGCTTCGACCTATACCCGTGCCTCAACGCAGCGCGCGAGCCTCAATTCACCACATCAACCCATCAGCGGGGCTTGAGCGAGGAGGGCATGCCCGGAAGGGGAGGCAGTTTGCCGTACGAGCCGCCGGAGCTGCTCACCTGGCTCAACTGCAGCGGCATGGTGAGCGCCTTCACCGAGTACGGCACGATCGGCACGTCGATGCCCTTCAAGATCACCGACTCGTTGGCCTCGTGAATGACGCCGGGGCCCGCGCGCAGGAGCGTGTCACTGGTCACCAGCACCTGGCCGGTTTGTGCGATGCCGCACAAGCGCGCGGCGAGATTCACCGTGGCGCCGATGGCGGTGTAGTCGAGGCGGCGGGCAGCACCGATCGCGCCGACGACCGCCGGCCCGGTGTTGATGCCCACACCGACTTCGAGCGGCACCCCTTTGACGGTGATCTTCGCGGCGCGTTGCACGATCTCCAGCGCAGCGGCGATCGCCTTGCGCGCACCGTCTTCGCGCTGATCCACCGCGCCCCACAGGGCCATCACGCAGTCGCCGATGAACTTGTCGACCACGCCGCCATTCTTTTCCACGGCGTCGACGGCCTCACCGAAGAAGGCGTTCAAGAACCGAACGATCTCTTCGGGCGGCATCTGGCCCGACATGGTGGTGAACCCGCGAATGTCGGCGAACAGCACCGTCACTTCGGCGTTCTGGCCCGCCATGTTCACCTTCATGCGGCCCGACAACACCTCTTCGACCGCGGCGGCGCTCAAGAACCGAGAGAGGCTGGCGCGCGTCTCGACTTCTTTCTGCACCTGTGCGACCAGCGCTGCGTTGTCGAGGAGGATCGAGGCCTGCGCCGCCACCGCATCGAGCAGCGGCAAATCTTCATCGGTGAACGCGGCGCTCATCGAGACCGACTCGACGTAGAGAATGCCGATGGTGCCGGAGCGCGTGCGCAAGGGCATCGCCATCACGCTCTTGATGCCGCGAATCATCACGCTCTTGCTGCGATCGAAGCGTTCATCGAGCAGCGCGTTGTTGGTGAGCAGGCCGTTGGTCGAGATGAGCGCGGTGTCGATGATCGTGCGCGGCACTTCGACCACGTGATCGCCGTTGCGTGACTTCGAAGCGTAGCGGCCCGAGGTCAACCACACCGCGGCGCCGTCGGCGTTGAGCAACTCGAACACCACCGAGAGGATGCGATCGACCATCGCCTCCACGCTGCGCTCGAGGGAGACCCGGCGGTGGAACTCCTGGGCGATGCGATAGCGGGCGTTCTCGCGGCGCAGGGTCGCGATGGTGAGCGCCTCGAGGTTGACCATCACCGTCTTGCCTTCGGTCGTCTCCGAAGGCGGCGGGTCGTCCATCACGGAGGCGCCCATCTCGGCGGAGAC
>JANODF010000073.1:0-5648 GCA_031412555.1 Archangium sp. | reverse complement strand
GGCATGACCTTCCCCCGGCACGTGGATCTCGAGGTGCGGGTGCCCATCGCGCTGAATTGGGACGTGCGCTGACGGTCTCCCTCTCCCCTCCGGGGAGAGGGTTGGGGTGAGGGGCCGGTAGACCCGAATGCGTCGGAACGTACGGGGCGGCTTGCGAGCACCCTCACCCCGACCCTCTCCCAAAGGGAGACGGAGCGCAGTTCTTACAGATCTCGTCGTGACGCCAACGCGCGAGCCAGGGTCGCCTGATCCGCGTATTCGAGATCGCCACCCATCGGAATGCCCTGCGCCAACCGCGACACCTTGACGCCGATCGGCTTGAGCAACCGCGTCAGATACAGCGCCGTCGCCTCACCCTCGACATCCGGGTTCGTCGCGACGATCACCTCTTCGATGGGCGTGTCCTGCAGCCGCAGAATCAGCTCCCGAATGCGCAGCTGCTCCGGCCCCACGCCCTCGAGCGGTGAGAGCACGCCGTGCAGCACGTGGTACCGGCCCTTGAACTCGCGGGTGCGTTCGATCGCCAGCTCATCGGCGATGCCTTCGACCACGCACACGATCTTGTCATCGCGGCGCGAGTCGTTGCAGAAGCCGCAGAACGTGCCTTCGGGCCCGTCGTGCAGGCTGAAGCAGCGGTTGCACAGCTTCACCTTCTCGACCACTTCGGTGAGCGCCGCAGCGAGGCCGCGGGCGTACTCCGGAGGCGAGCGCAGAATGTGGAACGCGAGACGTTGAGCCGTCTTCTCGCCGATGCCGGGCAGCTTCGCGAGCTGAGCCACGAGCCGGTTGATGGCGTCGGGCGTCATCGAGTGCAGCCAGGAGCAGGCGGAACGACGCAGATCATCGCGAACTCAGGTGATGCCGGGGATCTTGATGCCGCCGGAGACCTTGCCGAGCTCGGCCTGCATGTGCGCCTTGCTGTCGGCCAGCGCGGCGTTCACCGTGGCGATCACCAGGTCTTCCAGCATGGCGATGTCGTTGGGGTCGACGGCGGCCGCGGCGATCTTGATGCTCTTGACCTCCTGCGCGCAGCTCACCTTGACGGTCACCAGATCGTTCGCCGACTTCTTCTCGACGGTCTCTTCAGCGAGCTCCAACTTTCGCTTCTCGATCTTCTCGGTGAGCTTGTTCGCCTGTCGGATGAAGTAATTGAGGTCGACGCCGGGCATGGGTACTCCAGGTGGAAAAGGACAGCGGTTCCTAGTCGACGGACGGGCCCGCGTCACCCTCGTCAGACCCCGACGGGGGGGCCGCGGGCTTCAAAACGACGGGCTCGAGGTAGGAGATGTGCTCGAGCGAACCTCCCAGGTGGCGCAGCACGTTGCGCAGCGCCGGGTGGCCCTTCACCTTGTCTTCGATGCCGCGTTCGCGGGTGGTGCGATCGGTCAGCTCGACCTCGGCGATGCTCTTGGGCGCCGTCTCGAACGCCTGCACGCTGGTGTCTTCCACCAGCTTGATGGGCCGGCCGAGCGACTTGGCCAATTCGCCCTCCACCATCGGGCGGCTCATGCTGATGACCTGCGACTTGTGGAAGGCGGCGTCGGCGGGGAAGGCGATGCGCACGCCTTCGGGGGTGAAGCCGAGGAAGCGCGCGTACGAGAGCGACTTGCCGTGGCGGGGTGAGACCTCACGCAAGGCGTCGACCGCGCGTTTCCACTTTTCTTCGTCGGTGGCCACGCTGCGATCCGCGGGGGCGATCGGCGGCGGCGGCTCGGGCTCGTCAGCCTCGTGCAGCTCGAGCGCGGCGGGCGTTTCAGGAAGGCACTCGCCCGAAGCACAGCCTTCCGCGCTGCCCTCGGGAGCGAACAGCTTCACATCCCCGAGGTCCCCCTCGCCCCTCTGGGGAGAGGGGTGGGGTGAGGGGCCACCTGTCGGCTCCGGAGGCAGCTTGCGGTTGATCAGCCGGACTTCAGGCTGAGCCGCGGGAGAGGAGACCGGGCGCGCTTCCGCAGCAAGCGGCGCCAAAGCGACGGGACGAGCGGTCAGCGCAGCAGGAGCGGCCGGCTCACGGATCCCGGGCCGGGCGGGCGGCGGAGCTGGCCTCGCGGGCTCAGGTGCGAAAGGTCGAAGGAGCGGAGCGACCTCCAGGCGCTCCGGCTGCAGGGGCCGCTCCGGCGAGTTTCTCGACCCGCGCGATGAGCTCGGGGATCGACGCGGCCGGCGCGAGGTGCAGGCCCTTGAGCAGCGCCATCTCCAGCGCGAGCTTGGGCTGCGGCGCGCGGGCGATCTCCCACACCGCGCTGTGCACCACGTCGAACAGCCGCGCCACCTGCGCTGCATCACTCTCGCGGGCCAGCGCGACCACGGCCTCACGCTCCGAGTCGGCCAGCTCTTCCGGCGCCTGACCGGTGGCCTTGGCGACGAACACGTGACGCAGCTGCTGCGCCAGATCCTCCGCCAGGCGGCGCAGGTCGACGCCGCGCGTCCACAGCTCTTCCACGTTGGCCAGCAACGACTTCGCGTCGCGCTTCACCAGCGCCACCGCGAACGCGTGGATGACGGTGCGATCGATGGCGCCCAGCGCTTCGGCCACGTCGGCGTCGGAGGGTGTGAGGCCACACGCGCTGATCACCTGATCGAGCAACGAGAGCGCATCACGCATGCCGCCCTCCGACTGGCGCACGATGAGCGAAAGCGCAGAGCCCGAGATGGCGATCTTCTCCATCGCGGCGATCTCCTGCAGCCGCTTGAGCATCGCCACGGTGGAGATGCGGCGGAAGTTGTGACGCTGGCAGCGCGAGAGAATGGTGTCGGGCAGCTTGTGCGCTTCGGTGGTCGCGAAGATGAACTTCACGTGCCCGGGCGGCTCTTCGAGCGTCTTGAGCAGCGCGTTGAAGGCGGCCTGCGAGAGCATGTGAACTTCGTCGATGATGTAGATCTTGAAGCGGCTGCCCTGCGGCAGGTACTTCGCGTTCTCACGAATCTCGCGAACGTTCTCCACGCCGTTGTTCGAGGCGCCGTCGATCTCCGCCACGTCGGTCGAGGTGCCGTCGCGGATCTCCGTGCAGGCCTTGCAGACGCCGCAGGGCTGGGAGGTCGGCCCTTTTTCACAATTGAGGGCGCGGGCGAGCAGGCGGGCGGCGGTGGTCTTGCCGACCCCGCGGGGCCCGGCGAACAGATAGGCGTGCGCGACGCGATCGAGCTTGATGGCGTTCTCGATGGTGCGAACGACGTGCTCCTGGCCCGTCATCGCCTCGAAGGCCTGGGGGCGGTATTTGCGGGCGAGAACCGTGTAGCTCATGACTTTCGCTTGTAGCGCGAAGTGCGTGGCGCGGCATCGGTTCATCAGCGCAGGTTCCCTGGCCGAACTGTTCCCCTCTGCCGTACTCCAGTAGGAGGGAGACGGAGTTCCTCCGGCTCATGCGCATTCTGGTGATCGAAGCAGACGGCGACGAGGCCCGGTCACTGGCAACCCTCCTGGAGGAGGCGGGCGCCGAAACGCTTTGTTTGTCGGACGCCTGGGAGCTGGTGTCGCTGCTCGACTCTCAGCACTTCGACGTGGTGATCGGCGACGACCTCTCGTTGATCATCGCGAAGGAGTTGGCGCCCACGACATTGCGCTGCCTGTGCACGGCCACCCGCTGGGAGTGGACCGAAGCGCAGATCGAAGCGCTCGAGGTGGAGCACGTCTTCGACAAGCCGTGGGACGCGGGGCGGCTGCTCCGTAAACTCAAGCTGATCACCGACAGTTGATCACAGCGTCGCGTAGATGAAGGCGAAGCACATCTCTTCGGCGGTGCCTTCGCCCCATCTGACGACTGCGTTGGTGGGGTTGTCCCAGGTGCAGCTCATGCGAATGGAGTTGGTGGTCGAGAGGTTGAACGCCGTCTTGCGGAAGTACTGGGTCTGCCAGTGGAAGTCCCACCGCTGAATGTCGACCAGGCACTCGTTGTTGCTCGCCGCGGTGAGGCTGATCTTCTTCCCCTTGGTGTGCATGTGCGGGAGGAAACCCCAGACCTTGATGGGGAAGCCCAGGCTGTTGGGGAAGTTCTCGGCGTGTGCGTAGTTCACGCCGCTGGCCGGGATGGCGAAGTTGTCGGCCACCAGCGGGAGCAGGTAGGCGTTGGTCTCCGTGCCCGTGCCGTACATCAGCTTCACCGAGGTCTGATCTGCCTCGACCGCGTTGTCGGTGTTGTAGTGAACCTGCATCGCGATCACCTGGTTGGGCGAGATGCGAATGCCGGTGTTGGCGGGGAAGACGACCGCCGAACCACCCGGAGCCCAGGCGCCCAGCGTGCCGTCGGTGCTCACGTTGGCCCCGCCGAAACACTCCCAGCCCGGCGTGGCGTCTTGCGCGTCTTTGTTCACCGCGGCCGTGCGGGGCACGATGTACATGATCACGTGGTGCACGACCTTGCGGGAGCCGGGGCTGATGTCGTAGCCGGTCACCACCTGCTGCGCGGCGAGCGCCGGGTCGATGATGAAGCAGCGGTAGTCGTCGCGTATCGTCGGCGTGTACGCAGCCGTCATCTGCCTGGTGAGATCGACCTTGGGCAGTTCTTCGGCCGCGCCCGCGGGAGCCGGGGCATCAGCGGGGTTGCCCTCGAGCGCGCCGCTCTGGAACCAGTGGTTGATGGTGGCGATCTGCGCGTCGCTCAGTGACCTGTCGCCCACGAACGGCCCGCCGCAGTCCTTGCTCGCCAGCCACGGGGGCATGCGCTTGTTGGTGACCGCGTCGGCCATCAGGGGTGCCTTGAGCTTGGCCGCCTCGTAGGAGTCGAGCGTGAAGGGCGCGATGCCGCCGGCCACGTGACAGTTGTTGCAGGACACCTGCGTGATGGGGAGCACGTCTTTGTAATACGTGGGCGCGGGGCCGGTGAAGGTGCCGCCTCCGCCTGAACCACCCGTTCCGCCACCCGTGCCCGTGATGGGGCCCGTTCCACACGCCGCCAAAAACACCGCTGCTGCGCTCATCGTCACGACTCGGTTCGACATGGCGCTCACTTGACCAGACAGCAGGCTCCACAAGCAACCCAGTGGTAGAAGCCCGGCCTCTCATGGAAGCCCTCCTCATGACGCTCCTCACTGCCGCGCCGGTCACCGATGTCGCCTTCCTCCACGAGTTCGCAGAGACGCGCCGCTATCTCGCGGGCCGGCCCGTCTCGGTGAAGGTGACGCCCGACGGCAAGTCGGCGCTCTTCCTGCGCAGTGAGGCGAAGGGCGCAGCGCAGATGTTGTTCGAGCTCGATCTCGCCACGAAGGCGACGAAGGTGTTGCTCACGCCCGACGCGGTGTTGGCCGGCGCGAGCGAGCAGCTCACCGCCGCAGAGAAAGCGCGGCTCGAGCGGCAGCGTGTTTCGGCGCGGGGGTTCACCAGCTACCAGCTCTCCACCGACGGAGCGCGGCTGCTGGTCGGCCTCTCCGGCAAGCTCTACGTGGTCGAGCGCGCTGACGGCAAAGTCACCCAGCTCAAGACGGGCGCAGGCGCGTGCATCGACGCGAAGTTCAGCCCCGATGGGAAGTCGGTCGCCTACGTGCGCGACTTCGACGTGCAGGTGATCGAGCTGTCGAAGAACACCGAGCGCCGGGTGACGAAGGGCGGCACCGAAGAGAAGCCGCACGGCCTGGCCGAGTTCGTGGCGCAAGAGGAGATGGATCGTTTCACCGGCTTCTGGTTCAGCCCCGACAGCAAGTCGATCGTCTTCCAG
>JANODF010000072.1:0-20166 GCA_031412555.1 Archangium sp. | reverse complement strand
CAGCTCGCGGTGGGCCGGCCGGAGTGGTTGCCGCTCAGCGTGCTCCAGCGGCAGGTCTCGTTGATGAGCGCGCTGCAGCTGCCCACCGAGCCGACGCGCTTTGCGATTCACCATCGTTGGGCGGCTCCGGTCGCCGCGGTGCTGGCCGCGTTGATCGCCTGCCTGGCGGGGCTGCGAGGGCAGAAGGGTGCTTCGGTGCCGCGCACCTTGCTCGAAGGCGCGGGGCTCTACGGAAGCCTCTTCGTGGTGGCGATGATCTCCCGAAGCCTGGCGATCAACGGCCGGCTCACGCCTTCGCTGGCTGCGTGGCTCGCGCCGTTGTTGTTGTTGCCGCTGGTCTTCTGGCTGGCGCGCAGCGCGAGCCCGACTGGGACCGCCACATAGTGTTCTTGACCGTTCGCCCCGAGAGCAGTCGAGGGGCCACTTGCAGCGCGCGCCAGGAGGTGGCGGGTTGATTGCGTCAGGGCGCTGTTCAAGCACGCCTGCAAAGGTGAGCTTCGCTGAACGGTTCGACACGGATCTGCCTTGAAGGCCGTGGTGTTCGAAGGTCTCTGACGCGTTGAGCGTCGCGAGCAGGCCTCTCGACTTCGGCTATGCGGTGCGGTCTGAGTTGATTGTCAGTTCCGTAACATGCGGCGCGTTGCGGGTTGTTCAATCGATGCCGCCCCTCGCCTGGGTCCGTACGGGCGGTCGTGAACGGCCACGTCGATTGTGTGTACCGCAACAACTGAGGGTCCTTGTCCGAGGAAGAGAGGCGTGCCTGCAACGACCCGGAAGCAGATCCCGAACCCCACGCGCTCTCTGAAGGCTGACCGGCAGCGGCTGCAAGTGGCATCTCGACTGCGCTCGATGCGAACGGTTCTTCTACCGGTCAGAATCACTGTGTTCAGGAACTAGGGCTTCTTCTTCGAGAGCTTGAAGACCTTGAACGGGTGAAGCGCGGCTTGCCGTTCATCGAGCGGCCAGTCGAGCGGGGTCACCGTTTCATACCGAACCTGCAACTCCGCGGGCGGGCCTTCGCGTTCGTCGATCCACAAGGCGTCGCTGCCCACCGCGAGCTCGGCTTGCGGCCACAGATCGTACTGACTGCGCCGGCCGCCCACCGTGCTCGCCGGAACGCCCGCGTAGAACGAGGCCTCCGCGCTGAGCTGGTAGCGGCTGGTGAACACCGTCAGCCCTTCACCTTTGACTCGCTCGAGCCAGGCCCAGCCATGAAGCTTCTGCACGGCGGGCACATTCCAGAGCGGGCGGGGTGCAATCAGCAACGCCAGCGAGCCCACGGTGATGATCGCGAGGTTGAGCCCCAGCGCCGCACGTTTCCACTTCTCGAAGCCCGTCATCGCGAGGCCGACGCTGGCGGAGATCCAGGCCGCGGCCGTCCAGTTCGCTTCGCCGCGCGCCTTCAACGAGGCGTAGCCGAAGAAGACGATGGGCAGCAGGGTGGCCACCTTGAGCACCGCTGACGCGCGCTCGCGGGAGAGCCACCAGATCGTGAGCAGCACCAGCACCGGGCCGCCCATCAGCAACTGACCGCCGAGGAACTCGAGGAAGGTCGCAAAGCCGCCGCCGCCGTAGGTGAGGCCGTGCCAGATCTGAAAGCGGAAGCCCTCCCAGTCGTTGGTGGCGTTCCAGATGATCGTCGGCGAGGTCACCACCAGCGCGATCACCGTGGCGATCACCAGGTGCAGCGGCCGGCGGAAGAACACCACCAGCACCGGCAGCCCCAGCAGGATCCCGTTGTACTTCGAGAGCATCGCGAGGCCCCACAACACCCCGGTGAGCACGGGCCGTTTGCCGATGAGCGCGACGAGTGCCCAGGCCCAGAACGCGAGCAGCGGTGCGTCAGGCGTGCTGAGCGTGCCGAGCAAGGCGGCCGCAGGCGTGCTGGCGAAGAGCGCCGTCGCCCACCAGGCCTGCTCGCGCGTTCCACCCACGGTGAGTGTGAGCCTGTGCACGCCGGCGAGGGCCACCGCGCCCCAGAGCAACGCCCCGAAGCGAATGCCGAGCAGCGCGATGCTCCAGGCGATCAACGCGGGGTGATCGAAGTAGGCGAGCTGAAAGTGCTGCGACCAGGTCCAGTAGTAGGCCTCGTCGGGGTACGTGTCGGTGCCGAGCGCCAGCGCGATTCGCAGCGCGAAGCTGAACGCGATGATCACGAGGGGCGCATTGGCCCGCAGCCAGCTCACGGCAGCCCCAGCGCCCTTCGGTACACCTGCAGGGTCTGGCGCGCGCAATCGTCCCAGGACGCCCGGGAGGCCCGCTCAATTCCCGCGGCTGAGAGTTCACGGCGCAATGCTTCGTCACGGAACACCCGCAGGCAGGCTTCTCGCCAGGCGAGCGGGTTGTCGGGCGCCACCAGAATGCCGGCGCCTCCGACGACCTCGGGGTGCGAGCCGGAAGACGAGACGATCACCGGCGCGCCACAGGCCATCGCCTCGAGCGCGGGCAGCCCGAAGCCCTCGTAGCGGGAGGGCACCAGGACCGCGACGGCGCCTGCATAGAAACGCACCAGCTCTTCATCGGTCAGCGGCGAGAGCTCGATCACCTTGTCGCCGAAACCGACCGCGCGGCGTGCGCCTCGGCCTGCGAGGAGCACCAGCGGCGCCGGCAACCCGTCGGCGATCGGCAGCAGCACGCGGCGGTTCTTGTACGGCTTGATGTTGCCGACGACCGCGAAGTACTTCGGCGGCAGACCACGCCGGGCGCGGAAGTCTTCGAGGTCCTGCGTGAGGGGAGGGCGGAAGGAGGGATCGACTCCGTTGCCGATCACCTGGAAACGTTCAGGGGGGAACCCGAGGTGCGCGGAGAGCTCGCGGCGGCTGAACTCGGAGACGGTGATCAGCGCCTGGGCACGCGACGCGCGGGGGCCGACCACCAGCCGGTAGTAGGCGGTGCGCGAGATCGACGCGCTCTCGGCCAGGGCCAGGTGATTGGCGTCGTGGAGCGTGGCGACCAGTTTTCCCGGCCACAACGAGGGCACGGAGAAGCTGGTGGCGTGAAAGAGGGTGGGCCGGTGGCGGAGCAGATCCGTCAGCAGGCTCGCCTGCTCGAAGACCGAGAGGAAGTCGGCGCGTGCCTTGACCAGGGGGATGCGGGGCGTGAGCTCGCCGAGATCGTCTGGGACTCCCGCCGGGGCCGTCAGACCCACGAACTGCCAGCCGGGCTCCAGCGCAGGGAGACGGCGCGCCAGCTCGAGCGCGTAACGGGCAATGCCATGCAGGTGACCGCGCACCATCCGCAGGTCGATGAGAACCTTCACCACTTCCACAGCGTACACAGGACTGTGTGCTAGGCGCGTCTCGAAAGTGGGACTGCCCGTCGAAATGCCCAGTGCGCTGCGGAACGCCCGTGTGGCGCTCGTGCACGATTGGCTCATCACCTGGCGTGGTGGGGAGAAGGTGCTCGAGGCGATGGCCGAGCTCTTCCCTGCGGCGCCCATCTTCACGCTCTTTCACGATCCGAAAGACATGCCGGCCAGCATCGAGTCGCACCGCATCGTGGTCTCCGTGCTGGATCGCATTCCCGGAGCGCGGGACCGCCACCGCCAGATGTTGCCGCTGATGCCGGGCGCGATTCGGCTGCTCGACGTGGGCGAGGTCCACCTGATCCTCTCCTCGAGTCACTGCGTGGCGAAGGCCATCCGGGTTCCGAAAGGGGCGAAGCACGTCTCGTACGTGCACGCGCCGCTTCGGTACATGTGGGATCGGTTCGATGACTATTTCGGGCCGGGCAAGGCCTCGTTGCCGGTGCGCCTGGCGGCGCGGGCGCTCAGACCCGGGCTGCGCGCGTGGGACGTCGCCACCTCGACGGGCGTGGATCGGTTCGTCAGCAACAGCGCTCACGTCGCGCGCCAGGTGGCCGAGCGGTACCACCGCACCGCGCGGGTGATTCATCCACCCGTCGAGCTGGAGCGCTTCAACGATCTCCCGCTCGAGGGTTCAGGTGAAGGTGGCTACTTCCTCTGCCTGGGGGCGCTCGCTCCGTACAAACGCATCGACCTGGCGATTGAGGCTTTCCGCGACAGTGGCCGCGAGTTGTGGATCGCGGGCAGTGGGCAGTCGGGTCAGTGGCTCACGGATCTGCCTGCGAACGTGAAGGCGTTGGGGCAGGTGGCTGACGCTGAGCTGCCGGCGCTGTTGCGGAACGCGCGCGCGCTGGTGTTTCCCGGGGTGGAAGACTTCGGCATCACGCCGCTCGAGACGCAGGCGTGTGGCAGGCCGGTGATCGCCTTCGCGCAGGGCGGAGCGCTCGAGACGGTGACCGCGAAGACGGGCGTGTTCTTCCACGAGCAGACGGTCGACGCGTTGCGCACGGCGCTCGCTGAGTTCGATGCGTTCGAGGCGGGTTTTGAGGCGGCCGATGCACGAGCGCAGGCCAGTCGTTTCTCCCGCGCCGCCTTTCAGCGAGCGTTGATCGAAGAACTCACCGCCGCATTGGCAACGAAGTAGCGACGCGAGTCCCCTCGCCCTGCGAAGCGGGGAGAGGGTCAGGGTGAGGGGCCGTTCGAAGCTCCGGAGCCGTGCCCCTCACCCGGCCTGCGGCCGACCTCTCCCCGCGGCGCAGGGAGAGGTTTCTCAGCGATCCAGCTCGACCGACTCCACGAGGCGCTGGCCGTTGCGCTCGAGCTCGACGTCGAACCGGCGCGACGAAGTCAGCAGCTGCACCAACGAGAAAACCCGCTCCATGGTGTCGAGCGGCTGCCCGTTGACCTTCATGATCACATCACCGGCCTTGAGCCCCAGGCTGGCCACCAACGAGCCCTCCTTCACCCAGCGCGCGCGAAAGCCGCTCAACTTGCCCGCGACGAGCGCGGGAAACAGCTGCGCCTGCTCCATCAAGGCCGCGGGGTTCTGCAGCACCTGCTCGACCAGGCTCCGTGAGATCGATCGCGCCGTCGGCAGCACCACGCTGGGCGCGCCCGCTTTCCACCCGATCTGCTCCAGCCGACCCTCCCGCCTGACGATCAACAGCTGCTGCTCGATCGAAATCACCTCGACCCCGTCACGCACGTCACCCACCGCGAGCGTCACGCTCTTCGAAGCGCAATCGACCGCGGCGATGGAGAAGCCCTCCCGCCCCCGCATGGTTCCCAGCAACCGCCAGGGCAGGGGCGAAGGCGTGGCCCCGACGGGAGGCACCGGCGTGGTGCGGCCCAGGCCCAGCAGCCGCTCGAGCTTCTTCCCATCGAGCGAGGTGGCAAAGGCCGGCACGGCCAACACGAGGGCCAACACGAGCAGAGGTCGCATGGCCGCTCCCTGAGCAAGGGCAGGGCCGCTGCGAAGTGCGCGAACTCAGTGCCGAGCGCCCAGCCCGCTTTGCCAGTTCGTCAGCGCACCACCCGGTCGCGCACTGTCAGATTGGCCGGGGGGCGTGCTAGAGCCACCCAGTCGTGTTCACCCGTTTCCAGCGCTTCTACAACTCGATCAAGCTCGTCACCGACCTGGTGGCGCTGGTCATCGCGTTCGCGGCCGCCTGGTACACGCGCTTCACCTGGTTTCCCTTCGAAGGTCTCCCGCCCACCGAGGAGACGCTGGAGACCATCGGCCTCATCCTGGTGATCTTCCCCCTGATGTTCCGGGGGTCGAACCTCTACACGACCAACCGCGGCCGTACGCACATCTCGGAGGTCTTCGAGGTCTTCAAGGCGATAGTGCTGGCGACCCTGGTGCTGGTCGGCGTCTCGTATTTCATTCGCGAGCGGTACAGCCGGCTCACCGTGGTGCTCTTCGCGGCGTACGCGTTCCTGGCGGTCTCGTCGGTGCGCCTGGGGTTCCGCACCATCTTCAACGAACTTCGCCGCCGCGGCGTGAACCTGAAGACGATCCTGGTGGTGGGCGCGGGCACGTTGGGCCAGCGGGTGGTGGAGACCATCGAGCAGCACCGCGAGCTCGGCTTCACGGTCACCGGGCTGCTCACGCGCAAACCCGAGAAGGTGGGCAGCAAGATCCTCAACGTGCCCGTGGTGGGGCTGTTCAGCGATCTGGCGAAGGTGCTCGACGAGAAGCCGGTCGACCAGGTGATCCTCGCGCTGCCGCTGGAAGAACAGCCGCAGATGCGTGAGCTGATGGAGGTGCTCGCGCTGCGCACCATCGACGTGAAGGTGGTGCCCGATCTCTTCAGCTACGTGACCCTGCGCGGTGGTCTGGAAGAGTTCGGTGGCCTGCCCATCATCAGCCTGCAAGGCGCGCCGATGGAGGGCTGGAACCGCATCGCCAAGCGGGTGTTCGACATCCTCGTCTCCTCGTTGGCCCTGCTCTTTCTGGCGCCCTGGATGGCGGTGCTGGCGATTCTGGTGAAGCTCACCAGCCGTGGGCCCGTCCTGTTCGCTCAGGAGCGCATGGGCATCGATGGCCAGCTTTTCCACATGTACAAATTCCGCACGATGAAGGTCGACGCCGAGAAAGATGGCGCGCAGTTCGCCACTGCAGGCGACACCCGGCGCACGCCGATCGGGGCCTTCTTGCGGCGCTCCTCGCTCGACGAGGTGCCTCAGTTCTGGAACGTGTTCGCAGGTGACATGAGCCTGGTGGGCCCGCGGCCTGAACGCCCGGTGTTCATCGAAGAGTTCAAGAAGCAGATCCCCCGGTACCACCTGCGGCACATGGTGAAGTCGGGCATCACCGGCTGGGCGCAGATCAACGGGCTGCGCGGCAACACCAGCATCAAGGATCGAATCGACTACGACCTCTATTACATCGAGAACTGGTCGCTGATGTTCGACCTCAAGATCCTGGTGCGCACCGCGCTGGGCGGCTTCCTCTCGAAGAACGCCTACTGATGCTGCTCGCCCTCGCGCTCTCGTTGTTGGTCACCCAGGCGCCCCCCGCGGTGCCGAAGCCCAAGCCGGGCAACCCCAAGCTCACGCCCGGGCCCACGGCGTACGACACCGCGAAGCTGTTCTTCCTGGCGGGCGATCTCTCCAACGCGCAGGAGTGGGCGCGCCGGGGCCTCAAGCGTGAGCCCAAGACGTGTGGCCCGCTCAACGCGCAGCTGGCCGAGTACAACTTCCTCGTCGGTCACATCGACGAGTTCACGCCTGATCAGGCGAAGGCCTTTCTCGAGCTCGACCGGAAGATCTCACCCACCGTTCGCGGCAAGACCACGGAGAAGGCGTTCACCCGCTTCGTGAGCAAGCCGCTGTCGCTCGCGAAGGAACAGGCGAAAGGTGACGTGCCCCGCGCGCTCCAACTGGTCGAGCAGGTGCTGGCCGTCGACCCGAAGAACCCGGACGCCGTGGCCCTCAAGACCGAGCTCACCACGCCAGGCAATCGGACCGACGCCGGGCCGTAGGCGCGTCATGCGCACACTGCCTCTCCTGGGCCTCCTTGCTGTCAGCTCCACTTCTTCTCTGGCGGCCACGGTCACCGAGAACCGCAAGATCTCGGACTTTCAGGTCATCGAGGCTTCGGGCGGGGTGATCCTCGAGGTGAAGAGGGGCCCGACCTCGCTGACCATCGAGGGTGATGCCGAAGCGGTGAAGCTCTACGGCACCGAGGTGGTGGGCAACGTGCTGAAGCTCAAGAGCAAGACGAAGTCGTGGAACCAGAGCCGCGGGGAGATCCTCGTCAAGGTGACCACCCCCAGCCTTTCCCGGCTGGAGGCCAGTGGTGGCGTGCGCGCCTCGCTCACCGACGTGGCGGCGCCGAAGTTCTCGGCTGAGCTGTCGGGCGGGGTGCAGCTCGAGGCGCCGCAGCTGGCAGTCGACACGCTGGAGCTCGAGGCGTCGGGTGGGGTGACGATGAACCTGTCGGGCAAAGCGCGCGACGCGAAGCTGAACCTCTCGGGCGGGGTCGAGCTCAAGGGTAAGGGCCTGGAGATCGCCAAGGTGAAGGTCGACGCCAGCGGCGGCTGCAACGCCGATGTGACGGTGAAGGAGTCGGTGATCGGTGACATCTCCGGCGGCGTCGGGCTCACCGTGCGCGGCAACCCGCCGAAGTCCCAGGTGCACACCGGCGGTGGTGCTGACGTGCACTACGTCGACTGAAACCAACTCCACGAACTGAACTCCACGAACTGAGCCCCCTCTCCCCGAGGGGAGAGGGTTGGGGAGAGGGCTGTCGCGCCGTCAACCACGTGCAGGCGCGAGGATCAGCACCAGCATCGCGAGCAGGACCAACCCCGCAAGACCGGTGATCGCGCCCAGCACGTAGACCCACGAAGGCGTCTCGACCTGCCGCGGCGACACCGGCTCGAGGTTCAGCTCGGTGAGATCCGAGGAAACGGGCGGGCGGCCGGGGGCGGTGATCTCGACTGGAGGCTCGACCTGCGTGTCCGAGTCACCCCGTCTGGTGATCAACCGCAGATCGGCCACCGTCGCCTGCGCGCCCGACGAGAGCATGCTGCGCGTGACTTCGATCTTGTCTTCGAAGAGGCGGCCCATCAGCTCGGCCATCTGCTGATCGTCGAAGGACTCAGGCATCGCGCGATCGACGGCGCGCGCGTACTCCCTTGCGGTCTGCCAGCGATCTTCGGGCCGGCACGCGAGCCCCTTCATCACGGCGGCGGTGAGCTCATGCGGCAGCCAGGGGGCGAGCTGCGCCAGGTCGGGAACGTCACTCGACGCGACCCGGGTCATCGTCTCGATCTCAGACGGCGCGTCGAAGAGCCGGCACCCCGCGAGCAGCTCATAGAAGAGGATCGACGCAGCGAAGAGATCGGTGCGCCCATCGACGGCCTTCGCGGTCACCTGCTCGGGCGCCATGTACTGCAGCGTGCCTTTGACGAACCCGGCCTGGGTCTGGTGCAGGCGGCCCCGCGCGCGGGCGATGCCGAAGTCGACGATCTTGGTGCCCCCGGCGTAGGTGACCATCACGTTGCGCGGGTTGATGTCGCGGTGCACCACCTCCATCGACTTCCCGGTGGCGGGGTCGACGAAGGCGTGCGCCGACTGGAGCGCGATCAACACGTCGTGGGCCAGCCGGCAGGTGAACTCCTCGGGCAGGGCGATCGAACGGGCGCGCGCGCGCTTGATGATCTGCTCGAGGTTCTGGCCTGCGATGAACTCCATCGCCAGCACCGGCTCGTGGGTCCGCGGGTCTTCCGCCAGCTCGTACACCTGGGCGATCGCCGCGTGCGACAGGGCCGCGGTGATGCGCGCCTCATCGAGGAACATGCGGGTGAAGCTCTCGTCTTGCGCGATCGACGGCAGCACGCGCTTGAGGGCCACGAACTTGCGGAAGCCGCCCTGGCCCGCGAGCGAGGCGAGGTACAGCTCCGCCATGCCCCCTGAAGAGAGGCGGCCGTGGATCTCGTACTTGCCCAACCTCGAACCGCGCTCGAGTTCTTCAGTCATCGCTGACCCCCGATGACGTGGGCGTAGTCGCCGGGTGCCGCAGCGCCAATAGAACCAGGTTCAGAAAGTCAGCGGCGCCTTCGCTCCAACACGCGGCGTCTGCGCAGGCGGCTCAGGTACACGGGCGTGATGCCCAGAAAGCTGGCTACCTCTTTCAAAGGAAGCAGGCTCGCCGCGGTGGAGAAACGCTGCTCGAACCAGGTCAGCCGCGCTGCCGCATCCGAGGCCAGCAGCTGGCGCTCCCGCTCCGACTTGAGCAGCAGGAGCCGCTCCATGATGGTGGCGTGAAAGCGGCCCCAGGGCGGCGTGGTGGCGATGAGCCTCGTGTAGCCACCCCAATCGACGTTGACGATCCGGCCCGCCGAGAGGGCGACGATGTCTTGCGAGGCGCGCGGGTGGTGGGCGAGCAGGTCGGCGATGGGCCCCACGAAGTCGCCTTCGGTGGAGAACGAAACGGTGATGGGCCCTTTGCGGGTGGGCACCTGCTCCGCGAACACGCCCTCCAGCACCAGCCCCGACGAGACCACCGGTTCGCCGCACGAGACCATCTTCTGGCCGCGCGCAAACGACACCACCTCGCCCACCGCGAGCACCTGCTCGACGTGCGCATCCGTCAAATCACCGAGGCGGCGCAGCAGCCGGCCCACGTGTTCGCTCAACTCGCGCGATGCCATGGCAGCCCCCGAAAACAGAAAAAGCGGCTTCAGTTTCCCGAAGCCGCCCCCCCTCCCAGAGATCAATCGACAGGGCCGCTCTTCGCGTCCGCCCCGTCAGGGCTCATGGAGCCCATGGTCTCAATATTTCCCCGCCGTTGAATTCTGCCCGCTGGAGACCCGGGGCCCCCAGCAGAGGTGCAACTCAGCTGCAGCCGGTGGTCGCGCCGCAGTTGTGGCACTTGTAGCAAGCGCCATTGCGCACGGTGATGGTGCCGCACACAGGGCAGGGCGGCGCATCAGCCTGGTTCAAGAACGCCGACTGCATGCCGGAGCTCGCGGCAGGCGCCGAGACCGGAGGCGAGACGCGGGGCGAGGCCGAAGCGACCTTCTTGGCTTCGACTTCCATCATCGACTCGGTCGCACCTTCTGCCGGCAGGAACTTCAGCGCCAGCCAGCGGAAGATGTAGTCGGTCAACGACTTGGCGATGGGCAGGTCGGGGTTGTTGGTGAAGCCCGACGGCTCGAAGCGGGTGTGGGCGAACTTGTCAGCCAACACCTTGAGCGGCACGCCGTACTGCAGCGACAACGAGACCGCCGTGGCGAACGCGTCCATCAGGCCGGAGACCGTGCTGCCCTCTTTGGCCATGGTGATGAACAGCTCACCGGGCGACCCATCTTCGTACATGCCGACCGTGAGGTACCCCTCGTGGCCCGCGATGGAGAACTTGTGGGTCAACGCGCGGCGCTCGTCGGCCAGGCGCTTGCGGGCGATGCGCTCCACCACCACCTGCGGCGCAGCGACGGCCACTTCGGCCTTCTTGTCGAGGCTGGTGTTGAGCGGCTGGCTGCGCTTGCAACCGTCGCGGTAGACCGCCACGGCCTTGAGGCCGGCGCGCCACGACTCCATGTAGGCCATCTCGATGTCTTCCACGGTGCACTCGTGGGGGAGATTGACGGTCTTGGAGATCGCACCCGAGAGGAAGGGCTGAGCGGCGCCCATCATCTTGATGTGGCCCATGTACTGAATCGAGCGCTGGCCCTTGGCCGGCTTGAAGGCGCAGTCGAACACGTCGAGGTGTTCGTCTTTGAGGCCCGGCGCACCCTCGATGGTGTCGTTCTTGTCGAGGTAGCTGATGATCGCCTCGATCTCGGTGCTGCGGTAGCCGAGCTTCTGGAGCGCGAACGGAACGGTCTGGTTCACGATCTTCAGCATGCCGCCGCCGACCAGCTTCTTGTACTTGATGAGCGCGATGTCGGGCTCGATGCCCGTGGTGTCGCAATCCATCATGAATCCGATGGTGCCGGTGGGGGCGAGCACGGTGACCTGTGCATTGCGGTACCCGAACTGCTCACCCAGCTGCAGCGCCTCATCCCAGACGGCCTTCTGCGCTTCGAAGAGCTTGGGCTCACCGGTGACGGGCAGCTGGTACGCCGCCTTGCGGTGCTTGCGGATGACGCCCAGCATGGGCTCCTGGTTGACGCCGTAACCGGCGAAGGTGCCCAGGTGTTCGGCCATGCGCGCCGACATCGCGTACGCCCGGCCGCCCATCAACGAGGTGACGGCGCCCGCGTAGCAGCGGCCGGCGTCGGAGTCGTAGGCCAGACCAGACGCCATCAGCAGCGCGCCCAGGTTCGCGTACCCCAGCCCGAGGGGCCGGAAGTCGAACGAGTTCTTGGTGATGCGATCGGTGGGGTAGCGGCTGAAGCCGACCACGATCTCCTGGCCCAGCAGGGTGATGTCGACCGCGTGCTTGAAGGCTTCCGTGTCGAAGTCGCCGTCGATGGTGCGGAAGTGCATCAGGTTCAACGAGGCCAGGTTGCAGGCCGTGTCGTCGAGGAACATGTACTCGGAGCACGGGTTGCTGGCGTTGATGCGCGCGGTGTTCGACGAGGTGTGCCAGGCGTTGACCGTGGTGTCGAACTGCAGGCCCGGATCGCCGCACTGCCAGGCGGCCGTGGAGATCTCGCGGAAGATGTCGCGGGCCCGGTAGGTGTCGACGATGCCGCCGCCGACCACTGCCTTGGTCGAGTACGAGCGATCTTCCTGCACCGACTTCATGAACTCATCGGTGACGCGCACCGAGTTGTTGGAGTTCTGGAAGAAGACCGACGAGTACGCCTCGCCGTTGAAAGACGGGTCGTAGCCAGCGTCGATCAAGACGTGGGCCTTCTTCTCTTCGCCCACCTTGCACTTGATGAACTCGAGGATGTCGGGGTGCTCGGCGTTGAGGATCACCATCTTGGCCGCGCGGCGCGTCTTGCCGCCCGACTTGATGACGCCTGCGAACGCGTCGAAGCCCTTCATGAAGCTGACCGGGCCCGAAGCCGTGCCGCCGCCCTTGAGCACTTCCCGCGACGAGCGGATGGGGGAGAGGTTGCTGCCCGTGCCCGAGCCGTACTTGAAGAGCATGCCTTCGGTCTTCGCGAGGCCGAGGATCGAGTCCATCGAGTCTTCGACGGAGTTGATGAAGCAGGCCGAGCACTGGGGGTGCTCTTCGACGCCCACGTTGAACCAGACGGGCGAGTTGAAGGCGACCTTCTGGCGCAGCAGCAGGTGGGTCAGCTCGGCGTGGAAGGCGTTCTTCGCCTCGGTGGAGGAGAAGTAACCGCCCTGCTCGCCCCAGCGGGTGATGGTGTTGACGACCCGGCCGACCAGCTGGCGCACCGAGCTCTCGCGCTCAGGGGTGCCGGGCTGCCCGCGGAAGTACTTCGAGGCCACCACGTTCGTGGCGAGCATCGACCACGACTTGGGCACTTCGATGTTCTTCTGCTCGAAGACGACCTTGCCGTCTTCGCCGGTGATCGACGCGGAGCGGAGCTCCCAGGCGATTTCATCCGCCGGATCGACTCCCGGTGTCGTGAAGTAGCGGGGCACGTCCAGCCCCTGTGCCTTACCGTTCCGCGGCACCGCCCGCGCATCCACCGGAATCACGCCCGCCACCACGGTCTTGGGAGCCAACTCTTTGTCCATCGTCATTCCCCTAAGTGTTGAAGAACTTCATTAATAGCTGACGTCGTTTGACTGCCGGGTGTGACTGCCTGTCTGTGCGAAAGGCAAAAAGGCGGCGTCCCCTCGGGAAAGGCTCCCCTGGGGCGCGAAAGTCGCGAAAGGTAGGATGTTTCGTGAACCGGAGCCCCTCCAGCTCCGTTCCCTCACCGCTTTTGGGCAGCTCGGGGGGCCGACTTATGCCCGTCTGTTCGGTCACCTGTCAAGCATCGCCGCACAAGATGTAGTGTCAAATTTTCTTCCGATACCCAACACTTAGGGGTGCCACCGACCTGTAGCACTGGGTCGGTTTCGCGCCCGAGGCGGTAAATCGCGGGCGCCCGCTCTCCAAGCCGAGAGGTGCGACGTTTCAGGCATGAGCCGGGCTCATGTGACCAGTTATGGCCCTACATTACTTTTCATCTCGAGCCCCTCGAACGGGTGAGTGAGTTTGCTGAAAGTACGTGTGGCGAGGTGATCAGCTTTCCCTCGGAGCTTCTCAGCGCGGTGGCGGCAGATCGGCAACGATCGCGTTTTGCGCGGGCGCGTACCGTCAGGCAACTCCTCCTCAGCGGGGCTGGCAAAACCGCGTGGGAGGAACGAGCGTGCTATTTCTCGCTCCATGCCGCCTCCGTACACGCGCCACCTCTTCATCTGCACCAACCGCCGCCCCGACGGGAGCCCCAAGGGTTGCTGCGCGAGCAAAGGCAGCGAAGAGCTGAGGCTCTTGTTCAAGAAGGAGCTCGACGCGCAGGGCGTGAAGGCGGTGCGGGCCAACGCCGCCGGCTGCCTCGATGCCTGTGAGGTGGGCCCGGCGGTGGCCGTCTACCCGGACAACGTCTGGTACGAGCGCGTGACGCCGGCCGACGTGAAGGAGATCGTCACCGAGCACATCGTGGGTGGCCGCCCGGTGGAGCGCCTGGTGATGAAGCTCCCCATCGCGAGAGCCAAAAAGGACTGACCGTTGTCTCCCTCTCCCCTGTGGGGAGAGGGTCGGGGTGAGGGGCCGTCACTCCTCAGGCGCAAAGGCCGGATCCAGACCGATCGCCTTGAGCGTCCTCGCATCGGGGAAGGTGCTCACCTGGTACCGCGCCGGCCAGTATCCCTCCGCCGCGGTGACCCATTTCCCCGCCCGCTTCATCACGTCTTCCCAGCGTCCTGCGGCCACGATGCGCTCGGCTTCGGGCCGGTCGAGGTCGACGAACACCACGAACTGGGTCTGGGGAAGCAGCGAGACGGCGCCTTTGGTCCACACGCAGTACGAGCGCTGACGGCCCTGCTCATCGTCGGTGAACAGGGTGGTGGCCACGAAGAGGTCGTCAGTGCCCTCGCGTTCGGCCTTCTCATCGAGGGCGCCTTTCTGCTCGTTGGCGTCCCAGGCAGCCGCCTCTTGCCGCAGCACGGTGAGGATCTCGTCGTCGGCGGGGGGCACGAAAGGCACCAGGCCCGTCTTGGTGAGCCGCCAGCCGCGGCCGGTGTGAGCGCGGGGCAGCACGAGCACCTGACTGACGAAGTCGCCCACCGCCTCGAGCCCCTGGCGGTCGTTGGCGCCGGTGACGATCAGCCGATCGTGATTGGGGAGGAAAATCACCGGGTCGCCCTTCAGCTTCAGCTTGCGGAAGGTCTCGAACAGCAGCGCGCGCCCGATGTCGTGTTGGTCTCCCCAGGGAGAGGAATAGACGCCCGGAGCGTATTCCTCGAACGGCTCCTTGCTCCGGGAGGCCAGCTGCTTGCGGCCCTGCAGGAACACCTCGTCGGCGGTGACGCCCCACGACGCGAGCTGCGCTTCGTTCAGGTACTGCATGCTGTCCGGGCCGTCGTAGACGACCAGCTCGACCAGACCCTCGCTCAGCGGCCGCTGCAGCACGTCGAGGGGCAGCTGGGCGCGAATGGCCAGCACCTCCACGGTGGTGCGATCACGCACGGTGGCGATCACGTGGGGCTTCGCCCTGGACCAGCTGGTGGGGATCTCGGGAGGGAAGAACCCGCGGATGCTCCGGGCGATGAGCTCGGGGCGCTCTTCGGCCTCAGCCAGCTCGTACTCGTCGTACACGTCTTTGACCGGGACCAGCCCGCCGTCGGTGGTCAGGTAGAACGAGAGGGGCTGGAAGACGAAATCGGGATGACCCGCGTCGGCGAGCCCGGCCAGCAGATCCGCTTCGAATTGCTGACGGAGCTCCGCCTCGTCGGCGGGGGGCTCGTCGTCTGTTTCTGGAAGGTCTTCATCGTCGGAGACCGGGCGGCTGCCTGCGTCAGGCGGCCCTGCCTTGGCAGTCTCCAGCGCTTCGTTGTAGCCGGCGAAAGCCCCGATCGCGACGGTGAGGCTGCAACACGCGGCAGCCCCCAGCACCATGATCAGGATGATGCCGATGAACGTCTTTTGCTGCCTGGGGTCCATGTGTCCTCCGCTCCGCTGCTGCCGCGGAGGACGCGGACCATCGGTCAGCGACGGCGGCCGAGCAACCGAAGGATGTGCAGGAACAGGTTGATAAAGTCCAGGTACAGCATCAGCGCGCCGGTGATGGACAACGACATCGCCGAAGAAAAGCCGCTGTTCGCGTGGTGCGTGCGCAGCTTCTGGGTGTCGTAGGCGGTCAGGCCCGCGAAGATCACCACGCCTGCGCAGCTCTTCACGAAGCCCAGGAAGTCGGACTGCAGGAAGATGTTCACGATGCCCGCGATGATGATGCCGATGAGGCCCATCATGAGGAACGAGCCCCAGCCCGAGAGATCTTTTTTGGTCACGGTGCCGTAGACGCTCATCGCGCCGAACATGCCGGCGGTGATCACGAAGGCCGAGCCGATCGAGCCCAGCTCATAGACGAGGAAGATCGCCGACAGAGTGAGCCCATTGAGCGCCGCAAAGAGCAGAAACATGCCTGCGGCCACGGGGCCGGACACCTTCGACTGCATGAAGACGAACGCGAACACCACCACCAGCTCGACCACGACCAGCTTGTAATAGTGGGGCATCACCAGCGCGGTGAGCTCCTGGCTGGACGCCACGGCGAAGGCGATGCCTCCGGTGAGGGCGAGGCCGAGCGACATCCACCAGTAGACGCGCTGCATGAAGACGCGTGCCGACTCACTGGCGAGGACCGACGAGGCCGATCCCGTGGGGGAGTACGAATAACCCGGTTCGTTCATGTGCGAGATGCTCCTGTGTGGCGTGTCGAGGTGAGGGGCCCTGTTTACTTTCCCCACGCGCGGTACGCCATGAGGAGCGACTTCGCGACGTCTGAGGTGATCAAGGGAAGAACACCGCCGCCGCCCACGATGTTCACGATGTGGGAGATGGATCCGCGGCAGACACCTCCCCATTTCGGCTGGGCATCGAGGCCGACCGAGGCGTAGGCGGAGAAGTCGACGTAGAGCTCCGTGGGGATCTGCGCGGGCCCGCTGCACAACAGGTGTGACTCGGTCTTGATGTCGATCACCTGCTGCACCACGAAGCCGCCGCCGACGGGATCGGCCGCAGCCCGGGCGCACAAGGCGCTCCAGTCGAGCGCTTCGCCGTAGGCCGTCTTGGTGCGTTCGGCGAAACCGGGCTCTGAGCGCGTACGGCCCACGAAGACCGCGCGGCCGCCGTAGTCCCAGCTGCGTTTGAGCACGTACTTGTCGGGATCGGCGATGACCTGCGCGGTGAGCGCTTCGCCGCGGAAGGGCCGCGTCCACGGCACCGACTCCTTGATCGCCGCCAGCTCGTTCTCGCTCAGCCGCGCTTCCCGGGCGAGGCGGCTGTCATCGACCGCTTGCGAGAGCAGCGCGAACACCGCCTTCACTTCCACCTGGGATGCGGGCGGGTTGAGCACCACCGCGCGGGTGCCATTGGGCTCGGCCAGCAGCGCCTTCACGTAGTCGGCGCCTTCCATGCCGGGCTCCTCCAGGCGGCGCACGAAGAGGTGGCGGTAGACCAGGTCGTACTTCTTGCCGTCGGCGATCACCGCGTCGGTGCCGCTGAGCTGATCGGGGTGAACGATGTCGGCCTCGGCGCCCCATTCGCGGAACCGCTCCAGCAGGTACTTCTGCTCGGTGAGCTGCGCGTCGTTGCGACGGGAGAGCAGGGCGATGCGCGAAGGCGTCTGGCCCGGGCGTACCTGCGCGTAGCCCGAGAGCAGCGCGCGATAGAGAGCCATGGCGTTGCTGCCGTTGCGCGACTGCCAGCCGGCGATCACGTTGTCGGGCGCGCCCCAGGTGCGGCCCACCACCTCGAGGAACGTGTTCGCCGCGATGTCGGAGTAGCCCTGCATCGCGGGGATGGTGGCGTTGACCTCGAGCGCGCTGACCTGGTCGCCGACAAAGAAGTCGACGCGCGTGGTGACCAGCGTCTCCAGCTCTTCGAAGGTGGTGGCGGCGAAACCCTTCTCCAGCGGCGAGAGGCCTCCCAGCACCAGCTCACTGCGATCGGGGTTGGCCAGCACCGCGCGCGACATCTTGAGCGTGGCGGAAGACAGGCGGGCGGCGAGCTCCTGGCGTCGGCGCAGCTCGGGCTCGTCGATGATCACCGGCGTGGCGGTGATGGGAATGGCTTTGGTCGAACCGTCGTCTTTGTTGGTGACGGCCAGCCCGCGCGCGTAGGCGGTGTCTGCGAGTTCCTGGCCGAAGCGTTTCGCATCCCACGTGAGCGCGTGGAGGAGATCGCTTCGGTCTTTCTCAGTGAGGACCAGGTTCATGGGGGCGAGTTCTCACGCCCTCGAAGCGATTCAGCAACGCCTTTCGCCTAGAGTTCGCCGCATGCGCAGCGTCGTTCTCGCGATCATCGCCGTGGTGATCGCAACAGGGGCGGTGCTGTGGTGGCTCGGACAGGATGAGGCGCCTGCGCCGGTCGTCCTGGATCAAGCCGCCGTGCTGCCAGCCACCGAGGTGCTCCGCCCCGAGGTGATGGGCGCTGTGCAGGCCTTGCCAACGCAGCTCGAGCGACTCGAGCCGGTCAAGCAGGGCCGGGTGCTCGATTCCAAAGGCAATCCGCTCGAGAACGCGTTGATCCTCAGAGGCAACGTCATGTTGCTGAGCGACGAAGAGGGCCGCTTCGAGTTGTCGCCGGCGGGTGCCCCCCTGTTGAAGGTCTCCCACCCGTGCTGCGTGACGGCCCTGGTGCCCACCATCGAGCTGAACGAGCAAGGTGAGATCACGCTCGAGCCCCGATGGGTGGTCTTCTCGGGCGACGTGGTGGACGAGGACGGGCGAGCCGTCGCGGGCGCCGCCGTGAGCGGGGTCGCCGTGTCGCCCCAACGGCGCGTGCCTCAGCGCTTCTCGGTCATCACGGACGAAGCAGGTCACTTTTCTCATGACGTCGCTCGTGGCGCCTCGGTGGAGCTCGTGGCGAAGCTCGGGGACAAGGCATCTGCCAGGCGCACCGTGCGTGCCTCGGAGGAGGCCCAGCTGATCCTGCTCGCCGGGGAAGCGTCCATCTCGGGACAGGTGACCGGGCCAGAAGGAAAGCCGGTGACCTGGTTCAAGCTCACGCTCGATTCGAAAGACTTCCATCTGGAGCGTCGTTTCACGCCGTCTGACGGGCGCTACGAGCTCGCGGGCCTCCCCCGGCTGAAGTCTGCCGTGGCGACGGTCACTGGGTTTGGCCTGCTCGGCGCCACACGCTCGCTCACGCTTTCCCGGGCGGAAGGAAAACGTGACGTCGACTTTCAACTCCCGGCCGGGCGTTCTTTGTATGGGATCGTCTACGACATGGACGCCGGGGGCCCGCTGGCCCTGGCAAACGTGACCGTGCAGGGCGCGGGCTCGTCATTTCCCACCGACAATGGCCAGGCCGTCACGGACGAGCGCGGCCGGTTCGTGCTGAGGGGGCTGCCTGACTCACGCATCGAGATCGTCACGACCCTCAAAGGCTATGGCCCGGTCGTTCGCGTGGTGGAGCAGGGCGACGAAGACACCGTTCTGATTCCCCTGATGCTCGATTCGAACGAAGTCGAAGCGCAGGAGGAGGAGGGGGAGGAGGAGAGCGAAGCCGCCAGCGTGGGGATTCGGATCACGAGCACCCGGGTGCCGCTCCCCGGCGCGGGTTACCCGGTCGCGAAGGTCAACCCCGAAGGCGGTGCAGCCGCGGCGGGGATCGTGGAGGCAGATGAAATCGTCGCCGTGGGCACCGTGGCGGCGAGTTCCGTGAAGGCCTCGGCGTTCTTCCGCTTGCTGAGCGGCTCCGATCGCAGCCTCGTGACGATGACGGTTCGACGGGGTGGCGCTCCTTTTCGGGTGCAGGTGATGCGCACCCGATTGCCGCCGTGGTGACCTGCCCGAGAAGTGTGGATTGCAACGAAGCCTCAACTGTTCTTCGGTGAGGTCACCATGGCAATGCTCACGGGCGGTCAGCTGGTCGCGAAGATGCTCAAGAAGGAGAACGTGAAGCATCTCTTCACGCTCTCGGGTCTGCACGTCGCTCCGATCTACGCAGGCTGCGTGGAGGAGGGCATTCAGATCATCGACACCCGCCACGAGCAGGCGGCAGCGCATGCGGCTGATGCCTACGCGCGGTTGACCCGGGGCATCGGCGTCGCCGTGGTGACCGCGGGCCCGGGCGTGACCGACGCGCTCACCGGTGTGGCCAACGCGTTCCTGGCGAACTCGCCGATGATCCTCATCGGGGGCGCGGCGCCGATCTCGAACCAGAGCCGCGGTTCGCTCCAGGAGATCCCGCAGATCGAGTTGTTCCAGAAGATCACCAAGTGGAGCGACCGCGTTCCCAGGACGGATCTGATTCCGTCGTACTTCGCCAAGGCCTACCGCACCGCGCTGACCGGCCGCCCGGGCCCGGTGTTCCTGGAGCTGGCCTTCGACGTGTTGTGCGACTTCGCCGACGAGGCGTGCCTGACCCCGGTGCAGCGCTACCGCACCGACGCGCGCATCGCGCCCGACCCTCGCAAGATCGAACAGGCTGCCGCGTTGCTCGCGCGTGCTGAGCGGCCCGCGATGATCTGCGGCGGCTCGGTGTACTGGGACAACGCCACGGCAGCGCTCGAGGCGTTCTGCGACAAGACCGGCATCCCCGTGTTCCTCAATGGTGCGGGTCGCGGCTGCCTGCCGGCCGAACACCCGTCGTTCTTCCAACACACGCGAAAAGACGCGCTGACTGGCGCTGACGTGGTGGTGGTGGTCCTGAACAGTGCGGATTACGCGGACGTGCCAACGTTTGCGCCGATCGTTGGCGTGGACCCGGACTTCCCCGACCACCGGCCGCTTTTCGCGCTGCAGGAGGCCGTTGCGCGCTACTTGCCGCG
>JANODF010000071.1:0-9347 GCA_031412555.1 Archangium sp. | reverse complement strand
CCGTGCCGCCCGCGGTGCCGATGAGAGGCGTCGCGCTGAAGCGGGTGATGCTGCCCGAGACGCGAATCTCCACGGTCGCCACGCTGCCGCCGGCGTTGATGGTGTACGTGGTCGTCTGGGTGGGCCGCACCACCACCGCGCCCGACTGGGTTTGACCTGCGAGGTCGACCGCGCCACCGGGCACTGCGGTCACCGTGACGTTGCTGGCTCCGGGCGCAGACCACGCGAGCGTCACCGGCTGACCCGCCTCCACCGAGGTCTCCGACGAGACGAAGAGGAGCCCCGAGGGCTCACCTTGCACGCGCACCGAGACCACTGCCGAGTCGGTCGCGCCGCGCGCGTTTCGAGCGGTCAGCACGAAGAGCGCGTTGGTGGTCACGGCGACCTCCACGCTGCCTTCGGCTCCTTCGATGCCCGAGAGCGCGCCCAGCGACAGCTCGTCGATGCGCACCTCGGTGGCGTTCTCCACGCTCCAGGTCAGCGTGAGCGTGCCGCCGATGGGCACCTCGGCCTGCGAGCCCTTGAAGGAAATCACCTTCGGCATCGGCTCGAGGGGATCGGGCTCGGGCGATCGAGGGCACGCAAAGAAGAGTGCGCCGAGAACGGTGGCGAAGGCGAAGCGGGCGACCAGCGTGGTGAAGTTCATGGGCATCTCCACGGCTCAGAGCGCGGGGGTGAAGCGAAGGCCAGAGTTCGGCACCACGCCATTGAGTTGGTTGATTCGGTGCGGCACCACCACCACCCCGTCGGGGCGCTCGATCCACACCGTGGCCGAGTTGCCGAAGAGACGATCGATCGCGCTCTGCGTGGTCGAGGTCGTGGAGATGGTTCCGTAGTGGAACTCGATCACCCCTGTGTCCACCAGGTGGATCTGAAAGTTCAGGACCGTACCGGTCGCCAGCGTGCTGAGGTTGGGCCGGTAGTTCTCGAAGCTGATGATGGTGCGATCGACCTGGCGCCACATTGCGTTCTTGCCGGTGTCACGCACGAGGTCGTCCCAGAACGGGGCGATCACCCCGTTGGGCACGGTGGTGTTGGGCGCCGTTGCGTTGGTGGTGCCGGCGCTCGTCAGGGGCGCGCCGAGCGTGATGAAGCCGTTGTTCGACAGGCTGAACGCCGTGTACGACGTTCCGAAGTACGTGAAGGGAGCGGGCAGCACGCCGTTGCCGTAGCCCTCGGTGCCCGAGAGGCTCCCGAAGATCTGCGAGCCCATGGGCGAAGGCGTGAAGGCCCCGGGGATGTTGGTGAGCACGTACCCGCACGGTTCGTTCGCAGCGCCAGGGGTGCCGAAGGCGCCATTGGGCCCGAAGTTCTGGGAGCGCGGGCAGGTCACCGTGAAGGTTCCGCCATCAGGGCGCGGGGCGACCAGGAGCCCGTCCGGCGCGAAGATCGATTCTGCCAGCACCCCGCCATCCCACGAGAGCGACGCCACGGCGGTACCTTGCACGAGCAATCTCACGGTGTCGGTGGTGCCCAGCGGCACGTCGTTCAGCACGAGCTGCACCGCTGCACCGCCGGTCTGGGTGACGTCAGTCGACTGACCGAGCACCATGAACTCGCCTGGCATCAGCACCCGGGGGGGCAGCACGGTGCCGCCATCAGGAGCAGACGACCGCGAAGCGATGAGGATGCCCTCGAGCTCGACGGGCGTGGTCAGCGTGTTCCTCAACTCGACCCACTGCCCGAAGGAGGCTGCCGACACTTCGGGGAAGGGCATGGCTTCGGTGATGCGGAGATCGCCGACACCGACGGTGCGTACGTCGGCGCTCACGGGAATCAAGAACGCAGGGGTGCGCCCAAAGAAAGAGACGCGACGGCTCGACGAAGTGGTCACCGGCATCGTGCCGTCAGAAGGTCCTCCGGTGAAGAAGTTGAGCTCGAGACCAGCGGCGATCGGCCCGCCGCTGGTGTTGAACTGGTAGCGCTGGCGCAGGTTCTCGTGCGTCGCCTTGACGCCGACGGTGAAGCTCGAGCCCATGCCGGTGAGCGTCTTGTAAATGAAGGTCACCCGGCCCGACTCGTACAGGTGCACCTGGAAGGTGAGCTCGGAGGTCGTGTTGAAGAGCCCGACCTTGTCCCACTGCACCACGAGGAAACGCTCTGCGCCGGCGGGCGTCTGCAGCTCGTAGAGCACGTTGCCGGTTGCGGGGATTGCCAGATCATCCCAGAGGGGCGCGAGCATCGACTGCGTGGAGTTGGTGCTCGCGCCGAGGTCGGCGTTGAGCGAGAGCGCCAGAGGCTGGCTGAAGACGATGAAGCCGTTGGCCGAAACCCACAGCTCGCGTTGCAACTGACCCGCGAGCGGGAAACTGAAGTCGTCGGTGCCGGGCGGGATCAACTCCGCGCCATCGTCGGCGTCGGCGAAGGTCAGCGTTTCGGCAGTCATCGAGGCGGCGAGATCGATGAAGTTCGTCGAGCCGGTCACCGCGGGCACCCCACCGTCGGCCGTGGTGACGGCAAGGCCCACCGTCTCGGTGACCCCCAAAGCGCCCAGCTGCCAGTCGAGGGTGGCCGTGCCCGCGTCGGTGCGCAGTGACGGCTGAGGGCTCACCGTGGCGGCGCTGCCGAAGACCCGGATGATGCGGGTCTGGCTGGTGAGGTCGCCGGCGGCGTTGACCGCCTCGAGCGTGAGCGCCGCGGTGGACGCGAGGTTGAACATCGCTGAGCCCATGCGCACCTGGGAGAGGCCGGTGACCCGCGCGAGCGAGGCGCCGTTCTCCAACCTGAGCGTCACGCGCTCGGCGTCGGTGGTCACCCACTGCGCAGTGACCTGGCCGCCCGGCGAACCCAGGGTCGCGGGCACGGTGAAGGTGGTGATCGTTGGAGGCTGCACCAGCCGCACCCGAATCGTCCGCGACACGGTCTGACCACGCTCGTCGCCGGCGATGAGCACGTAGTCCGCGTCCGCCACAGGCGAAGGCAGGCTCACACTGCCGTTGACCGCACGGTCCGGCGCGCTGGGCAGCGTCTCGAAGAGGGGCAGCCCCGCCAGCGTGACGGTGACGCGCGAAGCGTTGAGCGTGCGCCAGGAGATGCTGAACGTGCGCCCCGCGGTGACGGCCGCGGGCGCGGTGACCTGCTCGAAGGCAGGCAGGTCGCCGACCGCCGTGCGCACCTCTCGGCTGGCCTGCGCATCCCCTGAAGCCGCGGTGAGCATGAAGTGAAGCGGGAAACCGTCGCTGATGGCCAGACCCGAAGGTGTCATCGCGGGCACCACGAAGTTGAAAGTGCCCGCCGCGAGGTCCGCAGGCGTGGTCACCACGGTAATTTGGCCCAGCGTGCGCTCTGCGATGGTGAGCTGCGCGGCTGCGCGCGTGACCCAGGAGAAGACGATGGGCTCGCCCACGCGCACGCCGTTGGTCGCCGCGAAGTCGAACGAGACGATCGCCGGGTTGACCCGCACCTCGACGAGCGCGTCGACGGGCGGCGTGCCCACCACGCCTTGCGCCGTGAGCCGGTAACCGGTCGAGGTGGCCGGGGTGATGGGCACCAGGCCCGCGGTGCCCGTGAGCGTCACCGGCAGGCCGCCGCGTTCGGTGAGCGTGACGCTGCTGGCGCCCGGGGCCGACCAGAGCAACTGCACCGGCTCGCCCGCTTCGACTTCAGGCGGCACCGCGAGCAAAAACGCTTCACGCAGCGGCTCGTTGACGGCGATCTGCAGGAAGGCGCTCGTCACGCCGCCCGGCCCCGAGGCGCGCAGCACGTAGAAGGTCGTACGCGACGGCGCGACTTCGGTGCCGCCTTCTTCCACGCTGCCTTCGAGCTGAATGGCCCGGCCCTGGTCGTCGACCAGCGAAACGCGGGTGGCGCCTTCGGTGGTGAACGAGAGCCGTACGGTCTCGTTGGCGTTGATCACCTGCGAGCCTGCGGCAAAGCCCAGGATGCGCGGCGCATCGGGCGGCGGCACGGCCGGAATGACTTGCGTGCACGAGACAACGAACAGGCTGAGCACCAGGCAGGTGCGGGGCAAAAACATCTTCATGGCCGGTTCCTTCAGGTGGGGACTGGGTTCGGGGCCAACCCAGCGAGGGCCGAGTATTTCCAATCGTGGCAGACTTCAATGTGGTCACACGGAGCGTGTGTGGCCAGGTGACGCCCGCGGGTGACGATGTGCTCTGCGCCCCCACTGCCCTATCGGGGAGCGACGTACCGCGCCGGGGCGCGAGGTTCACACTGAAGGCAGGAGAACGACTGCTCCTCGTCCCACGCGGGGGCGGCGAAAGAACCTGCGCACCCTCGGCACACTTCTTCGAAGCAGGCGCTGCAGCGTTCGACGTCACCCGGCTGAAAACAGCGCGGGCAGAGTGCAGCAGCCTCGGGCCTCTCCAGAATCTCGCGCTCGAGCTCCGCGATCGGGTCGCCCGGCAGCCCATCGTGATGCGCAGGCAGATCGACCGGGCCCTGCAGCCACACTTCTTCTTCGTCGGCGGTGGCCGCGTCGTGCAGCGGACCATCGAGATCGTCTTCTGGCTCGTCTTCACCCGCGGCGACGGTCACCTCGGGCGGCCCGAAGTCGGGCACGTTCACCGGCGTGGCGGCAGGGCTCCTTCGAGGTCGAGGCGCATGCCACGCCTGACACCCGAAGCCCGGAGCAAGTGAGCTGTAAATTGCCTTTCGAACTGAGAGCGGCGCACTCCACTGGAGCACGTCGGCGCAGTCAGTGCCGGGTTGCGTGCAGCCCAAGTGGCTGGATCGAGTGCGGCGCTGAGGCGGCCCACCGTTTGCTCAGGTGAGGCGCCATGACCACCCAGACCTTCGATGTGCCCAGTCCGCTCGAGCGCCTCGTCACCGATCGCCGGGTCGTCATCGGTGCGTTGATTGCCGGAGCGCTGATCATCATCAGCTCGCTCGTGGTGGTGAACGTCTCTCAGGCGCCGTCACGGGCCCGGGCGCTCAAGTCGGTGGCCGTGTTGCCCGACGCGCCGCTCAACATTCCCATCATGCGCCAGTGGCCGTACCCGGCGCCGAAGGTCGAAACCGTTCGGGCACCCGGCGCAAAAGTGGCGGCCAAGCGCAACGCCGTCGCGCGCCGCTGATCCCTCGCCCGTTCAAGGGAGAGGGACCGCTTCAACTCAGAGCCGCACGTCGACCTGGAAGATCGGCGGAATCTTCACGAACGAGATGCTCGCCGAGCGGCCCATGAAGCCGCGCGCGTCTTCGATCGCCTCCGACAACGTATCAGCGCGATCCCAGCCCAGGATCGCCGGTACGTGGTTGTTCTCGGCGCCCGCGGCGATCACCTTGCCGACGTGCTGACGCCCGTTCTCGCCCCAGTACCACATGTAGAAGGGGTGAGCGCCGTGGTAGCTGTTGCCCTTGCGGTACAGGTGCACGTAGCTGGGGTTCTTGGCGAACTCGCGCTCGTACTTGTGTGACAGCACGTGCGCGTCACGCGTCTCCGTGAGGCAGCGGGTGAAGAACTCGATGTAGGGCGCGTGGTGGTCGGGGTCGAACTCGTCGTAGCAGGGGTGGGTGATGATGATGACCCCGCCCTTCTTCACCAGCGGCACACCGCGGTTCAAGTTGAAGAGGTAGCCCAGCGCCATCACCTGAACGAGCAACGGGTTCAAGATGCTGTTCACGTTGTAGGGCGAGACGTACGGCATGCCGAAGATGACGATGTCGCTCTGGCCCTGCACCGGCACGGAGTACTGCTTCCAGCTCATCTCGAGCGTCTTCTCGTGGGTCGGCTCGGTGCTGCCCGCGAACACGCCGGTCACTTCGTAGGGCGCGTAGATGTTGAAGAACATCTTGCGCTTCATGGGGCGCGGCATCTTCGAGAGCGCGTACTTCATGCCCTGGAGCTTGAGCCGGTCGAACTCGCTGAAGTCTTCCTCCTTCTTCATCAAGAAGCCCACCGGCTCTTCGAACATCCGGTTGTTGATGGTGGTCTCGATGTGGAAGACCTTGATGGTCTTGTCGATCACCCGGCCGATGCGATCGACCGAGCTGTGGAGCTGGCTCTTCTTGGGCTCCATGTAGGAGGGCGAGTCACGAATGGTCTGCGGGTTGTGGTGCGCGCGCAGTGATTCGTAGTTGGTCAGGCCCGTGCCCACCGACTTGTGGCCGCCGTCCATCGGCACCAGGTTGATGTTCACGTAGATGACGAGGTCCGACTCGGCGGCGCGGCGGTTGATCGCCACCACTTCGTTCGAAGAGGTGCGCTCGAGCTCGGTGATGCCCTCGGGGTCTTCGGCGTCGTGGTTGTAGTAACGGTCGGGCGCGAACGCGTCGTAGATCTTCTCGCCCATCATGCGCTTCATCTCGGCGTCGGTCATGCGACGGTGGAGCGCGTTGGCGATGATGATGTGCACGTCGTCGACACCCGAGTCGGCCAGCAGCTCGAGCACGATCTCGCACACGGTCTGACGCACGTCGGGCGTCTTCATGGGCGGCAGCGGCAACGAGATGTCGTCGACGGCGATGGTGACCTTCATGCCCGGCTTGAGCAGGGCGTGGAGCGGGTCCATGCCTTCGGGGTGATTGATGGCGTAGCGGATGGCCGCCTTGACGTTGGGCACGCCCTCCAGCGGCGGGCGCGGGAAGATGACGCGGGTGCCCACGGGCAGATCTTCGACCCAGAAGTCCTCGCCGTAGAACATCACGCGAGGGGGAGAGCCCTTCTCGGTGATGACGATGTGGGACTCTTCGTCGTACAGCTTCTTCAGCGTCTTCAGGGGGCGCATCGCGCTCGCTTCTCGCCGTCCAGCGCCTTGGAATCAAGGCAAAGTCGGCTTCAGAGCGATGGGGTGCTCCCATCATTCCGATGGCAGGCGACGGGCCGGGCGCCTCTCAACCGCTGGGAATCACCTCAAAGAGCGAACGGCCCCCAAGTTGCGTTGGGCGGGCGCATGCGCAGCTCTCTGTTGGCCACCACTCTCTTCGCCGTCTTCGCCTCGGGTTGTTTCTACGTCGAGGGGCCTCCGATGGGTCCCGGGCCGGGCCCCAGCTCGAGCGGTACCATCACCATCGACAACGGCTCGTCGTACGTGCTCACCGAGATTCGCGTGACCGCCGTGAGCAGCTCGTCATGGGGCGCGAACCTGCTGGGCGGCGACATCCTCTACCCCGACGAGCAGCTGACCGTCTCGGTGGCCTGCAACGACTACGACGTGCTCATCGTCGACGAGTACGACCGCGACTGTGTGCTGCCCAACGTCGACCTCTGCCGCGCAGACACCTTGTGGGTGATCGACAACACCACCCTTCGGTACTGCGCCTTCTGAACTGGCCTTGAAGTTGCGTTCCTCGCGTCGAGCGCTGGTGAAGGCTCGAGGAGGAACGCATGCGCGCCTCATGGACGATCAGTTGTGTGCTGGCTCTGGCGGTTTCAGGCTGCCTGTGTGGCGGGCCTGATCCCTACCGGTATGGCGGTGGCGGGGGCTCGGTCTCCACCCTGACCGTGGACAACGCGTCGTCGTACGTGCTGACGGAGCTGCGGGTGACGCCGGTGCGAAGCCCCGATTGGGGCCCGAATCTGCTGCCCGATCTGTTGTTCCCCAACGAGCAGATCACCGTGACCGTGGCCTGTGACACCTGGGACGTGCTGATCGTCGATGAGTTCGGGCGCGACTGCGTGCTGGAGGCGATCGATCTGTGCTTCTCGGATCGCCTGTGGACCATCGACAACCGAACGCTCGCGAGGTGCAACTTTTGAAGTCGCTCAGCGCACGTCGAGGATCGGCCAGTTGTAGCTGCGCGCCAACGCCCGCAGGCGAATGTCGGGGTTCACCGCGGTCGGCCGGCCCACCACGGTGAGCATCGCGTAGTCAGAGGCGCTGTCGGTGTACGCGAAGCTCTTCATCAACGAGATGTGGTGCGTCTCGCAGTACTCGCGAATGACGTTGGCCTTGTTGGCGCCTTCGATGATCGGCGGGATCACCTTGCCGGTGGCGATGCCCCCCACGAACTGCATGCGGTTGGCGATGAGGTCGTCTGCGCCCAGGTGCCGCGCGAGGGGGCGCATGGTGAAGTCGAGCGCTCCGGTCACCAGCACGATGCGGCAACCGGCCCGCCGCGCTTCGTCGATGAGATCTTTCGCCTTCGAGAAGATGGCGGGCTTCACCACGTCTTCGAAGAGATCTTCGGTCAAGGTGAGCAGGCGGTCTTCAGTGAGGCCCTGGTACTGGCGGTAGAAGTACTCGTTGAAGATCTTGCGGTCGACCAGGTTGAGCGCGCCGAAGAGGGGGATCTGCGCGACCGTGGTGAGGGTGCGCTTCAAGATGCCCGGCAGGCTGCCTTCGTTCATCGCGTAGTAGCCGTACGCGTGCACCACGTTGGTGCTGATCAACGTGCCGTCGATGTCGAAGAAAGCCGCCTTGCCGGTGGGCTTGGAGGTCTGTTCCTGGGGGAGCGCGTGCTTCACGGGCGGCGCTGTAGCACGCTCCCGGAGGGCCGTCAGGCCTCCAGCCAGTTCTCGACGCGCAGGTCTTCGATCCGGGCGAAATGGCGCACATTGCCGGTGACCAGGGTGCAGTCGTGCGCCAACGCGATGCTGGCGATGCGCAGGTCGGCCTCGTCGACCCGGGCCCTGCGCCGTTCGAGCCGCGCGCGCAAAGGCCCGTAGACCTCCGCCGCCGCGACGTCGAAGGAGAGCGTCTCGACCTCGCTCAGAATTCGGCGCACCCGCTCGTAGAGCTCGAGCTTGCCCACCTTGTGCGCGCCGTAGCTCAGCTCGGACAGGGTGATGCTGGTGGTGCACTGCGAGCGAACCGGCACGCGCGAGAGCCGCTGGTGGAGTTTCGTCAGCGCATCCCGGCGCAGCAACTCGGAGATCACGTCAGTGTCGAAGACGTACTTCACTTGAGGCTCGGCACCTTGCGCTTGCCCTCTTTGCGCCGGCCCTTCACTGCGGCGTCGAGCGCCTTGGCATAGCCGGGCGCGTCGTCGAAAGAGCCCACCAGGGCGAGCAGACCCGCTGGCCGTTCTGCAGCAACCGGCACCAGCATGGCGACGGGCTTGCCGTGCTTCTCGATCACGATCTGAGCGCGGGTGTGTTGCACCTCTCCCAGGACCTCAGAGAGGTGAGCCTTCAATTGGGCGATGCTGAGCGAACGGGTCATTTTGACCTCCCGCCTCAGAATATGTCCCTTTTCGGCTCGCCTCGCCACCGGCCCCCCGCTCATCCCGAGCGGAGCCGAGGGATTGCCTCTCCTTCGCACTGCAAGCGCCCCTCGACTGGGCTCGGGGAGACCGGTGTTGGGGGCTCCCTCTCGACCGATCAGGCCTCGACGGTGGTGAAGGTGAGCTCGAGACCAGAACCATCGGCCTTCACGTCGGCGAACGCCTTGCCGCCGTTCTTGAGCTCTCCGAACAGCAGCGCCTCGGCCATGCCCTTCTTGAGCTGC
>JANODF010000070.1:0-21143 GCA_031412555.1 Archangium sp. | reverse complement strand
CAGCCTCGTCGAGCGCGAGGATGTCCGTTTTCAGCTTGCCGTCGTCTCCGAAGTCGCGACCCTGCGCGACACGCTTCCCGTCAACGGCCACAAGCCTCGCCTCGAACGATGCTGGCTCGAAGACGCCTAGAATATCCCAGTAGGAGGCCGAGATGAACAGCATCCGCTCGCGCTCGCGCTCGACGACGAGCCGCGTGGCAACCGACTGGACGCGTCCCGCGGAGAGGCCCGGCATCACCTTCTTCCAGAGGACGGGCGAAACCTCGTAGCCGTACAGCCGATCGAGGATCCGCCGCGTCTCCTGAGCGTCGACGAGGCGATCGTCGATGTCGCGGGTCTCGCCGAGCGCCCGGTCGATCGCCTCACGGGTGATCTCGTGGAAAACCATGCGCTTGACCGGAACCTTCGGCTTCAGCTCTTCCTTCAGATGCCACGCGATCGCTTCACCTTCGCGGTCTTCGTCGGTGGCCAGGTAGAGCTCCGAGGCGCCCTTCAAGGCATCCTTGAGATCGCGGACCACTTCCTTCTTGGTCACCTCGTAGGTGAGCTTGAAGTCGTTATCGACGTCGACGCACAGACCGCTGGCCGGCAGGTCCACGACGTGGCCGACCGAGGCCATCACCGTGAAGTTGTCGCCGAGGAACTTGCCGATCGTCTTGGCTTTCGCCGGCGATTCGACGATCACGAGTGCGGGCTTGGATGCCATGGGGAGCGGTCGCTACTTTCTTTCCGATGAGCCCGTCAACAAGTACCGCCGACGCAATCCCGACCTCAGGCAGGTTTCCGATACCGATCAGTGGCTTCGATCAGCTCGTGAAGAATGCCCGGCTCGTGCGCGGCGTGACCCGCATCTTCGACGATGCGCAATTCGGCTTCAGGCCACGCGCGGTGCAGCGCCCAGGCTGATTCCATGGGGCACACCACGTCGTAACGGCCGTTGACGATGGTTCCGGGGATCTTCCGGATCTTCTCGATGTTGTGCCTGGCCAGCAGCGCCTTGTCGTCGTTCAACCAGCCGCCGTTGACGAAGTAGTGGCACTCGATGCGCGCGAAGGCGTCGGCGAAAGAATCTTCACCGGTCTTCGAAAGATACGACTCGTTGGGCAGCAGGTAGCTGGTGCGGCCTTCCCACATGCTCCACGCCTTCGCGGCGTCCGAGCGCACCTTCGCGTCGTTGCTGGTGAGGCGCTTGTAATAGGCGGCCACCAGATCACCCCGCTCCGCTTCGGGGATCGCGGCGAGGTACTTCTCCCACGCGTCGGGGAAGAGGTGGCTGGTGCCGTCCTGGTAGAACCAGTCGATCTCCCACTTCCGCAGCAGGAAAATTCCACGGAGCACCAGCTCACTGCAGCGTTGAGGGTGCGTCTGAGCGTAGGCGAGCGCGAGTGTGCTGCCCCAGGAGCCGCCGAAGACCTGCCACTGCTCGATGGCCAGGTGCGTGCGGAGCACCTCCATGTCGGCGACGAGATCCCACGTGGTGTTGTGCTCGAGCGACGCGAACGGCGTCGACTTGCCGCAGCCGCGCTGATCGAACAGCACGATGCGATAGGTCGCGGGATCGAAGAACCGCCGCTGCTTGGGCTCGGTGCCACCACCAGGGCCGCCGTGCACGAAGACCACCGGCTTGCCCTTTGGGTTGCCGCTCTCTTCGAAGTAGAGAACGTGACCGTCAGACACCTGCAGCATGCCGGTGCGGTACGGCTCGATGGGCGGGTAATAGGTGCGTCGCTGGGTCATGGACAATCCGTTCTCCCCGAGCGCAGTCGAGGGGTCAGCTTCATTTCACGTCACTGCCCGGCGCCACATCACCGGGATTGATGAGGCAGAGCGACTTGCCGCTGCCCGCCGCGAGGATCATTCCGCGCGACTCGATGCCCTTGAGCGCACGGGGCTTCAAGTTCACCACCACCACCACGTTCTTGCCCACCAGCTGCTCCGGCGTGAACGCCTCGGCGATGCCCGAGACGATCGTGCGCGGCGCGCCTTCGCCGAGATCGACGCTCAGCTTGAGCAGCTTGTCGGCCTTCTCCACCTTCTCCGCGGCCAACACCTTGCCGGCCTTGAGCGAGACCTTGGTGAAGTCGCCGAACTCGATCTCTGCCGCAGGGCCTGCGGGCACTTCCACCTTCTTCTCTTTGGCTGCCTTCGGAGCAGGAGGCGGAGGCGGCGCGGCCTCTTCTTTCTCCTTCACCCAGGTGTCTTTGAGCGCGACGGTGCGGTTGAACACCTGCGCACCGGGCTTCGCGTCGAGATCGACCGTGAAGTACCCCAGCCGCTCGAACTGAAACCGTTCGCCCGCCTTCACGTCGGCCAGCGACGGCTCGAGCTTGGCGTTGCTCAGGATCTCCAGTGACTTCGGGTTCAGATCCTTCAGGAAGGCGAACTTCTCTTCTTCCGTCCCCTTCCGCGGGGCTTCGGCAGCGAACAGCCGATCGTAGACGCGCACTTCAGCGGTGACGGCGTGCGCCGCCGACACCCAGTGAATGGTGCCCTTCACCTTGCGGCCGTCGGGCGCGTTGCCACCCCTGGTCGCCGCGTCGTACGTGCAGTGAAGCTCGGAGACGAGGCCGTCCGTCCCCTTGACCAGGTTGGTGCAGGTCACGAAGTACGCACCGCGCAGCCGCACCTCGCGGCCCGGAGCGAGCCGGAAGAACTTCTTCTCCGGCTCTTCCATGAAGTCGTCACGCTCGATGTACAGCTCGCGCGAGAACGGCACGGAACGAACACCCGCGGCGGCATCCTCCGGGTTGTTCTGCACCTTTATCTGCTCGACCTGGCCCGTGGGGTAGTTGGTGATCACCACCTTGATCGGGTTGAGCACCGCCATGCGCCGGTGCGCCGTGGCGTTGAGGTGAGTGCGAACGGCGTTCTCCAGCCGGCCCAGGTCGATCACGCTCTCGTTTTTGGTGACGCCGACTTCTTCACAGAACGAACGCAGCGCCTCCGAGGTGAAGCCGCGCCGCCGCATGCCGGCGATGGTGGGCATGCGAGGGTCGTCCCACCCGTTCACGCGCTTGGTCTCGACCAGGTGGAGCAGGTTGCGCTTGCTGAGCACGGTGTACGTGAGCTGCAGCTTGGCGAACTCGATCTGCTGCGGGTGATGCATGCCCAGCTCGTTCAAGAACCAGTCGTACAGCGGGCGGTGGTTCTCGAACTCGAGCGTGCAGATCGAGTGGGTGATCTTCTCGAGGCTGTCCTCGTTGCCGTGCGCCCAGTCGTACGACGGGTAGATGCACCACGTGTCGCCCTGGCGGTGGTGGTGCTCCTTGACGATCCGGTACATCACGGGATCGCGCAGGTTGATGTTGCCCGAGGCCATGTCGATCTTCGCGCGCAGCGTCTTGGCGCCCTTGTCGAACTCGCCCTTTCGCATGCGGCGGAACAGGTCGAGGTTCTCGGCGACGGAGCGATCACGGAACGGGCTGTTGCGGCCGGGCTGATCGAGCGTGCCGCGGTATTCGCGCATCTGATCTCCGTTGAGATCGCAGACGAACGCCTTGCCCTTCTCGATGAGCTTCTCGGCCCACTCGTACATCTGCTCGAAATAATCAGACGCGTAGAAGAGGCGGTCTTCGAAATCTCCGCCCAGCCACTTCACGTCATTGATGATCGAGTCGACGTACTCCTGCTCTTCCTTCGCGGGGTTGGTGTCGTCGAACCGCAGGTTGAACTTGCCGCCGTACTTCCGGGCGAGCCCTGAGTTGAGAACGATGCTCTTGGCGTGACCGACGTGCAGGTAACCGTTGGGCTCAGGGGGAAAGCGGGTCTGCACCCGGCCGTTCCACTTGCCGCTCTTGTTGTCTGCTTCGACGATCTCTTCGATGAAATTGAGCGTGGGTTCGCTCATGTGGTGATGCCTCCGAGGCGCGGGACCCTACAGCAACGCTGTCAAAAGGGAGTCACCAACTGGAGTCGGGCGCGGCGCGAGACCACGTCACGGCTTCGGAAATCAGCTGCGCACGGTTCTTCGGAACCACTTCGTCGAGCACCTGGCGCAGCAGATCGCCGCGCGGCCGATCGGTGGAGTCGGGCCGGAAGAGCAACTCGAGCAGCCGCACCACGCGAGGACCGAACGTGTCGTAGTGCGCCTCGAAGTCGGGCTCCCAATCGCGTTGCAAGTAGACGAGCGGCGAGAGCTGGCGCACCGGGCTGTCGTTGACCGCCAGCTGCATCAACAGAATGCCCAGCCGAAACGGATCGCCCGGAATCTTCGGCGGGAGCTGCGTGCCGTACTCTTCCGGCGGCGCCTCACTGGGCAGGCCGTAATACGTCTGCCGCGTGTAGGGCAGCTGCGTGAGCCCGTGACCCAGCAGCAGCACCTGCCCTGCGTCGGTCAACCAGATCGACGGCGCGCGCAGAGTTCCGGCGGAGAAGTCAGCGGCGTGGAGCGTGGCGATGCCGTCAGCCGCACCCCGCGCGATGCTCAGGGCCACTTCGACGCCCCAGAGCGGCCGTTGTCGGAGCAGCCGCTGCAGCGAGACACCGCGCGGGAGGACCTGCAACAGATGCGGCCGAGGATCATCCCAGAAGACCTCGAGGGTCTGCGCGAGCCCAGCACCTCTGAGTTGTCCCGCGCGTTGCGCCGCGCCGAACGACTCGGGATCGAACTCACCTCGACGAACCTGCGCACGCAGCATGGGCTCGCGCGCACCGGGCCACTCCACCTTCGCGAACTCGACGGCGCCCGCGAAGCCCAGCTCTTCAATCACTCTGCAGTCGAAGCTCGCCGAACGCGCCAGCCCCAGGATCGAGAGCAACTGATCGACCACGTGTTCCGGCGTGCCGGGATGCAACGTGATGACGCCCTCCTCCGGTTCACCTCCGAGCTGCATCAGCTTCGGGGGCCGGGTCAGACCACGCGCGAACTGGAAGAAGGACAGGCGGCTGAGCTGCTTGAGCCCGGGCGCCAACAACACCGCCTCCCACTTCCTCTCCTTGAGCTCCCGGCGCGCGCTGTCGACCGACTCCACCACCCGGTAACTCAGGTTGTCCTGCCGCACCGAGAGCGTTCTGGTCAGCTCAGCGGCCTCGGCAGGGCGAGGGTGGATGAGGAGAAGCTGCTTCACAACCCCAGCCTATCCCCCTCGCCCTGCGCAGCGGGGAGAGGGTCGGGGCGGTCGGGGTGAGGGGCCAACCGAAAGCACTAGAAGAGAGGGAGCCAACTCCGCGCTGCGAAAGGCCCCTCACCCCAGCCCTCTCCCCGCTTCGCCGCAGGGAGAGGGAGTCAGCAGCCGTACAGATTTACGCGGGGGCCACCAACACCAGCGCTCCCGAGTGACCACGTCGTGCCGTTACCGCCCCAAAAGCCAGTGACACCGCTGCACCACACACCGACGTTCGGCCCCGGTGCGCCATCACCACCCCGCCCGCCCGCGCTGCCGAAGCCGCCGTTACCACCCCAGCCACCGAGGCCCGACTGCAGGTGCTCGCCGAAGGCATCGATCCACGCCACGCCGCCTCCTCCCACGCCGCCCGCTCCGCCCGGCCCACCAGCCCCACCACTGCCACCCCGGCCTGCATTCCCTGCGTTGCCCGTCTGCAGCGACACGCTGGTCAACGAGGGGTTCGACGCGATCAACACCAACGCAATCGAAGCGCCGCCTGAGGTCCCCGGTGCACCGCCGCTCCCGCCCGTGCCGCTCGCACCGCCACCCCCACCGCCGCCACCCGCTTCGTGAAAAGCGAGGCAGGTCAGCTTGCCGCCGCCACCACCACTCGAACCGCCCACGCCGTCGCGACCCGGCAAGCCCGCCGTCGCCGGGAGCGCCGCGAGCCACACGCCGGACGCATTGACGAAGCCAGGATCCTTCGCGCTCATGCCGGGTGCACCAGGCGCAGGCGTCGCGCCAGGCCCGCCGTTGAGTCCATTGCCCGCGATGTGACAACCGCTCCACCCGCCCGCGCCAGCGGAGACGCCACGGCCCCAATCACCGTTCGGGCTCGAGCCCGCGCCGCCGTTGCCACCGTTGTGGCCGCTCCCGATTCCTGCGCCCAGCCCCCCCACGCCTCCCCGAGGGCTCGTGTTCGGCACACCTCGCAGCGCGTTCTCACCCGGAAAACCCGCCGCACCTCTCGCACCTGGAGTGCCCGGTGCTCCATCGAACCCGGCCCCCGCCTGCCCAGCAGCAAGGTGCACGAACCGCAGTGAAAGGAACGTGCCGCTGTTGAGCACCCGCAGTGCCTGAGCCGCGTTGCCCTGGGTCGCGTCGGCGCCCTGAACGATCACCCGCTCGAACGTGGTGGACGAGGTGAGCCGGTCGATCGGCATGCCGGTCGACGGCGCCTGAATCGTCGCGCGCGAGGTGGGGTTCGAAGATCGCCGCCACGTCGCATCGTAGCCGCCGAAGAGACTGACGCCCGAGCTCCAGCTCGACGGAGACAGGTAGCGGCCCGTCGCGATGAAGATCTGCCGCTTGCCGCTCGAGGTCGCGAGCGCCAATGCACGCGCGAGGGTCGCGACCGGCGCCGCCTTCACGCCCGCGTTGGAGTCATGCCCCGCCATCGAGACGAACACCGCCTGGCTCGCGTCACCGTCGATGCCGTCGCAGTTGGTGTCTTCGAAAAGATCGTCTGGAGCGTCGAGCGTGCTCGCGCACACGCAGCGCAACTGGGCACTGCAGGTCTGGAATGCGCCACACGCGCTGCCTCTGCCGCACGAGGCGATCGTGCCGCCGCAACCATCAGGGATGTTCGTGCCGCAGCTCGCGTTCAAGCTCGCACAGGTGTTCGGCTTGCACGCGCAACGGTTGGTGGCCTGGTCGCAGAACTGCTGGCCGCCGCCACAATCGAGGCCTGAACCGCAGACGGGAATGGTGCCGCCACAGCCATCGGGCAGATTCTGACCGCACGTGGCGTTCAAGCTCGTACAGGTCTTCGCTGCACATCGGCAGGTGTGGCTCGTTCGATCGCACGACCGCTGACCGCCCCCGCAATCAGGCGCGACGCCACAGGAGGGAATGATCCCACCGCAGCCGTCGGGCAGGTTGGTGCCGCAGGTGGCGTGCAATGACGCGCAGGTCGCGGGTTGGCAGCCGCACCGATTGGCCATCACCGCTCCACACGTCTGAGGCGCAATGCAACTTCCGCAGGAGAGCTGACCTCCGCAGCCGTCAGGCGCCGCTCCACACGTCGCGCCCACGTCGGAACACCGACGCGGGGTGCACTGAGGAAGAAGACCTGCGTCGACGACCACCACGAGCACTCCGGCATCGATGCCCGCGTCAGTGCCCGCGTCCACCCCGGCGTCGCGCGGCGGCTCCGGAACCACGCAGGTGGAGGATTGGCAGATGTCGACCGGCGGACAGTCTGAATCGGTTCGACAGGTGACCACCGCGGAGCCACACCCCGCAGCAAAGAAGAGGACCAGGACCAACGAAGGGCTTCGGAACATGACCGCTCCAGGAAAGAGAAGGACCGCGCAAGGCCCTGGAGCGCGAGGCGTGCCGTCTCAAACCTTCAGTGAATTCGCGAGTTCCGCTGCGGCACACCCGCGTTGGCGTGCATGGAGCGAGGTCGCTCCGTTTCATTTCTCAGCCGAAGCGAGCGTGCAGTCGTCGTTTGCCCGCGGCCCCGATGGGATTGCCGGAGAGGTCGAGACGAAGCAGGCCATCGAGCGTTCGTGACTCGAGCAACGAGTCGAGCCCACTCGAGCTGATGCGATTGCGTGGCAGCGAGAGCGACTCGAGCGTCTTGAAACGAGCCGCCCGGGCGATGGCCATCGCACCTTCGTTGCCCGCCTGGTTTCCACCCAGGGAGAGGCGCGTGAGGTGACCGGGGCTGCGCGAGTCGGCGATCGCCTCCACGCCGCCGACGCCCAGGTGATTGTTCGCCAGTGACAGGTCGGTGAAGCGCGCAGTCCAGCGGTTCGCGGCGAACTCGCGCACGCTCATCTCGGTCACCGCGTCGTCTTCGAGGATCAGGCGCTCCAGGCCGGGCAGCGCTTTGGGGCCCTGCGTGGTGAGCAGGTTCAAACCCTCGTCACCCACGCGCTGACCGATCAGCGCGAGACGCGAGAGCTTGCGAAGGCGTCGTGAATCGAGCACGTGCGCCAGGCGTTCGCGGCTCAGGGCCCCCGGCGCGTTCGGCCGCGCAGCGCGGAACTCGACGGAGCGCAGGCGCTCCAACCACTCGAGCGTCGCGAAACGCTCCCCGTCGATGGTCTGGGAGGAGCTGAAGATCAACTCGGTGACGGGTTCGGTCTGAAAGAACGCCTCGAGCTGGGCGAGCGACTGCGAGTCACGCACCGTCGCGGTTTCGACGAAGCCGCGGCGAAAACGCACCTGCACCAGATCGGGCGTGAGGCCCACGAGCCATTGCGGCGACCAGGCCTCCAGGAGCGCCGCTGCCTCTGCTTCGAGCTCGGCCGCGCGGGGTGAGCCGCGAGCGAGTTCGCACTGAATCGAGATGAAGTCACCGCGCGGATCACCGCGCTCATGGAGCCAGTCTGCGTAGACCAGCCGCGGCGCATCGGCCTCCGGGTCTGCCAGCACCGCGGCGAGCAGATCGGCGCGCGTGGCGTTGGTGCTGATGACGGGCCCTGCCAGCTTCAGTGCAAGTCGATCCGGTCTGGTTCTCCCGGCCCACGCACGGCAAGCCGACGCGTTCGACGAGTCGCGATACCGATCCCAATGGGTGATGTCGGCCCAGGCGTTGGCGGGTGTCGCGGCGCCGTGACCCGCTGCGACGCCGATGGTGAGCTGTTCACCGACGATGACGCAGAGACAGACCGAAGTGACGCCGCGCGCGTCAGGTGCCTCACCCGCGCTCACCCACGCGAAGCCGAGCTCGTTCTCCAGCGCACGCTCCACGCAGTGCTCCACCTGGGGCATCGTCATCAGCCGGCTCGTTCGGCGGCCGTTCGCGTGCGTGAGCAGTGCTTCGACCGCGTCTCGTTGGCCCTGAGTCCACTCCACTCGACGGCGCGCCTTCATCCCCTGCAGCGTATCCCTCAGTTCGCGCCTGTCTTCACCCGCACCACGCCTGCCCCCAGGCGACGCTCCACCACCTCGACCTTGACGAGCGGATCCGCCCGCCGAAGCGCGGCCTCGAGAATTCCCGCGACCAGGTCTGCCGTCATCACCCGATCGCGGAAATGCACGATCCATTGACCGCGCCCTTCGGCCGCCGCCGAGATCTCCATGCCGGGCTGAGGCACCTTCCAGAGTTGGGCGACCTTCTTCAGCGTTCCCCCGAGACCGAGCACGGGAATGAGCCCGCCCGTCATCTTCCCCAGAATGGTCATGAAGTAGCCCTCGATGAGGGCGTGCCCGATGCGGCGGTGGGCCATCGTGATGTCCTCGCGGCCGAAGGCGTAGGCCGTGGTGACGGTCAAGGCCCGGCCAAACACGTCTTCTGGGTACCGCCCCTGGGGGCGATCGACGTCGAAGCCGGCGCCCCGCAGCTGCGACTTGAAGGCGCCTTCAGGCTTGAGCACACGCAGGAACAGCCCTTCGAAGATGCTGCCGTCGACGGTGGACATGGGGCCGGTCGGGCTGCACGTTCGCTGCCATCGAATCAGCGCACGAAAAAGCCCGCTGCCGCACCGGGTTGGATCTTTCCCTGGCTCGCACGAACTGCACTTCGACTCACCAACTGGAAAGCGCGGCGCAAACCTGACGGCGTCGCGTCGCGCTCCCACAAGATGCAACCGGGGGGAATGCCCATCGACTTCGCCACGTGCTCGAAGTTCACGTCGGTTCCCACGCCGACCAGCGCCAGCGTGAACAGCTCGGAGGCGAGCAGGTCGCGGCTGAGGCGCGCGCAATCGGCCGCGGTGCGTTTGCTCCCCACGTCTTCTCCGTCGGTCACCACCACCACCACGCTGCGGGTGGGCGTGCCGCCGTCACGCAAGCGCTGCGCGTACGCGACGTTCGACGCGAGAGAACTGCACCAGGTGTCGTAGAGCGCGGTGGACCCGCTCGCCCGGTAGTTCTTCGTGTCGAGCCGCGTCGCGTCGGGCACCGGCACGTAGCTGTGAATCACGTCCATCGTGCCGCTGAAGGTCCAGCAGGCGAGCAGCACCGCATCCCGATCTTTGGCGCCTGCGAAGGCGTCGAGCAGCGCGTTCTGCCCTTCGCGCACCGGCTTCTCGAGGCCGCGATCGGCGATCGACGAGCTCGCGTCGATGAGCACGGTGACCAGGGTCACGTCGGAGGCGGTGATGTCTTCGAGGTCTTTGCCCGCGGCGCCGGCGAGGACCAGGTTTCCCAGGTTTCCGGTGATGAGCGAGCTCGTTTGCGGGGAGATGATTCCTTTGGTGGTGGCTGAGGTGAAGAGCGTGGTGGCTTCGTCTTGCGTCATGGATTTCTTGGTCATGTCGGTTCCTTTGAGTTGGTTGAAGTGCGCCCCTCACCCCGACCCTCCTCTCCCTGCGCGAGCGGGGAGAGGTCGGCCAACGGCCGGGTGAGGGGCTTCACTTCCTTTGCTTCAGATCGTGACGGCGTCGGTCGTGCGCACGACCTTCATGCCCGCGCTCTTCCACTTCGCCACGGCTTCATCCGCGAGCTTCGGGAAGTTCAGGTGATCCGGCAGCGGCGACAACGGAGGCGGCGGCACCGGGCTCATCGCGTCCTCCAGGATCCAGATCTTCTCCGCCAACTTCGGATCCGTCGCGGCCACGTGCGCGTGGATGTCGTTGACCGTGGAGAGCACGCAGTGACTCTTCGCCTGGCCGAACACGTACACCCGGTCGTATTCCATCAGCATCTTGAAGAAGGGCGCGTTGAACGCCCCGACCACGTTGCCTGACAACTCGGTCACCTCGGGTGAGAGCACCGAGTAGTTCTCGGTCATCGCGTGGGTGCCCTTGGTCTCGAAGTGCGTCTGATGCTTTCGCGCAGCCGCGTGGAACAACGCCGCCTCCATCACCGCAGGCACCAGCGCGTGCGACAGCCCACCGAGCAGCGTGTGGTACGGCCAGATGGCCAGCACGTACTTGCCGGTGCTCTCGAGCTTCTTCACGTACTCGAGGCTCTCCTTCGGGTGCGCGATGGCGGTCCACTTCCCTGAGCGCACGTCTTCGTGGAACACCGGCGTCAGCGGCGCGGGATGGCGGCCCTGCGCGTCGATCCACCAGGCCGGGTGGAAGATCTGAAACACCCGGTGCGTGTCGAGCGAGAAGAACAGTCCGGTGAGCTTGTCGAGGTTCCGGTACAGCCACTCGGTGGTGCGGGTGCTGTCTTCCACGGCGCCCGGCACGAAGAGACTCGCGCCCGGCGTGCAGAACCCCACCTGCACGTCGATGCCGAACGCCGCGATGCGGAACTTGTCCTGCCCTGCTGGCTTGATGCCGTGTTTCGCGGCGAACGCTTCGCCGGCCTCGGTGACCAGTCCTGCGCGCTCGAGGTAGAGCTGTGAGACCTGCCTTGGATCGTAGAAATCAGGGAGTGGCAACGACATGGCGAACCTCCTTCACGTGAGCGTCAACTGCGTGATGTCGCGGGCACCGACGATGAACAATGAGCCGTCGGCATTGGGGAGAATTTCGTCGCCCGCGGAGACGAAAGGTTGGGTGTCGGGGAACTGCATCGCTTCGATCAAGATGCCGGAGTCGTTCTTCATCGCCACCAGCCCCGCATCGGTGGCCAGCACCACCCGGCCTGCCAACAACGCGGCGTGACCTCGTGCACCACCACTCGACTTCGCGAGCACGGTGCCCGCCTCGTCGATGAGCCAGCGGTGCACCACGTCTTTGCCGCCGTCGTCACACACCACCGTGAGCAACGCGTGCTGCGCGTCGAACACCGCGTCGGCTTCGAGAATACGACCGGTCCAGGTGATGCCGGCGAGCTGCTTGAGGCCTGACTTCCCCACGCGGGTGAGGAACGAAACGGTCAGGCCTCCCGCTCGGTAGAAACCGAGGCCGAGGCGCTCGCCGGTCCACAACCAGGTCTGCCCTTCGAGGACCTGGCCGATGCGCGCGCCGGTCTGTTGTTCGATGAGCCAGCCCTGCTCCTGCCGGTAGGTGGCGGAAGTCGAAGTGGCGAGCACGGGCCACAAACCACGCAGTCCGGTCTGAGCGCGCTCGACGAGCCGATCGCCCTGCCACTTCTCGACGTGCCCTTCTCCGTCAGCGATCCAGGTAGCGGCCCCGGCAATTCCGAAGCGGCGATGCGCGCCGGTGAGTGTGGTGGAGATCACCGTGCCGTCTTCGCGACGCAGCGTTCCGTTCTCTTCAGCGAGGTAGCGCAGGCCACCTTGCATCGCGGCGTGCAGCACCCGGCCGCTCGTCTCGAAGGCGGTGCGCGCGGTGCAACGGCCGTTCGAGCGCATCACCTGCCGGGTGATCAGCGGCCCCAGGGTCCGGCACTCGGGGCACACCGCGCGCGCGTGTTCGACGCCACAGGCGCACTTCGTCCACGCGAGTTGCAGCAACGACACAGGGAAGGTCTGCCGCGCATCTTTCTCGAAGACGGCGAGGAACCAGTGCAGCAGATCGTCCGGCAACACCCTGGGCGGCACGGCGAGACGCGGCACCACCACGTCGCTCTGCATCAAGGAATGCCGAGCCTCCGCACGCCGCAGCAGCGTGGGCAACTTCGCGTGCGTTCCCCCGAAGGGATGCACTGCCAGCAGGCTCTGAAACAGCAGCACCGAGAACGCGTACCAATCGGTGCCGTCGTCGAAACGAGGCGCGGTGGAGAGGTCGATTCCATACAGGCGTGGATCGAGAAACCGTTCGTGACCGACCGGGCAGGCGTAGCCGTCGAACTGCATCGAGTCGGCGTCAATCAGGTACGGCTTTCCGCCCGCGAACAACACGTTGCCGTCGTTGAAGTCACCGATCACCACCCGCGCGGCGTGCAGCTGTTCGACGAGCCCGTGCAGCGACTGGAACAACGACGTGAGGCCGCCGTTCGAGAGCACCCCGAGCCGCCACTTGCGCTGCGCGAGCCTGCCAAAGTCGTCTGCGCCGGGCACCAGCGGCATCTGGTAGCCGATGACGCGCCCGTCTTTGTCCGTCGCCAGGCCACTCGGGCTCATCACCGCGGCCGGCAGTGACTTCGGAAAGTTCGCGAGCTTGAGCAGCTTTTGATCGAGCACCCGCTGCGTGAGGGGATCGGTCGCAGGGTGGAACAGCTTCAGCGCGGTGGTGCCGAGTTTGTAGACGCGCGCCTCCCCTCCTTCGCCGAGGAGATCGGTGTCGCTGACCTTCACTCGTTTTCCGGAGAGATAGACGTCCATGACTCAGGCCCCCAGCAGCGCGATGGTCGCGTCGTCCGTGAAGCGTTCGGTTTCGGCCAGCACGTTGAGCCGGCGTTGAAAGGTGAGCGGGTTGCGGTGAAGTGCTTCTTCGTTGGTCAGTTCGAGAAGGCGCGGAGGCGTGAGGCGATCGAAGCCGTCGGTCATCACCGCGAGTCGTTTGGCAGGGCCGAAGAAGTGCAGCTGCGCATCAGGCCGTGAGCCTGAGTTGGTCAGGCGGTACGCGCAGTACGGCGGCGCGTTGTCGGGGCCTGAGTCGATCTTCACGAGTTCGTCGTCGACCAGGAACGCGCCGTCACCCAGGCCGAAGATCATTCCGCGCTCTCCGACTCGAATCGCCGCGAGAAAGGTGAAGAGGAAGTAGCGCTCGAGCAACGGCTCCACGTCGGGGCCGAAGGCGAGGACCGCTTGGTACAAGTAGGCGGTGAGCGCGTCGGTGGCTCGGTGTGGAAGATCGGAAGTGAGTTCGGTTTGTGAACTCAGCCACTGGCCGAGGTAGCGCGCTCCGAGTTGGGCTCCGACTTCGCTGTGCGGTTGGGAAGAACAGCCGTCGGTGACGACTGCGACTCGTGGGGAGGTGAAGACTCCGTCCTGGTTGTTCTTTCCGATGCGGAGGTGATCTCGACCGATGTGAGTTGCAGCGAACATGAGTCCTTGTCTCCCTCTCCCTGCGAAAGCGGGGAGAGGGTCGGGGTGAGGGGCCACTTGTTCAGCGAGGACTCTTCAGGCCTTCCACTTCGACAACTCATCGACCAGCTGCTGAGTCGCCGGCGACAACCCGATGCGCCGATCCGCCTCAGCCACCTGCTCCACACGAGGCGCCTGAAGAGCGGGAGCCCCGGTCAGCAGCGCGTACCCCGCGGGCACCACTTCCCCTTCCTGCCCGACGATGCCGAATGGACCACTGGCCCCCGCGCTCCGTCGGAACAGCACCGGTCTTCCAGGAACGCTCTGCTTGCCGCTCCCGCTCTCATTGCCGAACTTCATCGTCGCGCGGTGGCCGGTCTGGGTGAGCTTGTAGACAGCCGACACGCGGTCCCGGGTGAGCGGGCTGCCGCTCGTCTGCGCCACGATGTACCCGCCGTAGCCGTAGACCTGCTCCTCCGGCTTCCAGCCCACTTCTTTCCTCAGCACTTCGAAGCGCCGCGTCTGCTCCGCATCGAAGCCGTCCTCGAGGATCTGCACGGGGCGAATGCCCAGCCGCTTCGCCTCTGCGGCCGCGAAGCGGTACTGCGCCTCTTTGTCGCCCGAGTCGTAGCGAATCGAATCTGACTGCCCTTTGCGCTCCGCGATGATCCGGTACGCCGTGGGAATGCCCGAGGTGATCGTGTCGAAGGTGTCGAGCAGGAAGCTGGAGCGCTGGTACCGCCGCTCGACCATCGCCCTGAACGCCGCTTCATCACTCCCGTACCGCTGAATGTGTTCGTGCCCCATGGTGCCCACCGGCACCAGGCCCAGCTGCTGCGCGCCGTACACGTTGCTGGTGCGGGTCAGCCCCGCCTGCTTCGCGCCTTCCAGCGCCAGCAGATGCTGTTCCGGACAGCTCGCCGCGCGCAGCCCCACTTCGAACAACCGCGCCGGCGAACCCACGATCTCCGAAAGCTCGGTGACCCGCGCACGAACGCGGGCGACGTACCCTTCACTGTCCACCGTGATGGGAGGTGCCTTCACGCCCACCGCGTCGAGGGTGCTCAACACCAGCTGCTTCTGCGCCTCGCACGTCACCGTCTTCACCGCCGCTGCCAGCTCGTCGGGCCGCAGCACCGCCACCGTGGCGACCTGAATGCGGTAGCTCCACATCAGCAGCACCGGTTCGAGCCACGACACCAACGACGACGCCCCACTCACCGTGAACACCGGCTCGCGATCACTGAAGACCGCGAACTTCGGCAACGCCTTCACCGTGAGCTGCTTCGAGGTGAGCGCCGCCTTCACCGCCGAGCCCAGGTCGTATTCGTGCGTGCTCAGGTACTCCCAGTCGCCCGAACGCAACTCAGGCACGACGCGCTCGAGCTCGGTCTCCACGTCGAACGGCAGCACCTGCAGCCCGCCCTTGCGGTGCGAGTAATAGAAGGTCTCGGGCCGCAGCGGCCAGCCGGCCTCCGCCATCGAGAACTTGTAGCCATCGGTGAGCAGCAGCGGCGAACCCATGTCCGTCTCCTTCGACACACGAAAGTATTAATCACCACAGATAGAGTCGTCAAGACTTCTTCTGGTGATTCAGGTGCTCAGCCCGTGATTGCGGGCAACTGCAGGTTGATGAACAAGAACGCCGAGACCAGCGCGTTGGCCGCCGAGGCCAGGGCGAGCGCATAGAAATGAGTGCGCCGCGGCGAATCGGCGGAGAGCCGCAAGGCGGTGGTGACCAGCACCACGAAGGCGATCATCGCGGTGGGCAACGCGAGCTGCCCGAAGGTGGCCTTCCGGCTCTGCACCCAGATGATCACGTCGATGGCCGCGGCCGTGGTGGCGGTGAGCGACAACGCACCCGCGAGCCGGAGCGGCCAGCCGCCCCGCTTCCCCAGCGCCGCGGTGTCCTTCATCAGGGTGGTCGCGCGAAACATCATCAACGAAAAGAGCACCCCGGCCAGGGCGGGCATCGTCTCCCCCGCGATCCCCGAGGCGCTCCCGCGCCAGAAGCCGACACCCGCCACCACGCTGCTGAGCAAAGCCACCACGAGCCAGATCATCCACCGACCCTAGCCCACGAGATTCCCGCGCACTTCCGAGGGTTTCGGGGCGTGGCGCGCTCGGTCCACCGCGCTGTCGTTTCGGGTCGCCTGCGTTGATTCGGGGCCCATTCTTCGTGAATCAGTTTTCCTACTGGGCGCTTTGGGCTCGTAAGCGCGCCACCGAATTGGTGTTTCGCGGAAACTGCCAAAGGCTTTGACGTGTGTCGTTTCAGGTGGCGCAACGATCCACCACCTCACCTCGAACATGTCCCCAAAGCCCGGCTGCAACGCCGGCCGCAGTTCAACTCAAAGGGGATGCACGGATGAGCCAGCTGAACACCGAGAAGCTGTACGCGAAGTATGGGCCGACCATCTACGCGCGCTGCAAGCGCCTGCTGAAGAACGGAACCGCCGCGGAAGACGCCACCCAGGACGTCTTCATGAAGGTGCTCAAGCACGTCGACTCCGCGCCCGGTGAAGACGCGGTGCTCCCCTGGATTCACCGCATCACCACCAACCACTGCCTCAACGTGATCCGCGATGCGCGCCGCCACGCTGAGCCCGTGGAGCACGTGCCCGAGATGGTCGACGACGATTTCGAGGACAGCGTGGTGACCCGCGACTTCGCCAACCGCCTGCTGGCCGCGACGCCCGACGAGCTCAAGCAGCCCGCGCTGATGTACCACGCACGGGGCATCGAGCAGGCCAGGGTGGCCGAGGTCCTGGGCGTCTCGCGCCGCACCGTTCTCTACCGCCTCTCTGAGTTCACCCGCCGGGCGATGCGCATGCACGAGATCGCCAAGGCTTGATTTCGCGATCCGTGGTGTAGAACCTCTCCAGTGATTCCCCTGCTCGTCAGCCTCCTGCTCGCCGCGCCGGACGCCGGGCTGCCAGCGGGCCACATCCAGGTCAACGCCGACAAGCTCGACTTCCGGAACAAAGAATCTCGCGCCCTCTACAGCGGCCATGCGATCGCCAAACGCGACACCATGACGCTCACTTGCGACGAGATCGAAGCGTTCTTCGATGCGAGCGGTGAAATTCAGCGCATCGAAGCGAGAGGCAACGTCCATGCGATCGATGGAGACCGCGAGGCCTGGGGCGATCGCGCGAACTTCATCAACCAGACCGGCGTGCTCACCGTCACCGGCAAACCGCGCGGCAAACAAGGTGCCCGTGAAGTCGAAGGTGAAGTGGTCACCGTGGTGACCGGCATCGATCGACTGGTGGTGACCAAAGCGCGCACGCGCGTGAAAGAACCCAAAGACCAGCGCCTCGCCATCGACGCCGACCTGCTCACGCTCGAAGGCATCAAGAACGAAGCGAAGTGGACGGGCCACGTGAAGGCGGTGAAGGGCAAGACCACCCTGCTCTCCCCCGAGGTGACCGCGACCTACGACGAACAAGGCGAGATCGACCGGGTGCTCGCGCGCGGCGGCGTGGAGGTGACCGAAGGGGATCGCTGGGCCCGCGGGCAGAACGGCGACTACGACGTGCCCAAAGGCATGCTGGTGGTCACCGGAAAACCGCAGGCCCGCCAGGGCAAGACGCGCATGAAGGGGACCAAGGTCATCTTCTTCTCGGGCGCCGAGTTCCTCGAAGTGGAGAACGCCGAGACGGTGATCGAAGTCGACAAGAAGAAGGTGCAGTGATGACCGAGTCGAACGAGCCTGTCTCCGATACCGACCTGCTGCGCGAAGCCGGCGGCGAGGTGCTGGGCTTCATCAAAGACAACCCCTTCCCCATCGTGTTGCCTTCCATTCTCCTTGCGGGTGGCGCAGCGATGGATGCGTGGGTCTCGCCGCTGCACTCGATCGCGCCGGCGCTGGTGGGCATGGCCAAGGGCCTGGGCTGGGGCCTCTACTTCCGCGTGGCGATGGGCGCGTCGGGGGGGGCGGAGCACAGCGGGCTCGCCACGCCGGCGGTGGCCATGGTGCTCGCGTTTCTCGGGCTCGAGTACGGCGGCGTCGGGCTGGCCATGCCCGTCTTCATCTGGCTCATCCCGCTGGTGGACTACGCGATCATGTACGGCGAAGGGCCGGCCGGTTCGCTCGGCGGCGTGCTCGACACCATCAAGTCGGCGCCCCTGTTGTGGCTGGGCACGATGCTCGCCCTGCTGGTGGGGCTGGTGATGATGGGCTTCGTGCTCGCGCTCCCCATGAGCATCTTCGCCACCTATGCCCATCGTGACGGCGCGTGGCTGGCTGACGTGGTGGGCGGCGCGTTGGTCGGCCCGCTGGTGCACCTGGTGGTGGTCTATCGGGCGCGCCTCTTCCTGGCGATCCACGGAGACCCGGCGTGAGTGACAACGCGCTGGTCGCCGAGGGGCTCAAGAAGACGTACGGCTCACGCCAGGTGGTCGACGGCGTCGGCTTCACCGTGAAGCCCGGAGAAGTGGTCGGCCTGCTGGGCCCCAACGGCGCGGGCAAGACCACCTCGTTCTCCATGGTGATCGGGCTCGTGCAGCCCGATGCCGGCTCGGTGCGGCTGGGAAATCAGGAGCTCGCTTCCTTGCCCATGCACCTGCGCGCCCGCGCGGGGCTGGGCTACCTGCCGCAAGAAGCCTCGATCTTCCGCAAGCTCACCGTGCGCCAGAACCTGATCGCCGTGCTGGAGCTCGACGCGAAGAGCAACCGGGCCGACCGCGAGGCCACCGCCGATCAGATGTTGGCCGAGTTCGGGCTCACCCACGTGGCCGGGAGCCTCGGCGAGATGCTCTCGGGCGGTGAACGCCGCCGGGCGGAGATCGCCCGATCGTTGCTCCCCAAACCGCGCTTCATGCTCTTCGATGAGCCTTTCGCCGGCGTCGACCCGATCAACGTGGGCGAGCTGCAGAAGGAAATTTCTCGCCTCCGTGATCGCGGGCTGGGTGTGCTGATCACCGATCACAACGTGCGCGACACCCTGCGCATCTGTGACCGCGCGTACATCATCGCGGGGGGGCGCATCCTCGAAGAAGGCACGCCGCAGGCCATCGCCTCCTCGGAACGGGCACGCTCCGTGTATCTGGGCGCAGACTTTTCGATTTCCTGACTCATTCCAGTTGGTTGGCGACGCCCCCGTAAATAGGCGAGCACTTGCTGTTGCGCTTTGAGTACCCTTGGCACACCTTTTGATGCAGGGGTGCGACGCATGGGTATGGAGCTCAAACAGAGCCTGAGGATGTCGCAGCAGCTGGTGATGACCCCCCAGCTGCAACAAGCGATCAAGCTGCTCCAGCTTTCACGCATGGAGCTGATCGAACAGATCCGCGAGGAGATGGAGTCGAATCCCCTCCTGGAGACCCCCGACGAGGTCGACGGGGACATGTCCGACAAGGCACCCGGGGAGGCCTCGTTGGAGGCCGGCAACCTCGAGGCGCCGGCGATCGCCGACGCGCCCGTGTCGGACAACGCCCAGGAGGTCAAAGCGGAGAACGCGCCCGCGGAGATCGACTGGGACGCCTACCTCAACAGCTACCAGTTCAACGAGCCGACCACGGCTTCGAACAAGGGCAACGTCGACCTGGAGGATCTGCCCTCCTTCGAAGCGAACATGGTGAAGAAGGAGGATCTGTTCGATCGTCTCTTCGACCAGCTCGCCGGCCTGCGCATGAACGACGCCGATCGCCGCATCGCGGAGCTGATCATCGGCAACCTCGATGACGACGGGTACCTCAAGCTCGCCGACGTCGAAGGCGACCCGCTCATTCGCCTGTGCAACGAAGCCGACGTGCCGATGAGCGTGGGCACCAAGATGCTTCGCCGCATTCAGCACCTCGACCCGGTGGGCTGCGGCTCCCGCGATCTGCTCGAGTGCCTGCTCATTCAGGTTCAGCTGATGAAGGACCCTGCGGCCACGCTGCTGCAGACGATGATCAAGAAGCACATGAAGCTGCTGGAGTCGAAGAACCTCCCGGCCATCGCGCGCGACTTGAAGATCCCGCTGGATGAAGTGATCGCGGCCACCAAGCTGCTGGGCAAGTTGGACCCCAAGCCGGGCCGCAACTACTCGGGCGAAGAGGCGCAGCACATCACGCCCGACGTCTTCATTCACAAGGTCGGCGACGACTACCACGTGGTGCTCAACGACGACGGCCTGTCGAAGCTGCGCGTCAGCGACGCCTACCGAAGGGCCCTGCGCAACGGCGCGCTGAACCCGAAACAAAAAGAGTTCGTGCAGGAAAAGATGCGCTCGGCGCAATGGTTGCTGCGTTCGATTCAGCAGCGCCAGCGCACCATTCACAAGGTGACCGAGAGCATCGTGAAGTTCCAGCGCGACTTCTTCGACAAGGGCATCGCCTTCTTGAAGCCGCTCATCCTGCGCGACGTGGCCGAAGACATCGGCATGCACGAGTCGACCGTCAGCCGCGTCACCACCGCGAAGTACGTGCACACGCCTCAGGGCATCTTCGAGCTCAAGTACTTCTTCAACTCGTCCATCGCGCGTACCGGCGGCGACGACATCGCCAGCGAAGCGGTGAAGAACCACATCAAGCAGCTGGTCTCGACGGAGAACGCGAAGAACCCGTACTCCGATCAGAAGATCGTCGAGCTCCTCAAGGCGCAGGGCATCGAGATCGCCCGCCGCACCGTGGCGAAGTACCGCGAGGTGCTCGGGGTGCTGCCGTCGAGCAAGCGCAAGAAGTACTACTGAGCCTCGAGGAGCTCGAACATGGCGCTGCCTGAAGTGCTCATCGTCGACGATGATCAACTGATCCGCACCATGGTGCGCGATGCGTTGAGCGACGTGCCGTGCGAGATCCGCGAAGCCGACTCGGGCGACTCTGCGCTGGCGGCGATCGCCCAGCGAAACCCCGCGGTGGTGCTGCTCGACCTGGTGATGCCGGGCAAGAGCGGCCTCGAGGTGCTCAAGCTGCTCAAGGGCAAGGCCACCCGCGTGGTGGTGCTCTCCGCGCTCGACACCGAGGGCCTCGTGCAGCAGGCGATGGCCGATGGCGCTCACGGCTTTCTTTCCAAACCCATTCATCCGCTCGACGTGCAGAGCCTGGTGCGTGGAGCCCTGGAGGCTGCCGCTTCCCCATGAGCGAGGAATACTGGCTCGCCGACAGCGAGGCCCGGGTGCTCGGCCCCATCGGCCTCGATGTGATTCACACCCTGCACGCGCGCGGCAAGTTGCTCGACGTGCGCGCGGTCTCCCGCGATGGCCGGAAGTTCGTGCCGCTGCGCGAGATGCCCGAGCTGCAGGCCGTGCTCTCCGCCCCCATCAGCCTGACCGATGGTCAACGCGCGCAGCAGGAAGCGACCCGGCAGATCCGCGAGTGGCTCGCGT
>JANODF010000069.1:0-70474 GCA_031412555.1 Archangium sp. | reverse complement strand
GCAATTCAGGGCTGAAGCGAAACGCCCGCACCCCCACGCCAACACACTGAATTAGCTCAAAGAAGCACGTGGCATGAGGCTCGCAGAGCATTCCTCCGACACAGCAGTCGATGTGTTGAAGGGGTTCCCCCCCACCGCTTCAGCAGCCTCGCTGTGTTGGCAGTGCAAGAAGACCCGCGGCCCGGTGCTCCATCACGGAACACCGGGCCGCCTTCTTTTTCCTGGTTCGCTGCCTGATGTCTCCCTCTCCCCTCGGGAGAGGGTCGGGGTGAGGGCCTCACGGGGCTCACATGACTCGGCCTCTCCACCGCGTGAGCAGGGAGAGGCCGGAGCACCTCAAGACTTCAAAGAAAACTCAGTGACCGAAGATCATGCCCAGGCGGCCGAACCACTCGGTGATCGGCCCCGGCACGATCCCCAGACCCACCACGGCGACCGCTGAGGTGATCAACGCGAACTCGGTGGTCCAGTGGCGAACCGGCGTCGTGGCGTCTGCCGGAGCCGGGCGCATGAACATGTACACCACCACCCGCAGGTAGAAATACACGCCCACCACGCTGGAGAGGATGCCGACCGCCGCCAACCCGAGCAGCCCCGCATCGACCGCCGCGCTGAAGAGGAACAGCTTGCCCAGGAAACCCACCGTGGGGGGCACGCCGCCCAGCGACAACATGAACGCGGCCATCGCCAGCGCCCAACCCGGCCGGCGCTGCGCCAGGCCCGCGAACCGCTCGAGGTCCCAGGTGTTGCCGCGGGTCTCGTCTTCGCGGCGCTCGAGCGCGGAGATGGTGCCGAACGCGCCCAACGAGGTGACGGTGTAGCCCAGCAGGTAGAAGAGGATGCCCTTGTAGACGCCCGACGACACGTTGGGCACGAGGCCCATCAGCGGCGTGGCGCTGAAGACGCCCACGTCGGTGGTGGTCGCCGCACCCTGAGGCGCGAACAGCGCCGCCACGCCCAGCAGCAGGTAACCCGCGTGCGCGATGGAGGAGTACGCCAGCATGCGCTTGACGTTGCGCTGGGGCAGGGCGAGCAGGTTGCCGCCGAGCATGGTGAGCAGGGCCATGCCGCTGAAGAGATAGAACGGCATCTCGGGGGGAATGCCCTTCACCAGGAACAACGAGGTGCGCACGAGCGCGATGAACGCCGCCGCCTTCACGCCCGCGCTCATCAGCGCAGTGACCGGGGTGGGCGCGCCTTCGTAGACGTCGGGTGTCCACATGTGAAACGGCACCGCCGCCACCTTGAAGGCAAAGCCGGCCAGCACCAGGCCCAGGCCCGCGTACACCAGGCCCGGTGAGGCGATGAAGGCTGCGGGCAACGCCGCGCTCACTTCGATGAGCTTGGTGGCACCGGTGGCGCCGTAGAGCAGCGCCGCGCCGTAGAGCAGCAGGGCCGCCGAGAACGCACCGAGGATGAAGTACTTGAAGCCGGCCTCCGAAGGACGCGGGCCGCGGCGCAGGAAGGCCGTGAGCGCGTAGGTGGCGATCGACATCACCTCGAGGTTGATGAACAGGGTGATGAACTCGGCCGACAACGCCAGCAGGCTCATGCCCGCCGCCGCGAACAGCATCAGCGCGTAGAACTCACCACGCTCGGCGTTGCGGTGCTTCAGGAACCCCGACGAGAGCAACACCGCGAGGCCGGTGCCCAGGCAGACCATCGCCGTCATCCAGCTCGAGAACGGGTCGAGCACCGCGTAGCCCTGCAGCGCTGCACGCGCGGGCTCGAAGGCGTTGTGCACCGCGACGCCGCCGGCGACCACGGTCGCGAGGGTGGCCAGCATCGCCTGGTACGTGCGGGTGGCCGAGACGAGGAACACCTCGGACAACATCAGCACGATGGCCGCGACGACCAACACCGCCGCGGGCATCACGGGGAGGAAGTCGTTGAGGGTGAAGACAGGAGTGATGATCATGGAGTACCGCCGGTAGCAGCCGAAGGCTGCGCGAGACAGTCAGGAGCGAAGCCGCAAGCAGCGGAACGCTGCACGAGACAGACGGAAGCGAAGCGGACGTCTGGCCGAGGCGGAGCGACCCAGAAGATGGGAGCGGAGCGGACAGCTGGCCGAGGCGGGACGACCCAGGTCACGGCAGCACCTTCGCGTCTCCGGGCTGAAGCGCGGGCTTCACCGGTTGCAATTGCTGAAGCATCATCGGCCGGGCCGGCCGCACCACGCCTTCAGGCATCGGGGTGGGCGCAGGGGCCTGGGCCACCGCGACCTTGGGCAACTGGCGTACGTTCACGCGCACCAGGCGCTCGTCGGAAGTACCGTCACCGGCCGCGAACTTCGCGCGGGCGATGTAGCGCTCGGTGCTGGTGTTCAGCACGTCGAGGAACGGCTGCGGGCGCAGGCCCATCACCGCGATGAGGATGATGAAGGGCAGGGCGGCGGCGAGCTCACGCTTGTCCATGTCCTTGAGCGCCAGGTTCTCCTGGTGCGTGACCTGGCCGAAGAAGACCTTCTGCACCATCCACAACATGTAGGCCGCGCCGAGGATGACGCCGGTCGAGGCGATCACCCCGAAGGCCATGGGCAGGTTCGACTTGAAGGTGCCCAGCAGCACCAGGAACTCACCCACGAAGCCGTTGGTGCCGGGCACCGCGATGCTCGAGAAGGTGACGATGAGGAAGAAGGCCGCGAACACCGGCATCACCCGCGCGATGCCGCCGTAGTCGCTCATCAAGCGGGCGTGGCGGCGCTCGTAGAGCATGCCGAAGAGGAGGAAGAGCGCTCCGGTCGACACGCCGTGGTTGAGCATCTGGTACGCGCTGCCGGTGGCGCCTTCGGCCGTGAAGGCGAAGATGCCCAGCATGCAGAAGCCCAGGTGGCTGACCGACGAGTAGGCGATCAGCTTCTTGATGTCTCGTTGCGCGAGGCACATCAACGCGCCGTAGACGATGCCGATGACCGACAAGGCGGCGAAGAAGGTCTGGTACTGCCGCGCCGCCACGGGGAAGAACGGCACCGCGAACCGCCAGAAGCCGTAGGTGCCCAGCTTCAGCATCACGCCGGCCAGCACGATGGATCCGGCCACCGGCGCCTGCACGTGCGCGTCAGGCAACCAGGTGTGCAGCGGGAACATCGGCACCTTGATGGCGAACGCGAGCGCGAAGGCCAGGAACAGCCAGGGGCCGTACTTGAAGAGCGCGAACGCCACCGGGGTCAAGCCCACGCCGTTTCCGTCGGGGTTGGCCTTCAGGTAGGTCGCCAGCTCGCGGCTGCCGGCCATCATGCCGTTGTACATCGTGGAGTAGTCGAAGCTGCGCGCGCCCGACGGAGCCGAGAGGAAGTACACGGCGAAGAGGGCCAGCAGCATCAAGACCGAGCCGACCATCGTGTAGAGGAAGAACTTCACGGCCGCCTTCTGCCGCTCCTCCGAGCCCCACACGCCGATAAGCAGGTACATCGGCACCAGCACGGCCTCGAAGAACATGAAGAACAACATCGTGTCGATCGAGGTGAAGGCGCCGAACATCGCGGTCTGCAGCACGAGCAGCGCGATGTGGAACTCCTTCACGCGTTCAGCCACGAAGTTCCACGACGAGAGCACCACCATCGGGCCGAGCACGCCGGTGAGCAGCACCAGCGCCACCGAGAGGCCATCGACGCCCACGTGGTAGCTGATGCCCACGTCGGAGAGCCACTCCAGGCGGTACTCCAGCTGGAACTCGACCGGGGAGCGCGTCTCGAACCGCATCCACGCCCAGACGGTGGTGAGGAAGCTGCCGATCATGCCGGCGAAGGTGACCGCGCGAATCTGGCCCTTCTCGTCCTTGGGCAGGAAGGCGACCAGCGCCGCCACGGCCAGGGGGAAGAAGATGACCAGGTTCAGGATGCGGGAGTCGAAGATGGAATTCACGGCAGCACCTTGAAGATCGCCCACACGAGGCCGCCCGAAGCCGCCAGCGCCATGACTGCCGCGTACATCTGCGCGTCACCGGTCTGGAGGTAGCGGAGCACCGCGCCCGTTCTCGCCGTCAGCCAGGCAGTGCCATGCACCGCCACGCCGTCGATCAAGATGGAGTCGACCACCTTGTGCAACGCGCGCGAGAAGAGGGTGAAGGGCTTGATGACGACGAAGTCGTAGACCTCGTCGACGAAGAACTTGTTGAAGGAGAACTTCCGCAGCGGCTCGAGGAAGCCCGGCAGCGAACCCTTCGCCGGCAGGTAGCGGCGGTAGATGAAGAACGCCGCGCCACCCGAGACGAGCGCGATGATCCACGCCTGCAGCCAGGGGAGGATCATCGACTCGTGTTCTTTCGGCATCTCCAGGAACTGTTTGCGGGCGATCAGGTCGTTGGTGGTGCGGAAGACCGGGTCGAGGAAGTTCTCCATCAGCGTCTGGGTGATGGTCACGCCACCCCGCTGCATGTGCATGATGGGCAGGCCGTGCACGAGGGCGACGACGGCCAGCACCGCGAGCACCACCAGCGGGCCGGTCATGGCGGCCGCCGATTCGTGCGCGTGGGGAATCTTCGCGTCCTTGCTGCGCTCGCCTTCGAACGCCAGGAAGTACGCGCGGAACATGTAGAACGCGGTGCAGGCAGCGGTCAGCGTTCCCAGGATCCACGCGAGGGTCTGCAGCCCGTGGTACCCGGCGATGTGCTGGGTGTGGGCCGCGTGGAGGATCGCGTCCTTCGAGAAGAAGCCTGAGAGCGGGATGACGCCAGTGATGGCGAAGGTGCTCACGAGGAACGTGGCCCAGGTGACGGGCATTTCTTTCCGCAGCCCGCCGAGCTTCGTCACGTCTTCTTCGTCACCGTTGCCGTGCATCACCGAGCCCGCGCCGAGGAACAGGCAGGCCTTGAAGAAGGCGTGGGTGATGACGTGCAGGAAGGCCGCCCAGAAGGCGCCCACGCCGATGCCCAGGAACATCAGGCCCAGCTGGCTGACCGTCGAGTAAGCGAGGATCTTCTTGATGCCCTTCTGCGTGAAGGCGATGAGCGCAGCCACCAGCGCCGTGCTCGCGCCGATGAGGGCGATCACGATCATCGCGGTGGGCGAGAGCACCAGCAGGTAGCTGACGCGGCAGAACAGGTAGATGCCGGAGGTCACCATCGTCGCCGCGTGGATGAGGGCGGAGACCGGGGTCGGGCCCGCCATGGCGTCAGGCAACCAGACGTAGAGCGGGATCTGCGCCGACTTGCCGGCAGCGCCGAGCATGAACAGCAGCATGATGATGGTCAGCGCCACGCCGTAGTTCATGCCGGTGAGCGGGCCGGTGAGGATCTTCTCGTCGATGAGGTCGGGCAGGCTGCGCGCGGTCTCTTCGAGCACCGAGAACGCCAGCGGGCCCTTGTCGGCCACCGCCGAGGTGTAGGTCGGCGAGACGTGGCTGCCCGGCGCGTTGGCGGGGCGGGCGATCAGGCTCTCCACCATCACCACCAGCAGGAAGCTGGCGAGCAGGAAGCCGAAGTCACCGATGCGGTTGGTGATGAACGCCTTGCGGCCGGCGAACGCCTTCTGCGGGTCGTCGTACCAGAAGCCGATCAGCAGGTAGCTGCACAGACCGACGCCTTCCCAGCCCACGAACAGCAGGGGCAACGAGTCGGCCAGCACCAGTGTGAGCATCGCGGCGACGAACAGGTTCAGGTACGCGAAGAAGCGCCAGTAGCCCTTGTCGTGGCTCATGTACTCGGCCGAGTACACGTGGATGAGGAAGCCCACGCCCGTGATGACCAGCAGCATGGTGCCCGACAGGTGGTCGGCCATCAGCCCGAAGTTCACCCGGAAGGTGCCCGCGTGGAACCAGGTGCCGAAGTCGGCCCCCACCGCGTAGGCCACGCCACCGAACGGCGTGGGCGAGGAGGCCTTGAAGTCGTTGATCGTCCAGAACACCAGCAGCGAGAGCAGGAAGCTGCCCAGCACCGACGAGATGGCGACGAGGTTGGTGTTGGCGCGGCCGATGATCCGGCCGAACACGCCGCAGATGAACGCGCCGAGCAACGGCAGCGCGATGATCAACCACAACGCGTGGCCGGCCTGCGTGGGGTCGACGGGAGCGGTCTGAAAGAAGAGCTGGAGCTTTTCCACGATGGATCCCTCAGTGCTTCATCGACTGAATTTCCTCGATGTTGACCGTGCCTCGGGCACGGAACACCGAGATGACGATTGCCAGGCCCACTGCGGCTTCAGCCGCGGCCACGGCGATGATGAAGAAGGCGCTCAAGTGCCCCAGGTCGTCGCCGCGAGCGCGGGCGAAGGCGAGGAACGTGAGGTTCGCGGCATTGAGCATCAGCTCGATGCACATGAAGACCACGAGCGCGTTGCGGCGAATGAGCACGCCGAACATGCCGAGGCAGAACAGCGCCGCGGCGAGAATCAGGTAGTGCGACGTCGAGATGGTCTGAATCATCGTGCCCTCAGATGCGCGGCTTGGCGACGACGACGGCGCCGAGGATGGCCACCAGCAGAAGCAGAGACACCGCTTCGAACGGGAAAAGCCACTGGGTGTACATGATCTCGCCCAGGTGCTTGATGCTCCCGAAGTCCTTCATCTTGGCGGCGTCGGTGGTCCACGCAAGCTCGGTCACCGGCAGGCGGCGGAACACGGCGACCAACGCGACGAACAGCCCCACCACCGCTGCACCACCGGCGATGCGCGTGGGTGAGAAGGTCATCACCGGCCCGTGATCAGAGAGCGACAGCAGCATGATCACGAACAGGAAGAGCACCATGATGGCGCCCGCGTAGACCAGCACCTGCAGGGCCGCGATGGTGTGCGCCCAGAGCAGAATGTAGATGCCGGCGAGGAAGAAGAAGGTCGCCACCAGCGACATGGCCGAGGCGATGGGGTTGCGCGCGAAGATGACGCCGCACGCAGCGCCGATGGTGGAGATCGCGAAGACCCAGAACAGAACCTGCTCGACGATCGCGCTGGTCACTTGAACTCTCCGAACACGCCCCAGGGCTGATCACCATGCGGGCAGCGCTTCTGCGCGATGTGGTCTTCGAACTCTTTGCGGAACTTCTGCACGAAGCTCTGCACCGGCAACGCGCCTGCATCACCGAGCGCGCAGATGGTGTTGCCCAGACCAATCGGAGGCCAGGGCGCGATCGCCTGGGCCACGTTGATCAGCGTGTCGAGGTCGGCAGACTCGCCGCGGCCTTCTTCGATCTTGCGGATGATGCGGGCCATCCACGGCTGGCCTTCACGGCAGGGCGTGCACTGGCCGCACGACTCTTCTGCGTAGAAGCGGGCCACGCGCCACAGGCAGCGCACCATGCAGGCCGTGTCGTCCATCACCATCACGCCGCCCGAGCCGGCCATCGACTGCAGTGGCTTGAACGCGTCGAACTCGAGCTTCACGTCGAGCTCGTCGGCGTTGAGCACCGGCGCCGAGCTGCCGCCGGGAATGCAGGCCTTCACGGTGCGCCCTTCGGGCAGACCCTGGCCGTATTCCTTGGCGTAGATGAGCTCGCGCAGCGAGGTGTCCATGCCCACTTCGTAGGTACCGGGGCGGATCACGGCGCCCGACACGGTCACCAGTCGCGTACCGCCCGACTTGCCCGTGCCCAGCTTCATGAACCAGTCGGCGCCCTTTTCGAAGATGCGGGGCAACGAAGCGATGGTCTCGACGTTGTTCACCACGGTGGGGCAGCCGAAGAGGCCGACCACGGCGGGGAACGGAGGCTTGAGGCGAGGCCAGCCCTTCTTGCCTTCGAGCGACTCGAGCAGCGCCGTCTCTTCGCCGCAGATGTACGCGCCTGCGCCACGCACCTGGTAGACGTTCAGCTCGTAGTCGGTGCCCATCAGCTTCTTGCCGAAGATGCCGTCGGCGTACGCCTCTTCGATCGCCTTATCGAGCACGGCCGAGGGGTGTTTGAACTCACCGCGCGAGTAGATGTAGCAAGTGTGCGCGCCCAGGGCGAAGCAGGCGATGCCGATGCCCTCGAGCATCAGGTGCGGATCGTTCTCGAGGATGAACCGGTCTTTCGCGGTGCCAGGCTCAGACTCGTCGGCGTTGATCGCGAGGTAGCGGGGCTTGGTGTTCTTCTCGAGCGAAGGCACGAAGCTCCACTTGAGCCCGGTGGGGAAACCGGCGCCGCCACGGCCGCGAAGACCCGACTTCTTCACTTCGTCGGTGATCGCCGCGGGCGCCATGGTGAGCGCCTTCTTCAACTGCGCGTAGCCACCGTTCTTCTTGTAGCCGGCCAGCGTGTGGTTGGGACCCTTGGCCCAATCGCGGGTGATGACCTTCTCAGCGAGCACGCTCATGACAGCTTCTCCAGGAGGGCGTCGACCTTCACCTTGGTGAGGTTCTCGTGGTGGTCTTCGTTGATCTGAAGACAGGGCGCGGTGCCGCACGAAGCGAGGCACTCGGTCTCACGCAGGAAGTATTTCTCGCCGTTCTCGCCGGCCTTCGTGCCGAGCTTCTGCTCGAGGTACGCGAGCATGCCCTCTGCGCCTCGCAGGGCGCAGGCGAGGTTGGTGCACACGTCGATGACGTAGGTCCCGGGCTTCTTCGTATGGAACATCACGTAGAAGGTGGCCACCTCGTAGGCGGCCTCCACGGTGCTCTCGAGACGCTGAGCGACCAGCTGCATGCCCTCGGGCGGCAACCAGGTTTTCAGTGACTGAAGAAGGCGCAACGCCGGCAACATCGCCGCGCTCTTTCGTTCAGGGGGGTAGTGCGAGAGCAACTCGGCGATACCCGCATCGAACTTCTTCTGCTCGTCTGCGGTGAACAGGGGCTCCGACATGGCGGGCGGTACGTAGAAGCATCCCCTCGAATCGTCAACGAAATCCTTGGATTGCCGGTTGCGCCAGAAGCCTCCGCTGGATCAGCGGAGCAGGTGGCCGAATGGCTTTCAGCGGAACAACGACTTGAACTGCCGGTAGTGCAGGTGGGCAAACGCGATGCTCACCGAGCCGAACACGTGCCAGATCGCGTGGCCCGGGAAGAGGTGATCCTGTGGATCACAGCGGGCGCCGGTGGCGTCGGACGCCGAGAACCCGAAGGCGATGGCGATGAAGACCAACGAGACGCCCAGGAAGCGGTGTGACACCGGAGTCGCGGCCGACCGGCTGGCCAGCACCTCGGTCGTGAGGGTGGCGACGATCAGGAACCCCACGATGCCCTGCACCGGCAAGTGGAGCTTGGCGATCACCACGGTGAAGACGGTCAGCGCGGCGATCGAGATGTACAGGGTGGTGAACAGCTTGTCGGCTGACAGCTTGCCCATGCGCAGCAGGTTGAGCAGGAGCACGAGGCCAAAGAAAAAGTACATGCCCCAGAAGTCGAAGACCTGCGTGAGGAATGAAACGGTCGCGTGGTAGGCGAACGAGGTCACCCCCACCCAGAAGGCCACCGGGGCGAAGAAACGCAAGGTGCGGCTCTCGTCTTTGCGGGTGAACCACCACAACCAGCCGGCCACCACGAGGTAGGCGAGGTTGCTCCAGGTGTTGGCGGGTTCGGCGATGATTCCGCACAGCGTCTCTTCGCACCACTTCACGTTGGGCAACCCGCCGAACTCGCGCAGGGGCGTCCACACGCACTCGGGGTTGCTGATGTTCGGGTAGTCGGTGAAGGACTGAGCCATGTCGGGGTGAAACAACGTGCGGCCCTGCAGGTCAACGAAAGCGCGGCCGACATTTCCGAAAGGTTGTGAAGGTTCCTGCTGCCGGGTGAAGTGGGCCCATGGCGCGCGTGTTCGTGGCGGGTGGGAGCGGGTTCATCGGGTCGCCGTTTCTTCGCCACGCGGTCGCGGCGGGGCATGAGGTGGTCGCGCTGGTCCGCTCGGACGCGAGTCGAGCCGCAGTGAAGGCGCTGGGGGCTGAAGCGGTCGAGGGCGATCTGAAAGTGAAGGGGCCCTGGCAGCAGGTGGCTCGTACGGCCGAGCTGGTGGTGCACCTCGCCCAGCCGCAGACGTTCGGCGGGCGGGTGAGCCGGAAACGCGCGGAGACCTGGCGGGATGATCGCCTGTCGATGGATCGCAACCTGCTCGAGGGGCTCGATCTCGCGGTCACGAAGCGGGTGCTCTACGTCGCGGGCACCAGCTACTATGGAGATCAGGGCACGCAGCTGCGCGATGAGACGGCGGCACCGAACCCGAAGGGCTTTGGACCCTATCTGGTCGACGCGCTGCAGGAGCTGCGAGGGCGGATGGATCGAGGCCTGCCCGTGGTGACCTGTTTTCCCGGCTACATCTACGGCTCGTCGTCGTGGTTCGCCGAATACATCGTGGGGCCGCTGGGCAAGGGCGAGAAGGCGAACCAGCTCACGGGGCCGAGCCGGTGGGGCACCATGATGCACGCCGATGATTGTGCGCGGGCGCTGCTGCACCTGCTCCAGGTGGGGCAGGTGGGTGAGCGGTACTTCGTGGTCGATGATCGACCGGTGTTGTGGACCGAGCTCTACGAGGTCACGGCGAAAGCGCTCGGGGTTCCGTTGCGCATGCGCACTTCGCCCGCGTGGTTGGCGAAGTTGATCGTCGGCACGTTGAGTACGGAAGGTCTCCAGTGTGACGCGCGGCTCTCGAACGCGAAGTTGAAGGCGACGGGGTTCACCTGCCGCTTTCCTTCGATCGAGTCAGGCATTCCCGACATCGTGAACGCGATTCGCGCCCGGAAATGAAACGACTGCTCGTCGCCCTGCTGCTCTCGAGCTGCGCGCATCGTTCACAACATCTCCAAGACCTCCAAGACCTCCCTCTCCCCGAGGGGGAGAGGGTCGGGGAGAGGGCTTACGCAACCCGCGCCACGAAGGGCCGGGTCACGCTGCGCTAGGAGACACCTGCCATCAACCTTCGCGCGGCTGTCGTGCGGAAGCTCGGTGAAGCAGGTGGGCTTCGGTTCGATGCGGTGATTGAGCGCGGTGAGGCGCCTGATCCGTACGGGCCTTGCTTCACTCGCGACGGAGGCAAGGCGTGGGTTTGGGTGAAGGGGTGTACGCCCTCTCCCTGACCCTCTCCCCCTCGGGGAGAGGGAATGAGGGGCGCATTGGTTTTGGTTGGTCTACTTGAGCGGCACTGACGGGCCGAATTTCTTGTCGCCCTTGCGCGGCTCGACACCCGTCGCGCTCGGCCCCGTCTCTTCCGGTGCAGGCCGGCCAAACCGGTACGGCACCTTGGCGTGAAAGCCCATCGCGCCCGAATCACCGTCGAGCTTGAGCTGCGCATCGCCCTCGACCGGCGCCGTGAACGACAGCGTCAACCGCTCGGTCACCGTGACCGCCTCGGTGTTCGGCAACAGCGTCAGCTGTGTGCGCCCTTCGACCAACTTCACGCCGGGCGGCAACTCGACCGACATCAAGAACGACATGTCGAGCTTGTTCACCCGCTCCACTTTCGCCAGCACCACCGCCTCGGTGTCGGTACGGGAGACCTCCTCCCACGTCACGCGAATGGGCGACTGCATGCGCACCGTCGTGTTCATCGGCTTCGGCGACTCCTGCGCCGGCGTCGAGTTGGCACACGCCGACATGAACACCATCACTGCCAGAACACGCTTCATCACAGGCACACTCCGTTGACGCACGATTGACCGCTGCCGCACTGCACGCACGAAACGCCGCCGGTACCGCACGCGGTGGCCACGTTGCCCGCGGTGCAGGTGCTGCCACTCAAACAGCCGTAACAGAACCCCGAACGGCAGATGGGCGAGGTGGTGGGGTAGGGGTAGTACGCGCCGTTGCCCGACGAGGTGGGCGAGCTGCAGGTCTGCAGAATCGTCGCAGCCGGCATGCGGTTGCTCTGCGCCGGGCTGCCCCCGCAGCTCAACGCGTCGAACGCGTCGGCCAGGTGCAACGAAGGCTGGTTGGTGTTCACCACATTGGTCTTCGTGCAGTTGCTCCCGACGTCCCACGTGCGGCGGGTGTAGCCGCGGGGCCAGGGCGTGGTGTTCATGTGCCGGCTGGCCACCGCGTTGAAGATCTCCCTCGAGCCGGTCTGCCGCGAATTCGAGATGTACCAGAGCATCGCCGCCACGGCGTTCTCGTCGACCTGCGCCAGCAGGTTGGTGCCGCCGGGGCCGCTGATGCTCGATTCCTCGCTCGGTAACTGCGGGAAGTACAGTCGCGAGCTGATGTCGAACCAGAAGAACTGGCCACCCTGTTTGTCTTCCAGGAAGGGCTCGTTGCGCACCGCCGCCGAGTGCCAGGTGGCGTAGCCCTCGCTCCACGCCTGCCCGGGGAAAGTGGGGCAGGTCAGCGTGTGAGAGCCACCTTCGTTGGGCGAGGTTCCGTAGCTCTCCATCTGCCAGTGACCCAGCTCGTGACCGATCGTGTAGTCGCTCCAGTAGCCTTGATCCTGCGAGCCACCCGGCATCCAGATCGACGAGTCGAAATCACCGCCGGTCTCCGAGAAACAAGCGCCGCAGCTCCACTCGGTGCCGATCCCCATCCACATCGAGATGGTCAGGCCCTGCCGGCCCTGATTGTTCACGACCGAGGTGGCGTAGATGCTCTGCAGCAGATCGAAGATGTTGAGCGCGCCCGAGCCTTCGGCGGTGGTGATGGTGGTGACGCCGCCGTTGCTGAGCGAGGTGACCGCCTTCGACCAGCTCCAGTAGCGCGCGTTCTGGCCCTGCTGACCGGGTGAGAAGGTGCCGGTACCCAGGCCGGGGTCGCCGACCACGTAGCGCATGCCCAACCCGTCACCGCCGAACGCGGCGAAGAGCACGACGTCGGAGCTGCCGGGCGCGCTGGGCACCTTGATCACGTACTGCCCGTTGGCGTCGGTCACTGTCGCGTCGATCCAGCTCTGGCCGCGCATCGAGATGACCAGCACGTTGCGCGCGGGGACCGCGGTCGGCGTGCCCCAGTCGCTCAGGTTGGGGAGGGGGCTTCGCGTCTGGTACCGCAAGGTCGCGGTGACCGTGGTCGTCGCCAGGGCGATGGCGCAGTTGGCGCCAACGGAGCTGCCCACGCACCCAGCGCCGCCGCAATTCTGCGCCGCACCCCAGGTGCCGCTCGAGCTGCACTGCTGAATGGTGGTGGGGCTGGCGCAACGGCTGTCGTCCTGCCGGCAGCTGCCGGTCTGCACGCAGGCCGCGCCCGCGCCGGTGGCCTGGCAGGTGCTGCCGCCGGGGCATTGATAGGTCTGCACGGTCGGGTTGCCCGTGCCCGTGGGCACCGAGCAGAAACGCACCAACGAGCTCGAGACACATTGACCACCCACGGGCACGCCCTGGCAGGGATCAGGTGCACCACCACCGCCGCCCGTGCCACCGCCCGTCGCGCCGCCGCCACCGCCGGTGTTGGGCGGGTTGCAGGTGAAGGTCTGCGCGCTGCAGACGAGGCCAAAACGGCCACAGTCGTTGCACGCCGCGCCGTTGGTGCCGCAGAAGTTCGTGGTCGTGTTGAGCGGTGCCGTGAAGCACTGACCGTTGGAGCAACAGCCCGTGGCGCAGGTGGTGGGGTTGCACGCGGTGCTGGCCACGCAGACGAAGCTGTTGCTGTCACACCGCCGGCCCGTCGCGCCGCAGTCGACGCAGGTCGCGCCGTTGTTGCCGCAGAAGTTCGTCGAGCCGTTGAGGGGCGCGGTGAAACACTGCCCGTTGCTGCAGCACCCCGCGCAGTTGCCAGGGCCGCAAGCCGCCGTGCCGCCGCCTGCACCGCCGCCGACGGAGCCGCCGCCCGTGCCACCGCCGACCGCGCCGCCGCCGGTTCCGCCACCGACCGAGCCGCCGCCCGCGCCACCGCCGACCGCGCCGCCGCCGGTGCCTCCACCCGCGCCTCCACCTGAACCACCACCGGTCCCGCCACCCGAACCACCGCCGGTGCCACCCTGCTGACAATCAGGTGCGCCGCTGGCGACCGAGCAGCTCGTGCAAGGGGTGGTCTGCTGCCATTTGCCGCCAAAACAGCTCACCAGCGCGGGGGGCACGCTCTGACAGGCCGCCCGGCCTTCCGCCCAGGGAGGGCAGGCGGTCCCCGCGGTGGCTTGCGTCAAATCGCAGTTGAAGGCCGCCCCATCTGAGCAGCCTGCGGGCCCGTTGCAGGGCGCAGCGGCCCATTTCCCCGCGATGCAAGCCCAGGTCTCGGTGCCCGACTTACAGGTGACGGTGTCCATCTGGGTACAAGGGGCACCGGCGGAGGGGCTTCCACAGCCCGCTGCCGCCACGACGAAGAAGAGACTCCACAGCGACTGACGCATGCGCACCTCGGCGGGGGGCCTGTGATGTAGCACGGCGTCGCTTACCTGCTCGAAGGTGGATCAAACTTTCCCTGCCCCGTCACAATCGAATAAACCCTCGACACTTCGATGAGCACTGAGCAGACCCAACCCGCCGGGCCAAGCACCACCGCCCCTCTGGGAGTCCGGGTGCTGATCGTCGAGGACAACCCTCACATCATCGAGATGTACAGCTACGTGCTCAAGAAGCTGGCGGCCAACGAGTTCAAGGGCACCACGCCCCTCGAGGTGCACTTCGCCGCTGACGGGCACGCCGCGATGGCGATGTTGACCGAGTCGTCGTTCCAGCTGGTGATGACCGACCTGTACATGCCCGTGATGGACGGCTTTCAATTGCTCGAGAAGATGCGAGCCACGCCGGCGCTTTCCCAGATTCCCGTGGTGGCGATCTCCGCGGGTGGGCTCGACGCGCGCGACAAGGCGATGAAGCTGGGCGTGAACGTCTTCCTGAAGAAGCCGGTTCGTTTTGCTGAAGTGATGGACACTGTGAAGCAGCTCCTGCGCCTCAAGTAAAAGGACAGCCCGCTCCCCTCGGCGGGCACCACCACATGTCAGAGACGACACGCGACAAAGTGAGCGGAGATGCGCTCTTCATCTTGAAGAGCCTCAAGGAGAACGTGCGGCTCGGGCGTTCCAACAAGCTCGCTGACGTGAAGATGGGCCTGGAGAACTCGGTGTCGCTCGAGTTCGACAGCTACTTCTTCTTCCTCCGCAAATTTCACTACATCGCGATGGATCGCGAAGCCCAGCTCAAGCTGACGGATCAGGGCGATCGTGTGACCTCAGGTGAAGAGGTGGAGCGGTTCGGTGGAGAGATCGCCGACTTCTTCGCCGAGCAGATCACCGACGGGCAGCCGCCGCCCCCGCCGCTCGAAGACGAGCCTGCGTATCAGTCGAGCCCTCCGGCGCCTCCCATCGCGCCGCCTCCCCCGCTGCCTGCCACCGACATCTCCATGGAGTCGAACCCGATGCCCCAGCCTCCCAACCGTGGTGGTCGCAAGAACCAGGACGACGGCTTTCCCCAGGTCACCGCGCCAGAAGTGCGCTCCAGCGGTGGGTACGGCAATCCGCCCCCGCCTCCGCCCGCGCCGATGCAGCTGACCGCGGCCGTGCAGGTCTCCAGCCCCTCGGGCATGGGCTCGCCGGGCAACAAGGGGCAGGACCTCGATCTTCGGTACCAGAAGAATGATCAGCTGGGCTCGGGCCCGCTGGGCACCGTCTACAAGGGCAAGCACAACGCGCTCGGCCTCGACGTGTGCGTGAAGGAGTTGAAGGACATCTTCGGCTACTTCTCGTTCTTGCAGCGCGGCGAGGTGATCAAGCGCCTCAAGAAAGAACTCTGTGCCCAGGCGCAGGTGCGTCACCCCGGCATCGTGCAGGTGCTCGATCAGAACACCGACGTGGCGCGGCCCTACTTCGTGATGGAGCTGCTCAAGGGCAGCCTGCGCGAGAAGCTCGACGCGGCTGGTGGCAAGGGCATCCCGGTGCCGCAGGCGATGCGCTACTTCCTGCAGATCGCCTACGCGATGCGCGCGGCGCACCAGCAGGGCCTGACGCACCACAACGTGAAGCCCGAGAACGTGTTGTTCGACGCGTGGGGCAACGCGAAGATCGGTGACTTTGGCCTCGGCCGGGTGATCGAGGTCGATCAGAGCAAGGGCATGCCCCAGGTGTTCGTGGGCACCGGCGGCATGGGCTACATGAGCCCCGAGCTGATCAGCCGCTCGAAAGAAGCCGGCCCGTCGAGCGACGTGTACGGCCTGGGCATTCTCCTCTACGAAATGCTCACCGGTCAGATCCCCGGTCGCCGCAGCCCGCTGCCGTCCGAGATCAACTCCGACGTGCCCAGCAAGATGGATCCCATCTTCGACAAGATGACGCAGGACCGGAAAGACTCGCGCTACCCCGACTTCGAGGCGGTGTTCGAGGACTTCTATTCTGCGTTCGCCGACAAGACATACCTGGCGCGGGGTGACCTGCTGATGTGGAGCGAGCTGGCCGGGTAGCGGGGACGCGGGCGAGCATCAGCCAGGTTCGGCTTCGTGGAGGTGAGTTGCGCGGATTGCGCCGAGTCGCGACTCGCCGCGTTCTGCTGCGCAGTACCAGGCGAGTTCGACCGGCACCTTTTCGAGCGCGCGAATCGACTGCGCGGCTTCCGCCCTTCAGCAGGGGCCTGTTCACAGCCCGAACTGACTGCCGACGAGGCCGTGGGTTCTGATGCGGGCAGGACTGCGCCGTCGACCGCACACGGCATGGCGCTGCTGCCTGCGCCGGTAGGGGCGTCGAACCGCGGGGCGGTTAGGTGATGGAGATGAGCACGAAAGCTGTTCTGGCCGCGATCTTGACCTGGAGCGCAGTGACGATGGCTGGGGAAATCGAGTCGCCCAAATACGACGTGGTCAAAGTGTTCAAGACCTTCGAGGTGCGCCGGTACCCCAGCTACGTCGTGGCGCAGACGCAGGTCGAGGCTGCCAGCCGCACCGACGCAGGCAACGAGGCGTTTCGCCGGCTCGGGGGCTACATCTTCGGCGGGAACAAGACGCGAACCAGCATCGCCATGACGGCGCCGGTGACGCAGTCGCAGCGCATCGACATGACCGCCCCCGTCACCCAGCAGGAAGACAAGCCAGAGACCGCCGCAGGGACCTCACGCAAGTGGACGGTGCAGTTCTCGATGCCGTCGGCCTTCTCATTGGCCACGCTGCCGACGCCCAACGATCCGCTCGTCGAGCTGAGCGCAGTGCCCGAGCGGGTGGTCGCGGTCATTCGCTACTCGGGGACCTGGAGCGATGAAAACTACAAGGAGCACCTCGAGGGGTTGACCCGGGCGCTGGGCACCAGCGGTCTTTCGACGCAGGGGGAGCCGCTGTGGGCGCGCTACGACCCGCCCTTCAAGCCCTGGTTCATGCGCACCAACGAGATTCAACTCGAGCTGACCGCAGAGTCCGTCGCGAAGCTGAACGCGATCTGAAGTGACGACTGAGGAGGAGCTGGAGCCTTCGACGACGCCTCGAGCGACGAAGGGTCTGCTGGTGGGGGTGAGCGAGAAGCAGTCGCCGAGCGTGCTACTGCTCGGCCATGCGCTTCCTCGTCTTGTTGCTGATCGCCCCGCTGGCCCTGATCGCTTGTCAGAAGCCGAGCGCACCGTGCGGTCCGGCCACCTGCAGCGGGTGCTGCGTCGACGTGAAGACCTGCCTCGACCCCACGACCTCGGCGCAATGCGGGAGCCAGGGCGCGCAGTGCGCTGCCTGCGGTTTGTCCTTCACCTGCCAGGCGGGCTTCTGCATCCCCCCGAGCGCGACGGGCGGCGGCGCGGGCGGAGGTGATGGTGGCACGGACGCCGGTACCGGCGGCGGCGGAGGGAGTGGTGGCGGTGGAGCTTCACGCTGCGCCGGCACGCTCGTCGAATGCAGCGCCACCTGTGTCGATGTCCAGAGCAGCGTGGCCCACTGCGGCCGCTGCGGCGCTTCCTGCAGCGCGGGCGAGGTCTGCAACCGCGGCACCTGCGCGCCGCTGCCCGCAGACTGCCGCGCAGCGGGTGGCTGCGCTCCGGGCTACTTCTGCGAGCCTGCCAGCTTGAAGTGTCTGCCCGGTTGCCGGCTCCCGGTCGATTGTCCCCCGGGCGCCGCGTGTAACGGCACCACCTGTCAGTGCCCCGCGGGCCGTCACCTCTGCGGCGAAGCCTGCGTCCCCGACGACTCCACCGCGAGCTGCGGAGCGTCGTGCACCGCCTGTCCCTCTGAGCAAAACGCGTCGGCGACCTGCGCGAGCGGCGCGTGCGGAATTCAGTGTGTCCCTGACGCGCTTCGTTGCAACGGTGCCTGCGCGCTTTGTTCCACGCCGGCCAACGCCACGCGCGTGTGCAGCGGCGCCTCGTGCGACTTCACCTGCCCCGGCACCACGCACCGCTGCGGCACGCAGTGCCTCGCCAACAACTCGGTCGACGGCTGTGGCATGTCGTGCGCGCCTTGCGCCACCGACGCCAACGGCACCACCTCGTGCAACGGAACGAGCTGCGCGCTGCAGTGCAACGCAGGCTTCCGCCAGTGCGCCGGTGCCTGCGCACCCTGCACCACGCCTGCGAACGCGACGCCCCTTTGTACCGGCGCTGCCTGCGACTTCACCTGCAACACCGGCTTCCATCGCTGCGGCCAGCAGTGTCTCTCGAACACCTCGGTCGAGAGCTGCGGCACTTCCTGCACGCCGTGCCCAACCGTCACGCTCGGAAGTGCGAGCTGTGCGCAGGGCGCCTGCGGCATCACCTGCAACACCGGCCTCGAGTACGCGGCGGGGCAATGCGGCGCGCCGTGGGCCTGGCAGCAGCGCACCTCCGGCACGCCGGGTCCCTCCGCGCGTTACGGCGCCGCGCTGGGTTTCCACGCGCAGCTCAACAAGGTGGTGCTCTTCGGCGGCACCTCGAGCAACCCCGCGACTCCGCCCGCGGAGACGTGGACGTGGGACGGCGCGAACTGGGTGCAGCTGAGCCTCACCACGCAGCCCTCGTCGCGCAGCCTCGCCGCGATGGTCTACGATCCGATGCGCCAGCGCCTCGTGCTCTTCGGCGGAATGACCGTGGGCAGCTTCAATCGCCTCAACGACACCTGGGAGTTCGACGGCTCGACCTGGACTCGGATCGTCACCGCGGCCTCTCCGCCCATCCGCGCATCACCTGGCATGGCGTACGACGCCCAACGCCAACGTGTGGTGCTCTTCGGCGGAACGACGAGCGTGGACACCTGGGAATACGACGGCACGAGCTGGACTCAGCGCGCGCCTCCGCTGTCCCCGGTGGCGCGCGCTGCGCCCGCGATGGCCTTCGACGTCACGAACGGCGTGTCGGTCTTGTTCAGCGGCTTCGACCCCAGCCCCACGATGGCGGCCCTCAACGACACCTGGGCCTGGGACGGCACGAGCTGGCGCCGGCAGACCACCCCCGTCGCTCCACCCGCGCGCACCGGCCACGCCCTGGTCGCGCAGCAAGACGGGCTGCTGCTCTTCGGCGGCTCGACCTCCACCGCGGTCTACGCAGCAGACACCTGGCTGTGGAACGGGCTCGGGTGGAACGCGCGTGTGCCGGGCACGGCGCCTACAGCGCGGTATCTGCACGGCATGGCCTTCGATTCGGTGCGCGGACGGGTGGTGATGTTCGGCGGCTACGGCACGGGCGCGACCGTTCTCTCCGACACCTGGGAATACGGGCCCTGAAGCGCGGCGAGAGGGGCGGCTGACCACGGGTCCACACCAGCCCGGTCGGTTGTCGACCCGGCAGCCCTGCGCTCAACCCGAAGCGTCGACCTCGGCACGCCTGTTGCCAAGTCCGGGGTCATGCCCTCGCTCCGCCTCGCAGTTCTTGTCAGCCTGTTGTCGGCGTGTGCCGAGCCCGGAGTGGTTTCACTGGGTTCGGGCGAGGTCTCCGTTCCCCAGCGTGTCGACTTCCCGGCGACCGCCCTCAATTTCCCGAGGGCCCAGGTGGTGCGCGTCGTCAATCGCTCCCGCGTCGCCCGCACCCTCCCGGTCGCCATCGAGGCGCCCTTCAGCGCACCGGGCGCCCTCGAGGTGCCCGGCGGAACCGAGGTCGAGCTGCAGCTGACCTTCACGCCCACCGCGATCGGCAGGGCCACCGCCACCTTGTTCCTCGATGCCCTCGAGGTCTCCGTCACCGGCGAGGGTGTCGAGGCGGTGGACTGCGGCGCGTCAGGCCCCTGCGACGTGGTGCGGTTCGACCCCGACTCGCTGAGCTGCGTGCACACGCTGCGTGAAGACGGCGCGAGCTGTTCCGATGAGCTGCAGTGCATCGAGGCCGGTGCCTGCCTCAGCGGCGTCTGTGCCGGCACGGCCGCGCGGTGCGACGATCACGACGCGTGTACGAGCGATTCGTGTGCGCGGGGCCGCGGCTGTCAGCACCTCGCGGCGGAGTGCACCGCGCCGACCAACCCCTGCCTCGCGCCGACCTGCGATCCCCTGCTCGGGTGTGGCTCGGCGCCGGTGCTGGACGGCACCCCGTGCGGAGCCGTCAGCTGCACGCTCGCAAACATCTGCCTCGCCGGCACCTGCCGCGCGGTGGTGCCTCCCGAAGGCTTCACCTGCACGCCCGAGTCGGCCTGTCGCGGGGAGGGCACCTGTCACCAACAGGCGTGCGTGGTGCCTCCGCAGACCGACCTGCACCCGCGCTGGAGCTACGTCTCGGGCCACGGCGACTTCCGCTTCGAGGGCATCACCGACGCGCAGGGCAACTGGTACTGGGTTGAGTGCGGGGGCGCGAACAAGCCCACCAACCCGACCTTCCACTGCGAGGCCATCTCCTACACGGCCGAGGGCTTCGAGCGCTTTCGCACCGACGTCGTCCTCCACGGAGTTCCGCAGGGCGTCGCGCGGAACACGCAGTTGATCGCCAGCGGCCTGTTCATCTTCGTGGCCGATGCAGCGACCCTGGTGGCCGTCGACGTCGGCACCGGAGCGCTCGCGTGGCAGGGGCCGTTGCCCAGCCAGTCGCCGCCCACCCACATCAACGCGCTCGCGGAAGACGGCAGGGGCACGCTCTGGGTGACCGCTTCGGTCGGCGTCTCGGGGCGGCCGCGGTCGGTGCTCGCCCGGCTGAACGTGGCGACCGGCGTGCCCCGGGGTGAGACCGAGTTCGACGGTGAAGTGGGCAGGCCTTTGCTCGACGCGCAGGGCGCTGCGCTGGTGCAACGAACCTGGCTGGCGGGCTCGCCGCTGGGCTCCGTGCTCGAGCGCTACGAGCCTGACGGTGGGTTGGCGTTCTCCGTGAGCGTGCTCGCGGACCTGGGGCAGGCCCCCGCGATGGTGATGGGCGATCGCCTGGTGCTGCGTGACGACTCCGTGCGCAGCGCGCTCGACGGCACCGTGCTCGAGAGTCCCCAGCCGCCGGCGTGGAACGTCGAGTCGTGGCCCGGCGTGGCGGAGCGCGCGCAGGGCCGCTACCGCCTGTCCCGCTCGATGCTCGATTCCCTGCCCGACACCATCGGCCTGGAACGCGTGGACCATGGGGTGCGCCTGCAGTTGGCCACCTTCCTCGGCTCCGAGGCCAGCGACGCGCACCTGACTGCCAGCGGCGACGCGCTCTTCCTCACGGTGCGCGGGCTGTGGAACGTGGACGCCGAGACCCGGCTGCACCAGGTGCAGCGCGCGGGCCGCGAGGTGATGAGCTGCCTCCTGGTGGATGACCAGAGCGTGGACCCGGGGTGGCCGCTGCCGCTGCAGCTCGGTGGCGCGACCGGCTTCAATGGACGCTGGCTGGCGGTGCGCACCACCGGGGAGTGCCCGGCGTGCGCCTTGTGGGCGCCACCTCGGTTGCTCTTCTTCGATCTCGGTCGCACCTCGGCCCCCGGGGTCGCGTCGAGCGGCTGGGTCGCACCTCGCGGGACGCAGGCCGGGAGCGCGCGCGCGCGGTGAGCGAGGCTGGGTTCTACGACTTCGGGTCCATCGCGGGAGGGGCGATGGGGGCTGCCTTGGTGTCGCCCCTGTTGCTGTCACCCATCCTGCTGTCGCCCATGCACTCCCACTGGCTGGTGATGGGGGTGACGATGCCGATGGTGACGAGCGCGACGAGATAGGAGTACCAGGGGCGATACATCTCGACCTCTTTGAGCCCGTTGGTGCACTGCGTGGCGCCGTGAGTCGGCGTGGTGATTCCCCAGAAGAGCGACGCTCCCGCCGAGGAGTGCCGTGAGCCGTTGGGTCCGCTGGCTCGAACGGCCGATGAGAAGCAGCCCTGCAACGAGAGCATGGCAAACAAGGCGACGATGACGTGGGCACGGGTGGTGATCATTCCGCGCACCTTGCAAGCAACCCAGGCCAACTGCCAGACAGAAAAGGCATCAAGCAAAGAACAAGAAGAACACCCCGGCAAACCGAGAGCCGCCGCCGGAGACGGACGTCGAGGTGGAGGCGTCGAAGAGTGCCCACGCGGAAACGGAGGCTTCGTTTTCCCTGAGAAGTTGCAGACGCACCTGCCTACGCTGCACGACGGATGGTCACCTACACGCTCGTCACCTGCCCGCAGTGCAATGCGCCGCTGCCGAAGCTGGCACCGACGGGTGTGATGCATTGCGACTACTGCGGCGTCGCGCTCGTGCCCACGGCCGGTGGCGTGCGGCTGATGCAACCGCCGGAGATCGATCTGCCGGAGCCCGGGCGGACGCGGCTGTGGGCGGGTGGCCGCCGCTACATCCTCGACGGGCGGGTGGCGAAGGGCAGCTCGAGCGACGTGTTTCTCGGCCGCTTCGATCACCGCCTCTCGGAGCAGGTGGTGGTGAAGATGCTGCGCGCGGCTGGCGATCTCGACGTCTTCCGCAGCGAGTGGGAGGTGCTCTCTGCGCTCCAGCGCGCCACCCGTGACGGCACTGCGCATTTTTCCCGCTTGATGCCCTCGCCGGTCGCGTTCGGAGAAGCACGCCTCGGTATTCACGGCACCGAAGGCACGCGCCAGGTGATGGTGCTCGGGCTCGCGTCGGGCTTCGTGCACACCTTCGATGACGTGCGCGCGGAGTACCCGGGTGGAGTTCCCGCGGGCGCGTCGATCTGGTTGTGGAAACGCGTGCTCGAGTCGTTGGCGTGGCTGCATGGCGCAGGCTGGGTGCACGCCGCGGTGTTGCCGGAGCACCTGCTGGTGCACGCGCGTGATCACGGTGTGCGGTTGATCGGCTTCTCTTGCGCGACCCGCATCGGCGAACAGGTGAAGGTGACCGCGGGTGGCCTCTCGCCGGGCGTGGAGGCGCAGCCCGCGCTCGACTTCTCCATGAGTGCGCGCGCGGTGCAGGCGCTCCTCGGCCCCTCGGTGCCCGAACCGCTGCAGCACCTGCTGGATCGCGCCGCGAGCTTCTCCGACGGGTGGGCGCTCATCGCTGAAGTCGATCGTGTGGCCCGCGAAGTGTTCGGCCCGCCGAAGTACGTGCCGTTTTCGATGCCTGGTTGGAACTAACGCCGCACCGCAAGGAGCTTTCCCATGGGTTACGGGTCGTACAGCTACGAAGCGCATCAGGCGATCACCACCAGCCGCGCGGGCCAGTCGGCCGCCGCGGTCTTCAAGGGGACCGTCGTCGATCCGAAGATGGATCCGAAGGGCGTGAAGTACCGCGAGTCGCGCGACAGCAAGGACAACCCCGACTCCCTGGGCATCGTCTTCGCCCTCGACATCAGCGGCTCGATGGCCAGCATTCCCGTCGACATCGCCACCAAGCAACTGCCTGGCTTCATGAAGCTGCTCACCGACGCGAAGGTGGCGAGCCCGCAGGTGCTCTTCGCTGCGCTGACCGACGTGACGGGCGATGGACGGCCGTTGCAGGTCGGCCAGTTCGAGACCACCGCCGAGCTGATGGATCGCTGGCTCACCAAGTGTTCGCTCAAAGGCGGCGGCGACGAACTCTACGAGTTGGCGTTCCACTTCTTCGCGCGCCACGTCGCGATGGACTGCTGGGAGAAGCGTCAGCGCAAGGGCTACCTGTTCATGACGGGCGACGAGCCCTCCAACACCACGCTCGCCGGTGCGCTGGTGAAGAAGTGGATCGGTACCGACGTGCAAGACATGGCGCTCGACGCGGTCATCACCGATGTGCGGCGCACGTTCCACCCGTTCTTCATCGCGCCCGATCGCAAGCGTGGTGCGAGTGTCTCGGCCTTCTGGACCCCGTACCTCAAAGAGTCGTTCATCGTGCTCGATGATCCCGCAGACACCTGCGCAGCTGCGGCCGGCCTCGTCGCGCTGGGAGAAGGCGCCGTGTCGGGGCTCGCTCAGCTCGAAGCCAGCCTCACCAAGTCGGGCAACACGCGCGCGAAGCAGGTGACCGAAGCGCTGCGGCCCTGGGCCACGGCCAACGGGAAGGCGTGACGTGGGGTACGGCGCGTACAGCTACGAAGCCCACGCGGCGCTGACCTCGCAGAGAGCGACGAAGCCCACGCAGCAGCTCTTTGCGCAGCGCGCCTGCCATGCGCTGATGGATCCGCGCGGCGTGGGGCTGCGTGAGAGCCGCGACAGCGCGCAACACCCGGAGTCGTTGGCCATCGCCTTCGCGCTCGACGTCACCGGCTCGATGGGCGCGGTGCCTGAACGGCTCGCGCGGCACGATCTCCCGGGGCTGATGAAGCGCCTGGGGGAGTTCGGCATTCGGGATCCCCAGGTGTTGTTCATGGCGGTGGGCGATGCGTTCGATGATCGCGCGCCGCTCCAGGTCGGCCAGTTCGAGTCGACCGCAGAGCTGATGGATCAATGGCTCACCTGGTCCTGGCTCGAAGGCGGCGGCGGTGCCGGCAACCGCGAGTCGTACGACCTGGCTCTCTACTTCGCGGCGCGTCACCTCGATCTCGATTGCCATCGGAAGCGGGGCCAGCGCGGGTACCTCTTCCTCACCGGCGACGAGAAGCCGTACAGCCACGTGTCGCGCAAGGCGGTGAAGCAGTGGCTGGGTGAAGATCTCGAGGTCGATCTCCCGCTCGCGTCGGTGGTGGAAGAAGTGCAGCACGCCTTCGAGCCGTTCTTCCTCATTCCCGATCTCGAACGCCGGGCGGAGTGTGAACGTGCGTGGCGTGACCTGCTCGGCGATCGCGTGGTGTGTCTGGAGAGCCCCGAAGACACGACCGTGGTCGTGGCAGGTCTGCTCGCGTTGGGGCAGGGCCTGCACACGCTCGATTCCGTGGCGAAGCAGCTGCGTGACGGTGGCTTCGATGGCCGTCGCATCGGTCGGGTGGCGCGCGCGTTGATGCCGTACGCAGCGAGCCTGGGCAAAGACGATGCTCCGAAGCTGAAGCTCGAGTCGACGGCCGAGGTCCTCGACGTGTCCGACGGGCCCAGCAGACTCAAGCGAAAGTGAACTCCCTCTCCCTTCGGGAGAGGGTCGGGGTGAGGGCTAAATCTTGATCTGATACACGGTGCCGAGCTCATTGGTGTCGATCACCGTCACCACGCCATTCGGCCCACCAGTCACCCGCACGCCGCCCTGAATGACGCCCTGGGTGAAGAACCTGAACTCACCCGTCTCGTTGACCCACAGCTGAAACTCCGTCGGGCTCACTTCGGCCAGCTTCGTCTCGGCGTAGTTGTTCGCGCTGCGGAAGTTCGTGCGCATGCGACCCAACGTGCGCTTCAGACCCATCAACCTGAGCAACGCCAGGATCGGCCGGCCCATCAGGGTCTCGAAGAAGCCCTCGATGTTCCGCAAGCCGAGCTTGATGTACGCGCTCTCCACCGTCTCACCGGGAAACCAGTGGCCTGAGGCCACATCGAGAGCGGCGATGAGCACTTTCTGTGGATACGCCGCCTGGAGACGATCCACATCGACCCCCACGGCCTTCAGCTCCAGTTTGACCTCGGGAGGAACGGGCCCCAGCGCCTTCACGAACAAGCCTTCGAACAGGCTCTGAAAGTTGACCCGCTCCGAGAGCGGCAGCGTGACCGGCGGGTTTCTGAGCGACTCGTGCACCAGCGGTGATGCCATTCGCAGACGATGCCACGCTTGATTGCGAATGGCAGGTCTGGCGATCTCCACACATGAATCCGCGGGCCTTCATCGTGACCGGCCTCGGCTTTGGCGATTGTGGCAAAGGCACGGTGACTGACGCGCTGACCAGGCGCTTCGATGCCCGTCTCGTGGTGCGCTTCAATGGCGGCGCGCAGGCAGGTCACAACGTGGTGTTGCCTGAGGGGCGTCACCACACCTTCGCGCAGTTCGGCGCGGGCACGTTGGTGGAAGGCGTGCGCACCCATCTCGCGGCTCAGGTGGTGGTGCACCCCACCGCGCTCGCGGTCGAAGCCGACTACCTCGCGCGCGCTGGTGTGCCCGATGCGATGACTCGCCTCACCGCTGATCCGCGTTGCCTGGTGACGACTCCGTTTCATCAGGCCGCGGGTCGGTTGAGGGAGCGCCTGCTGGGGAACGGCACCTGCGGCGTCGGCGTGGGCGAGACGGTGCGTGATGCGCTGTCTCACGCGGACGACGCACTTCGGCTGGGTGCACTGCGCGGCGCCGGCGAACAGCTCGAGCGCATTCGGGTGCGGCTGGTCGAGTCGCTGCCTGCCGAAGTCGCGCGGGACGGCGACTGGTCGATGCTTCAGGACCCATCGTTGGCCCAGCGCTGGTTGGAGGTGGTGCGCGCGTTGCCGCTTCGACTGATGACCGATGAAGAAGCAGCGCACGTGAACCGCGATCACACGATCGTGTTCGAAGGTGCTCAAGGCATCCTGCTCGATGAACACCACGGCTTTCACCCTCACACCACGTGGAGCACCTGCACCGCGCGTAACGCGCTGCACTGGCTGCGCGATTCGCCGCATCAGGTGGAGAAGGTGGGCGTGTTGCGCTCCATGTTGACCCGGCACGGTGCGGGCCCGCTCCCGTCGGAGTCCAGGGAACTGGTGTTGCCCGAGCCTCACAATCAGAGCGCGGGCTGGCAGGGTGCGTTTCGCATTGGGTGGTTCGATCCCGTTCTGTTCCGCTACGCGATCAGGGCGAATGGTGGCGTCGATTGGCTCGCGCTCACGCACGTGGACCGAGTGCAGGCGCGCTTCGTCGAGAGCTACGACTTCGAGTTGGCGACGTTGACCGCGCCTGAAGGCTCGCCCGAGCGGCTCGATCAGCAGAGCGCGTTGACTCGAGCGCTCTCACGGGCAGCGCCAACGCTGGCTCCGATTCCCGACGGAGACTTCGCCGACTGGGTCGAGCGCAGGCTCGGTGCACGGGTGGGGGTGACATCACACGGCCCCACGCATGCCGACCAACGCTGGCGCTGAGTCACTTCGGGATCGCTGGATCGAACGGATCGAGATCCATGGCGAGCTTCTCCGCCTGGACTGAAAGGCTTCGAACGCGTCGAGGCCCATGAGCTCGAGCTGACAGTCGGCGTCGGACATGGCCTGCAGGCCCTCGAGCGCGGTCACCAACTCGACGAAGCGGCGCTCGAAGAGCATTCGGCGCAGCACGAGCTTGTTCGCGGTTCTGGTGGGTACGCCCCAGGCGTCTGGCGTGTCGGAGCCGATCAGGGGAAGCGGTGCGGGTTCGGCGGCGAACGCAGCACCCGTGAATGCAAACAGCAGAATCAACGCCCGACCCCGTATCGCCATGGCCCGACGATACGACAGTTCGTTGCCGGGTCGGCCCCCCACCCCGAAGGAGCACGGCTAGTTCGTCGTCTTGAATCTTGTGGTCCAGCGCTGGGTGGTGCCGGGCAGCGAGATCTCCAGACGGCACTCACCTGCGCCGAGAATCTTCGCGACGGCCACGTCTGCACCCCATCGTTCGTCATCAGAGAACGGACCGCACTGGGCTGGCGTGGCAGAGACGGCCTGGAACCACGTGTTGGGAACCGGGGCGCAGAGCCGCCCCTGGCTCGTCTGCACTTCACCGACGCGCAGGTCGACCGAGTTGAGCTGGCCTGGGTTCCAGATCAGGTACGACCGATCGTCGACGAGCGGCTCCGACACGTTGCCTTTGGAGGCCGCCTTGCGCAGATAGAGTTCGGCCTGCACCGAGGTGACGCTCTCCGGGCCCACCACTTCGAAGGAAAGCAGCCCGTGCACGGGCAACGAGGTGTTCACCGAGATCGACACATGCCCGGGCTCGGCGCGTGCCTGACTTCCCTCCGTGGTGATGACTCCACTCGAACGCAACGTCAGCCCGTTCGGCGTCGGGGCGTTTGCAGCCGAGAACTGTTGGCCCCCGGCGTTGACCAAAAGCACGCGCGGCGCCCAGAACAGAGTGTTCGAGGGCAGCACCACGTTCGTCTCGCACTCCGGCCATCGCTGATGCTGCTGTTCCACCAGCACGGATACCGCCCGGTGGACGCGCATCGTCAGCCGATGCTGCAACGGAACGGTGGTCAACCTGGTTCCATCCGCCGCGGGGCAATCCTGTTGGTCCACCGCACCTGCGAGCAGCAACGAGACCGTGCCTTCCTTCTGGATCGACACCTTCAACTCGCCCGACTCGAGTGCGACGACCGCCGCATCGCCTTCCACCGAGGTGAGGCTCGCCCATGTCAGGTTGCCAAGGTCCGTTCCGCAGCCGGCGCCCAGCGCGTAGCCCTTGCTCGGACGGACCACCAACTCGCGTGGGTACTCTTCTCCCAGGGCCAACGACATCTCGGTTTCCTCACTGGCCTGACCCGCATCGAACTCCGCGTAGGCGATGACCTCGGTGGAGGCCGCGTGCTCCGCGGGGAAGACCAACTCCGGCTCGACGGGCTCGGTCGGAGCGGGCGCACCACAGGCAACGAGGGTGAGGCAGACCATGAGTCGGGTGATTCGCATGGTGCCTTGATAGCGGTGGGCGGCCTGTGTGGAAACGCCCGGCCCTGCACGCACCCCGTGCAGATTTGCACAGCGGGCTACAGCAGCGCCTGCACCTCGGGCCGGTTCCGCACCTGCGCGAGATCGTCATCCGTCCGAATCTGGGCGAGCCCGCCGTAGCCGAGCGCCTTCGCCTTCTGCAGCGCGGTGACCGCATCCTCCAACCGGCCCAGGTGACACAGGCAGCACGCCTCGTTGTACGCGTGCACGCCATCACCGGTCCGAATGCGCTCGCTGGTGCACAGCTCGAGCGCCTGCGCATACGCGCCTGCCTCGAACAGCCGCGTGGATCCGCTGCCTGCGAGCTCCACGTGTTTACGAGCGAGGGCGACGGCATCGTCGAAGCGCTCGTGGGCGATCAGTGCTGACATCAGCAGCGGCCGCTCATTCTCAGTGCCCGCGCCCGCGGGCTCGAGCAGCTGAATCACCTTGTCCACGTCGTTCTCTGTCGCAGCGAGCCGGGCCTGCAGCGAGATCGAAGGCGTGGCGCCCGTCATGGTGTTCACCGCGCGGCGTGCTCCCGCGAAGTCGCCCTTGCGCAGGCGAACCCAGGCCAGTTCTTCAGTCAGCTTCGCGCGCTGCTGCGGATCGACCACGCTCATCAACGCGAACTGGAGCCGCTTCTCTTCGTCTTCACTCTGCACCGCGGTGACCGGCGGCGGACCCTGACCGGCGAGGTTCCACCGGCCGTAGCCCTGGAACAGCCCCATCGCACCGAAGTACCCGAGGAGGATCGATCGCTGCCAGACGGCGAAGGCGACGACCAACCCGCCGCCCACGATGCTGAAGAGCGCCACGACGCGGTCACGTCGTTTGCCGGTGGCCCAGTGCAGACCCGAGTCGAGCACGTGACCGCCGTCCCACGGCAGAATCGGCAGCAGGTTGATGATCGACAAGCCGATGTTGATCTCCACCGCGTCTGTGAGCGCCATCTGAAGATCGGCGTTGGGCGAGGTGATGAAGTGCCTCGCGGCGAGCGCGATGAATCCCAGGGTCAAACCAGCGCCCGGACCCGCGAGCGTGACGAAGAAGCTCTGCCGCGGGGTAGGCCGGGCGCTCTCGGGATAGCTGGTGTGGCCACCCAAGCCATGCAGCGTGATCGACGGAGAGAACCCGTACGCGCGCATCGCCAACGCGTGCCCGAACTCGTGCAGCATCACGGCGACGAAGACGATCACGCTCCAGATGAGCGCGCCGCGCATGTCGCGGGTCTGCAGCCCGAAGAGCGGAATGATGAAGAACCACGGCTCGATGCGCACCGGGATACCGAGAAGCGAGAACTGAAGTCCGGAGCGTTCAGACATGGGGGCACACTCGTAACCGGCTCAGGGCGCCAGAACTACCGTAAGAGGGGCAGGGCATGACTGAACCTGCTGAACAGCCCGAGGGTGCGCTCGCACGCGTGGCCGCGCGTTTCACCGGTTGGGCCGAGCGGTGGATTCCCGACGCGTTCGTCTTCGCGCTGCTCGCCACGGTGATCGTGGTGCTCGCCTCGTTCGGCAAGTTGCTCGGCGAGAAGAGCGCGGCCACCGCAGCGAACGAGGTCGTCACCATCTGGGGGCAGGGTTTCTGGGAGCTGATCCCCTTCACGCTGCAGATGGCGCTGGTGATCATCACCGGCTCGGTCGTCGCCACCACGCGGCCGGTGTACCGGTTGATCGTCGCGCTCGCCTCCGTGGCCACCACGCCGCGCGCCGCCGTCGCCTGGGTCGCGTTGTTGGCGATGGTGTCGAGCTGGTTCAACTGGGGTTTCTCCCTCATCTTCAGCGCGATGCTGGCGCGCGAGGTGGCGCGGCGGGTTCCTTCGGTGGATTACCGGGCGGTCTGCGCGAGTGCGTTCCTGGGGCTGGGCAGCATCTGGGCGCAGGGGCTCTCGGGCAGCGCGGCGTTGCAGATGGCCACTCCCGCGGCGTTGCAGCCGGCCATTCGCAGCATCGTCGCGGGCGCCTCCAATCAGGTGCCGGGCGGCGTCATCCCACTCACCAGCACCATCTTCCTCTGGCAGTCGCTGCTCTGCGTGGTGATCGAGATCATCGTGGTGACTGCGTTGATGTACTTCGCCGCGCCCACCGCCTCGCGCGCGAAGACGGCGCAGATGTTCGGCATCGACCTCGGCCTCTCCCCGCTCGACGCAGAAGAGCCGCGGGGCCGCGGTACGCCCGGTGAGTGGCTGGAGTACCGGCCGCACCTCTCGGTGTTCTTCGTGCTGCTCGCGGGGGCGTATCTGGTCTCGACCTTCGTCACCTCGGCCGACCCACTCAACGCGCTCAACCTGAACACGCTCAACCTGGGTTTCCTCACGCTGGGCGTGGCGCTGCACGGAACTCCGGCTCGTTTGATGCGCGCCGTGAAAGACGCCACCCCGGGCGTGTGGGGCGTGATCCTCCAGTTTCCCCTCTACGCAGGGCTCGCGGCGTTGATCGTGAAGACACACCTGAACGAGACCATCGCGGGCTTCTTCGTCTCGCTCTCCACCAGGGAGACCTACCCCGCGCTGGTGGCGATCTACTCCGCGGTGCTCGGCGTGTTCGTGCCCAGCGGCGGCAGCAAGTGGGTGATCGAAGCGCCGTACGTGATGGCCGCCGCGCACGACTTGAAGGTGCACCTCGGGTGGATGGTGGCCGTCTACGATCTCGGTGAGGCGCTCGCGAATCTGGTGCAGCCGTTCTGGATGCTGCCGGTCTTGGGCTTGTTCGGGCTCAAGGCGCGCGACGTGATGGGCTACACCTTCCTGGTTTTCCTGGTGCTCACGCCGCTGGTCCTCGTGCTCGTGACCGTCTTGTCATTCACCCTGCCGTACCCGCTGTAATTCCCCGCCGAAAAATTGCCCTCGGGAAGGGCCGCGCGACACTCCTGTGACTGCCTGTTGCAGCGCGGAGGATCGCCATGGCCTTTGACGTCGTGATGTTCGGTTCGTTGTCGATTCCGGAACGCAACCTGGAGGACTGGCTCGCCAGTCCGGTGGATCTGTCTGAGTACCCGTGGCTCGACGAGGTCGGCGGCGCCGACGTCACCCACGACACGCCCGAAGGGCTGCTCAGTTTCCTCGGCGAGGTGGCGTGTGCACCGCACGAGCTCTTTCAGGTCTCGCTGCTCGAGGGCCAGCTCACCGTCGAGTGTTACGCGTCGGAAGACACGTTTCGCAGCACCAGTCAGGCGCTCGCGTTGCTCTTCGCTTCATCGGCTGCGTTCGGTGGGCTGGGTGAACTTTGTTACTCGGGCTACCAGGGCATCCGCTTCGGTGAGCGGCTGCTGGTGCGCGGCGGGCGCGGCACCTTCACGCGCGTCAATGGGCTCGAGCTGGCCAGGCTCGAGCAGCAGAAGGCGTTCGTGTCACTCGACGCGAAGATTCATGAACGGTTCGACTCGTTGGTGGGGCGAACGGTCACCACCGATCTGCGCCGCTCGAAGTGGATCATTCACCCGTTCACCGGCCGCAAGGTGCGCGTGGCGGACGACGCTTCGTCGCGCTGACTAGAAGTTCACCGCGACCCCGACGCTGATCACGTGCCGCAGGTAGAGGAACTCGTTCTGCGGCAAGAACCCCAGGAAGCCCGCATACCGAACGTCGAGATCGAAGTGTTTGCTCAGCGGCTTCACCAACTTCACCGTGATCGACGACACGTTCTCGTCCTCCTCCAGCACGGTGAGATCCGGTGAGAGGTACACCCCTTCGGGGAACACCGCCGGTTGCCAGGTGATGCTGGTGAGCAAGGTCAGCTCCCACGGCAGGCGGAAGCCGCCGGTCGCGTTGAGTCTGTGACGCTGCACGCTCTCGCCGAACGAGTTCGAAGCCTGATCGAAGTACGAGTAGCTGAAGGTGAAGTGAAACGGCCCGCGGAAGGAGTAGCTCGCGCCCCCGCCGAACACGTTGTCCGCCCGCACCCGGGGTGGTTCTGGCTCGCTGCCTTCGGGCAACGGGCGATCTCGCGCGGTGCCGTTGTAGGTGCGCGCGTTGTACGAGCCGAACAACGAGACCGAGTGGCGCCGGTTGATCCGGTACCGCGCGGACACGGTGCCGTCGGGACCCCAGAAGCTGTACTCGAAGCGGTTGTAGAAGAGAAAACGGTGCGCGTTGATCTGCGCCCGCAGGTCGACCGCGGCATCGGGGAAGAAGTCGAGCACCGCTCCGCCGACGAGATCCGTGTAGTCGCGCTCAGCACCACGCCGATCGCGCGCGCGCCCCGAGAGGCCGAAGGCGAAGTACTTCAGGAAGGAGACGGTGGACTCCAGCTGCGCCGCCTGCACCACCGTGTCTTCGGTGGGGAGCAGCACGAACTTGCGGCCGCTCACGTCGTAGCTGCCGACGATCCGCACGTGCTCGCCGATGCGCAGAATGCCTTCGAGCTGGCCCAGGCCGAAGAAGAAGAGATCGGGCTCGGTGGCGCGTTCGGTGGAGACGAAGTCACGCCGTGCGTTCGTGTCGATCGCAGGCCCCACCCACAACCGCGCGCGCCCCTGGAAGTCGGCCGCCGACGCGGTGGTCGTCGTCAGCAGCAGCAACCAGGTGAACGCGCATCGCACCACGAGGGGGCGGAACTTAGCCAACCCCGATGAGGAGGCCACACCGTTCATCCCTCATCGTTCGTACGAAGCCGAGGTGGCATCTCGACTGCCGCTCGACGCGAACGGTCGATCACTTCAGCTGGGAAGCGCGCTGCTGCAGCTCGTCAGCCTTCTTCTTGAGCTGGCCGGCGAGCCCCTGCAGGCGAAGTCGCTCGACCTCGAGATCATCCAGGTCGTCATCACCACCCGAAATCGCCCGCGCTCCACCGACCTGCACCCGCGCATCAGACGCGGTGGTCACCCGGATGCTCGACGAATCGAGGCCGGTGCCGAAGGAGGTGCCATCGTTGCTGCGGCTGGGCGCGCCGGGAGAACCGACCCCCGCCGTCTGAGGACTCGCGTTGCTGAAAGAAGAGCCGGCGGTGGTGTCGGCGGTGGTCTCCTGCGGCGGTGCCGCGTTCTCCTGCTGAACTCCGCCGGCGGTGGGCGCGGTGGACGGGGTGGTGACCGTGCGCTGCACGCGCAGGCGGCGATCACCATCGTCGAACATCGACTCTTCACCCATGAAGCGCTGCACCCGGCGATCGAGCTCGACCTCGTCACGGCGCTCGGCGATGCGGGCCTCGAGCGACTTGAGCTCGCGGCGCAGCTTCTCTTCGTTGTCGCGCAGCAGGTCGGCCTGCTCCAGCAGCTCTTCCGGGTCGTCGCTGGGGCGCACCGCGTCGAGGGTGGGGATCTTCGAGGCCGGCAGCGTCTGGCGGAGCGCATCACGCTCGCCGCGCAGCTTGCGCAGCTGGGCGATGAGGCCCTTCCGCACCGTGCGGTCACCCTGGCGATCGAACTCGGAGCGCAACCGCGTCAGCTCAGACGAGAGCCCGTCGAGCAGCGCCATGTTGGCGATCTCCAGCTCGGCTTCCCGGCCGTTGACCTGGGTGGCCAGCGCACTGAGGGCGCCCGACAGTTCCTGGCTGCGCTTGAGCGCCGCGTCGAGTTCACCACCGGGGAGCAGCTTGCCCCTGGAGGCCGCCTTCAACGATTCGATCTTCGAAGAGAGCGTGGACAGCTCGTTGCGCTGCTTGAGCTGTTCGGCCCGCAGCGCCGTCACCTGGTCCCGCGCGCCCCGGCTGCCCGAACGAAGGGCGTCGAGTGACCCCGCCGCCCAGACCGGGAAGGCGAAGAGGCAGGCGGTGAGGAGGACGGCGCTCAGCTTCATGATGGGGACTCTCTTGAGCAACGGCGGTGCCAAGAGGCAAGGTCCAATCGCACCGAAAACCAACCCTTTGGCACGATGTGCGACAGTCGCTTCCCAATGAAAAAACCGGTGATCGACAGTTTTCCGAGGCGCGTGTGAAACGACCCCCCTCGGCGCTCTGGCGGGTGCACAAGCCGCCCGGCGTCAGCAGCGCTTCGCTGGTCGATGATTTCCGCCGGACGCACGGAGGGAACTTTACCTTGAAGGTGTCCCACGGGGGAGTGCTCGACCCGTTCGCCGAGGGCCTGGTGCTGCTGCTGGTGGGCGCCGCCAATCGTCTGTTCGAGGCACTGCACGAGGTGCCCAAGACGTACGTGGCGAAGGTGTGTTGGGGCCTGGAGACGGACACGGGCGACGCCGGCGGGCGTGAAGTGCGGCGCGGTGATGCGAACGGGCTCACGCCTGATCAGCTCGACGCGGCGCTGATCCGCTTTCACGGGTGGACCGCGCAGACGCCGCCTGCCACGAGCAACAAACGGGTCGATGGCGAGCGCGCGTACGTGAAGGCCCACCGCGGAGAAGAGGTGGTCTTGCCGCCGCAGCAGGTCTACCTGCACTCGGCGAAGTGGCGCTCGCACGAGTTGCCCATCAGCAGCACGCTCGAGGTGGTGGTGCGCGGTGGTTTCTACGTGCGCAGCCTGGCCACCGAGCTCGGGCGCGCGCTCGGCGTGGGGGCCCACTTGTCGACGCTCAACCGAACCGCGATCGGCAGCTACGAAGACGTGCACCTGCCGGTGCAACACACCGGGCGCGACGTCTTGCCGTGGTTGCCCTCGATGGAGCTGAACGACGCGCAGTGGGGCGAGCTCAAACGGGAGGTGAACCCGCAGGTGAGCAGCGCGCCGGGCACGTGGGCCTTGCCCGAAGGGTTTCCCACCCCGACCGCAGGCGTGCGCGCCATGCACCAGGGGCGGCTGGTCGCGTTGATCAGGAACGGGCTGCCGCTGCTGCTCCCTGGTGGAATCTGAAACTCCCTCTCCCCACCGGGGAGAGGGTGGGGGTGAGGGGCCCGCAATCACCTACGCCGCGGCCTGGGTCTCCGAGTGGTAGTCGATGCTGACGAACGCCTTGCCGGGTTTGGCGAAGTAATAGCCCTGCATCAGATCGACCCCGAGGTCACGCAGGGTGGCCAGCTCGGGCGCCGTCTCGATGGCTTCGGCGATCACCCGCAGGCCCATGCGTTTCGAAAGATCCACCACCGCGGCGACGATCAACTGGTTGACGCCCGAGGTGTCGATGTCGCGCACCAACGAGCCGTCGAGCTTCACGAACTCCGGCTGAATGCGCGCCAGCGTGGTGAGCCCCGCGTAGCCCGCGCCGAGATCGTCCACCGCCACGCGATAGCCCAGCGCGCGCAGCGCATCGATGTGGCGATTGAGCGCTTCGTCGTGGGTGACCGACGCGCGTTCGGTGATCTCCAGCACCACCCGTCGGGCAAAGGCGGCCAGCGGCGAGCTGCGTTCATACAGCTCGGGATCCTCCAGGTCGGCGGGGTGCAGGTTCACGAACACGTCGACGTCATCGGCGAGCATGGGCAGTTCGTGCGCCACCGAGCGGCGAACCGCGCGGCCGAGATCGAACAGGCGGCCGGTCTTCTCGGCCAGCTCCAGCACGTCGGGCGGTCCCTTCACCTCGGGCGTGGTGGTGCGCAGCAGCGCCTCGTAGGCGAGCGGCCGCTGCTTCGAGAACTCCACGATGGGTTGGTACGCCATCCACAAACCTTCGAGCGCGCGATCGAGCCGGCGATGCAGGCTCGCGATGTCGTCCGAGCCCACGCGCCGCTTCACCGCTTCGCAGACGGTGTTCACGAAGACGTCGATGTCGAAGGGTTTGGGCAGGTACTTGTGCACGCCCAGATCGATGGCCGAGATGGCCGACTCGATGGTGGGCGCGCCGGTCATCAACACGAAGGGCACGGTGGCGTCGCAGCTGCGTGCGGCCCGCAGCAAGCCCAGGCCGCTCAGGTCAGGCATGCAGAAGTCAGACACGATGGTGTCGTAGCGGCGCTTCTCGATCAGCGCGACGGCATGCGTCGGGTTGTTGCAGGTCTCCACCGTGAGCCCCGCCCGACGCAGCAAGCTGCTGCACACCCGCAGAAACAGATCGTCATCATCCACCACGAGAACGCGGCCAGTCGAAATCGCCATTGGGGGAACTCCTCCCCGTCCCCCACAGCAATGGTGGTGCCGCTCGGATCAGCCCGGAAAGATTGCGCGCTCCGCGGGTCGTGATGCACCCGGCGGGTCTTGCCGCGGTGGTCCGTTTCCTCTCATCCCTCTTCGGGGGGCCGCTCGCCCTTCTGGATGAAGCCGTATTTTTCGAGCTTGTAATAGAGGGCTGAGGTCTTGATGCCGAGCAGCCGCGCGGTCTCGGTCTTCACCTTGCGCGCCTTCTCGTACGCGCGCTCGATGAGCTGACGCTCGAGATCTTCGAGGATGTCGGGCAACGGGCGATCGCCGTGCGGCACCGGGAGCGCGCCCTGGGTGTGCGAGGCGCGCGCTTCGGCCGATTGCAGGAACGCGGGGAGATCCTTCTCCTCCAGCTCCTTGCCTTCCGCGAAGACGAGCGACTGCTCGATGGCGTTCTCCAACTCGCGCACGTTGCCAGGCCACGCATAGCGGCACAGGCCCGCCACCGCGCCCGGAGTCAGCCCTTTCACTGCGGCGTTGATGCGCGGCGCGTGTTTGGCCACGAAGTGCCGGGCGAGCAGGCCGATGTCTTCGGGCCGTTCGCGCAAGGCGGGCAGCTCGAGGGGCACCACGTGCAGGCGGTAGTAGAGATCTTCGCGGAAGCGGCCGGCGGCCACCTCGGCCTTCAAGTCACGGTGCGTCGCGCACACCACGCGCACGTCGACCTTCACGGTCTCTTCGCCGCCCACCCGCTGAATCTCGCGCTCCTGCAACACGCGCAGCAGCTTGGTCTGCACGGTCGCGCTGATCTCACCCAGCTCGTCGAGGAAGATGGTGCCGCCGTCGGCCAGCTCGAAACGGCCGAGCTTCTTCTTCACAGCGCCCGTGAACGAACCGCGTTCGTGGCCGAACAGCTCTGACTCGAGCAACGTCTCGGCGAGCGCGGCGCAGTGGGTGACGATGAAGGGGCCCGAGGCGCGCGGTGAAAGATCGTGCAGCATGCGCGCGACCAGCTCTTTGCCGGTGCCCGACTCGCCGTGCACCAGCACCGTGGCGTCGGTGGCGGCGGCGCGGCGCACCTGGGCGAGCAGCTTCTGCACGGGCTGGCTGTCGCCCACCATGGAGATGCCGACCTTGCTGTTGAGATCGCGGGAGAGCGCCTCGGTGGTCGCCTCGAGCTTCACCACGCGCGCGCGGGTGCGGCTGAGCTCGAGCGCCTGGTCGACCTTGGCGCGCAGCACGTCGGGCGGAAACGGCTTCTCGATGAAGTCGACCGCGCCGTGCTGCATCGCATCGACCGCCGAGCTGATGCTGCCGTGCGCGCTCACCACCAGGGCGACCACGTTGGGATCGTGCGCCTTGAGGCGCTTGACCACCTCGATGCCGTCCATCTGATCCATCTTGAGATCAGTGACGACCAGGTCAGCGCCCTTCGCGGTGAACGCGGCCACGCCTTCGACGCCGTTGCGGAAGGCGAAGACCTCGTGACCGGCCTTCTTCAGGGTGACCGCCATGCCTTCGCGCATGGTGTCGTTGTCATCGATGACGAGAATGCGAGCCATTGCGCCCCTATACTCCCTCTCCTTGCGGAAGCGGGGAGAGCGAAGCCGGTCCAGCGGAACGCTGGGCGCTACTTGCTCAACCGGCACTCCGTGCCATCGACCTTGAGGGTGTACCGGGTGCCCCAAAGTCCCTGCTGAATCAGCAACGCAACCTCCTGCTTGCCGACCTTGCCGGTGATGGTCTTCGTCTGACCCACGTTGACGTCCTGCTCGTCACCCACCTTGCGCTCATCGACCAGCAACATCGCGCGAACGCCCGTCAGTCGTGGCCCGCCGTGCACCTCGACATCCAACCCGCCGCAGCTTGCCTGCAGTCGATCGGAAAACCCGCTGGAGAACGTGCCGCCCTTCTTCTTCTTTTCGGTGGGCTCCGCTTCCGGCCGCTCCGGAGGCGGCGGCGGTGCCTCTGCCGTCTTCTTCGGCGCCGCCTTACCGCCCGCCACGCACCCCGTCCCTGCGACGAAGTGCATGCCTGCCGGGCACGAGGTGTCGATGATCGCCACGCACTTGCCACCTTCGAAGTGGGTGCCGCCCGGGCAGGCGACCTTCGCGGCGACGTTGGCGACACACCCCTTGTCCTTCACGAAGTGCATGCCCGCGGGGCAATCGATCTTCACTTCAGGATCGGCGAGGGCGACGGCGCTGAACGCGCAGACGGCGAGAGCGGCGAGTCGGATCATGAGCGTCGCCTTACTCAAACTGCCGGGGTCACGTCACGCAGGGCAGGCGCGGGCCCAGCTTGCGAGCGAGCAACTCGACCAGCGCGCGGGCACGAGGCGGCGCCCGCCGGCCCGCGGGCAGCAACGCCCAGATCTCCAGGCTGGAGAGCTTGAAGCCGGGCAGCACACGCACCAGCGCCCCTGAGTCGAGCGCAGGCTTTGCGATGAAGCCGGGCATGGTGGCGATGCCTTCACCTTCGCGAGCGAGCTGCAGCAAGACCGAGCCGTCGTCGACGAAGTAGGGCGCGTTGACCGGAATGCTGACCGGCGCGCCGCGGGGCGGGGTGAAGCGCCACTCCACTTCTGCGGGCGTGGGCCGGTAACGCAGGCACTGATGCCGGAGCAGGTCGTGCGGAGTCGAAGGCGCGCCGCGTTTCGCCAGATACGCGGGCGAGGCGACCACCACGATTTGATCAGTGGCCAGCTTGCGGCCCACCACCGCACCGGGCATCTGCCGGGCGACGCGCACCACCACGTCGTCCTTCGCCTCGAGCAGATCGATGGGCCGGTTCTCCACCGTCAGCTCGATGGGCCCGGGCGAAGAGCGCACGAACTCCGGGAACAACGACGTGAGCGCCGCGGTGGCCAGGGGCAACGGCGCGTTCACCCGGAGCGGCGTCTCCAGCGGAGGCCCCAGGCTCTGCAAGCCCCGGCTGTCGTCGAGCAGCTTGCTCGCCGCCTCGTAGAGCGCGAGGCCCTGCTCGGTGGGCGCCACCCGCCGGGTGGTGCGACGGAAGAGCTCGACGCCCAGCTTCGACTCGAGCCGGGCGATGCGTTGGCTCACCGCGCTGCGGGTGAGCCCGGTCTCCTTCGCCGCCGCGGTGAAGGACTGCGAGCGCAACACCAGCGCGAAGAGGCCGTAGAGCGGGAGCAGGTCGAGGTCGATGGTGGCCACGAATCGATTGTTCACGATTGTGGACAGTGTGACCACCGCCGGCGTCTGGCGGTGCGGGGTTCGAAGACCTATTCAAAGGCGGTCGCCGGACTTCACCGGCACGTTGCCAAAGGACATTGTCAATGGACACCGCCACTCAGTCTGCCGTCGTTTCCTCCACGCCCGTCGTCTCTCCCGTCACGAAGTGGGTGATCGACAACGCGCACTCCGAGGTGGGTTTTCGCGTGCGCCACATGATGGTCTCGTGGACTCGCGGCAAGTTCGACCGCTTCGAGGGAACGCTGGAGCTCGACGGCCAGGACATCACGAAGTCGAAGGTCGACGTGCGCATCGAAGCGGCGTCGATCAACACCAACACCGCCGACCGCGACGCGCACCTCAAGAGCGCCGACTTCTTCGACGCGGCCAACGCGCCGTACCTCACCTTCACCTCGCAGAAGGTCGAGCAGGTGAAGGGTGACGGGCTCAAGGTGCACGGTCAGCTCGAGATTCGCGGCGTGAAGAAGACGGTCACGCTCGACGTGGATCCGCTCACGCCCGCCGGCAAGGACCCGTGGGGTGGCATGCGCCGCGGTACGCGGGCGACCACCAAGCTGAGCCGCAAGGAGTTCGGGCTCAACTGGAACGCGGCGCTCGAGCTGGGTGGCGTGCTCGTGGGTGACGAGATCGAGATCACCCTCGAGATCGAGCTCATCCAGAAGTGACCCCTCATTCCCTCTCCCTCTGGGAGAGGGTCAGGGTGAGGGCGCCGCGTGCTAATCAAACCGCATGTCTCTGGCCGCGCTCCTTCAATCCCACCAACCCACCGACGCCAAAGAAGCGGCTGACCTGGCAGAAATGCTCGGGTCAGCCGCCTCGCTTTCCGACCCCTACTCGAGAGCCCAATTCCCCGCCCACTTCACGGGAAGCGCCGTGGTGATCACCCCCGATGGCAAGAAGGTCTGCCTGGTCCTGCACGCGAAGCTGAAACGCTGGCTGCAACCCGGTGGTCACGCCGACACCATCGACGCAGGCTCGATGGAAGCCACTGCGCTGCGTGAAGCGCGCGAAGAAACCGGCTGCGACGTCACCCTTCACCCGACGGCCCCGCGTCCGCTCGACGTCGACGTGCACGTGATCCCCGCACGAAAGTCCGACCCCGAGCACCGCCACCTCGACGTGCGCTATCTCGTGATCGCCACGAACCCCGACGCGCTCGCGCACGATCCCAACGAGTCGCACGGAGCGCAGTGGCTCAGCTGGGAAGACGCGATCGCCAGGGCCGATGAAGCGCCGCTCCGGCGCATGTTGGAGAAGGCGAGGGCGCACCGATGAAGCGAGCCGTGCTGCTGCTGGTGGTGTTGTTGAGCACGACAGCACTGGCTCAAGCCAGGGTTCCGCAACGCAAAGCCGACGGCGAGTGCACCGCGGGCACGTTCACCGCGGCCGGCCTGCGCGTCTGCAACCTGCACGACCCGCTCAGCTCCGTGCCGCTGGTCTTCGTGGACGGCCACTTCGAGCGCCTCGACCTCACCGCATCACCCGACGAGACCGCCGGCCACGGCTGGGTGGGGCTGGTCTTTGCGAAGAAGCCGGCACTCTGGGTTGGGGTTCTCGACTGGCAGGTCGAATCGAGCGGCGACGAGCTGCTGCTCCTGGTCACCCACGATGCGGGGAAGAGCTGGGTGCGGCTGCCCGCGGTGAAGAAGCCGCACTACCTCGCCACGTTTCGTTCGCTCGAGCTGAAGACCACGAAGCAGTGGATCCTCAAAGTCGCGCTCGATGACTGCGGCGATTGCGGCGTTCCGCTCGGAACACGCGTCTACGAGACGCACGACGCGGGTGGACACTGGGCACCTCTCCTGCGCTAGCTTGTCGGCCCATGAAGATTCCTCCCTCGACGCCCAAGGCCGTACCGAGCACGCAGTCGGTCCCGACCAGTAAGCCCACGGGAGCCGCCGCGCTCGCCACCGCGGGTGTTGCCCTCTCGACGGAGGCCTTCCGCGCTGGATCCGGTGCGGCCCCGACCGACCTCGAAGGTGGCTCCACCGCGCCCACCAAAGTGGAGAGCCCGTTCTCTCCCGACGAGAAGGCGGCGCTGTCGAAGAAGATCCCCTGCCCGGCGCTCGCGGGCATGTTCAACGCGGGCATGCTCAAGGTCGAGAAGGACGGCACCGTGAAGATCCCCGATCTCGAGCGGGCGCTGAGCCAGCTCGGTCCCTCGGCCACGGTGCGCAAGGTGCTCACCAACGGCGCTGACAAGACCGACGACGTGAAGGGCCAGTTCAACCTCTTCAAGCTCAACGGCAGCAACCTCGATCACACCGGCAGCAGCGGCATCCGCCAGAACGGCGTGCACCCGGAGCGTTTCGAGCTGCTGATGAAGTTCAGCAAGAACGGCGAGACCCTGACCGCCAAGGATCTCGCTGACGCCGCGGAGCACTTCGCCAAGGAGGATCCCGGCCTCCAGGGGCGCGTGACGCAGATCGCCGAGATGACCATCGTGCTCAACGTCTTCGGCCGCCACGCTGCTGATGGCTCGCGCTACTTCACGCGCGAAGACGCCAAGCAGCTCTTCGTCGACGGCCGGATTCCGCAGAGCTGGTCGCCCCCCGTGGTGCCCGGCAAGGTCGGCCTCGGTGACGTGCTCGGCGGAACGGCCCTCGGCCTGTTCCGTCAGCTCATCAACGGGAGCTGAAGCGCCTTCGCAGAAACCAGCACAGCGCCAGCAGCGGCATCATCAGCGGTGAGGTGCTGCACCGGCCGGTGTCGTTGCAGGGCGGATTCGAGAAACCGATTCCGTCGAGTTCTGCGCGGCAGTCAGGGCTCACGGCGGCGCGAGCGACCTCGATGGCGGGCAGGGTGCTCGGCAGCTGGAAAAAAGGACAGCCCACCAGACCTTCCGCGTTGATGGCCCGCCGCTCTTCGTCGAGGAGAAGCCACCGCGCTCCCACCACGTCGCCAGGCTGCTGCGGTCTGGTGAACCCACCGTCGAGGCCGGTCTGCGCCGATTCCACACGCAAGGTCGCCGTGCCGCCGTCGACGGCCTCGGTCACCACGATGCCGACCTGCGCATAGCCCTGGCAGAAGCAGCGTGCGCCGACGTCCACGCACGAGGCCTCGCTGCGACCTGCAAACGCGAGCACGGCCACCACGACGAATCCGATTGTTCTCATTCCCGCCCTCACACGTGATCGTCGAGCATCCGGCCGGTGCTCGGACCTGCACCATCGCCCAGCTTCCGAAGAATGACGAGGGTGGTGGGAAAGCGATCCTGCACCGCCTGCTGCGCCGCCAACGCCTCGCGCGCACCCGGCCAGGCTTTCCACAGCAGCGTCAGCACACCGAACACTGCGGACGCACCGAGTAGCCAGGGCCACGCCGCCGACCACGCGCTCCACCCCGAGTTGAGCACGCCCACCAGTGACGCGATGCCGCCGATGCCGGTGAGCAGCACGAGCGAGCCGGTGAGCAACCCGAGCACTTCGCTCGCTTTCGAGCCTGACGGGCTCGTCTTGCGTGCGGCGCGTTCAGCCATCGCTTCGACCAGCTCGCCCCACTGCATCTCGCGCAGGGTGATCTCGTAGCGGCCAGGCGTGACCTCCAGCACCTGCTCGGGCGCGCGCGCGAGGTGCTCGAACGGCGCGAAGCAGATTTGGCCCGTGGGCACTTCGAGCAGACCCTTCACCGTGGTGCCGGCGCGTTTTTCCATCGAGCGCGGCACCACTTCGCCTTCGAGGAACACGCGGAAGAAGGCTTCACCATCTCCGAATGCACGCGCGGTGAGGTGACCTGCTTTCACCTCGGCCTCGAGCGAGTCGAACCACGTCGACTCCTTCTGGGCCGCGAGCGACTTCACCGCGCCGGGGTCGAAGATCAGCTGAAACCCCGCATCGGTGAAGCACTTGAAGTCGCGAGGCACCCTCAGAGGCTCCAGTCGATCGGCGCCTCGAGCAGCGAGTTGACCTTCGTGAAGAGCTTGTCCTTCGTCACCGCGTCGACGAACGCGCGCCCGTTGAGCGGAGAAGGGTGGGGCGCCGCGACGATGGGGTGGTGCGTACCGAGCGACTCGACCAGCTTGAGCGCGGGTTTGCCGAAGCAGAGGAAGACCACCTTGTGCGGTGAGCTCGCGACGTGACGGAGCACGGCGGTGGTGAAGGCTTCCCACCCCTTCTTCTGGTGCGATTGCGGCGTCTTCTCCCGCACCGTGAGCACCGCGTTGAGGAGCAGCACGCCGCGTCGTGCCCACGGCGTGAGATCTCCGTTCGACGGCAGGGGCAACCCGAGATCCGCTTGCAGACCGAGGAAGACGTTCTTGAGCGAGGCGGGGATCTTCACCTCTCTGGTGACGGAGAAGGCGAGGCCGTTCGCGTTGCCGGCGGTCGGGTAGGGGTCCTGGCCGAGCAGCACCACGCGCACCGCTTCGGGCGGCGTGAGCTCGAGCGCGGCGAAGACCTGCGGCTTGGGCGGGAAGACGACCTGCGTGTTCCATTCCTCATCGAGGAAGTTGCTCAGCTCGGTGAACGAGCTGGCCGAGGTGGCTTCGAACAACGGGGCCTTCCACGCCTGGGGGACGAGCTCGGGGAGCGACATGTATTGGCGGATAGCAGGTTTGCGCCCTCACGCTGACCCTCTCCCGAAGGGCCCGAAGGGAGAGGGGAGTGCGCATGCTCCACCTGAGCACGACAGGTTGCTGCCAACGTCGCTGCAAAAGCCGTTGATCCGGCCGCTTGGCGCTGGCCCGCCGCCTGCTTTGCCACGCTGCATGAACCGACGATTCGTTTCGCAGACCGTCTCGACCACGCTGGCTTCCCGGCTCACTGCGGAGCGCTTGCCGCTCGACCTCGCGCTCTCACTCTCGGTGGAGATCGTCGAAGCGGTCGCCACCGCGCACCAGCAGCGCCGCACCTTCGGCCGGCTCTCTCCGGCGGATCTCGTCGTCGATCGCGATGGTTCGATCGCCATCACCGCGCCCGCCCTCGAAGGCGCTGATCCCGCCACCGACACCTTCGCGGTGGGCGCGGTGCTCTACCAATTGTTCACCGGCCTCACGCCCAACCAGGCCCGCGCGCGCCTGGCCGTCTCGCCGCTGCACGACGCGCCTCCGGCTTCGCGCATCAACCCGGGCGTCGACGAGACCATCGAAGGGCTGCTCTCGTTGATGCTCGATCGCGATCCGGCACGCCGCCCGCACTCCCTGCGCGTCATCGAAGGCATGCTCGCCGACGTGTGCGAGTCGCTCGAGCTCGAGCCGTCGCGCGCTTCGATCCTCCGTTGGTCCTCCCTCGCGCCGGTGCCGGTGCTGCGCAAGCCGAGCTTCGTGGTCGTGCCGGAGGTCGACGAGGAAGAAGACGAAGAGGAAGTCGAAGAAGCCAGCGCCCCGGGTCCGCTGCGCTTCGATGCATGGGCTGCTGCGGCGTGTGCCTTCTTCGTCGTCGCTTTCGCGATGGCCACCCAGCTTTGAGCTCCTCCATGCGCGCGCTCCTGCTGTGTCTGTCCGTCGGCGCTCTGCTCTCTGCTTGCAGCCCGCCGCGCTGCACTGAGAACACGCCATGTGGCTCGGGGCAGGTCTGCGTGCCGTCGGGCATCTGCCTGACCGCCTGCCAGACCGTGGCGCAGTGCGGGGGAGGCCAGAGCTGCAATTCGCGTGGGGTGTGTGTCAGCGCCGCGACCGGTTGTTCGGTGTCGGCCGATTGCGCGGCCGGGCAGATCTGCGCGCCGGGTGGCACCTGCATGACAGGCAGCGGCAGCACGCAAGCCGATGCGGGCCCGGTGAGCTGCGGCGGGCAGAAGTTCGAAGCGACGGCGACCGAAGCGAACATTCTCATCGTGCTCGATCACTCGTGCTCGATGCAGGAGGTGATCGCCAACACCCGCTCCAAGTGGGAGACCGCCACCACCGCGGTGCGCAACGTCACCGCGCGGAACGCCGGCAACGACAAGCTGCGTTTCGGGCTGCAGCTGTTCTCCTTGCAGAGCTCGCAGTGCAACCCCGGGCGGATCAACGTGCCGGTCGGCGTCTCGACCTCGAGCGCGATCTCCACTGCGTTGCCGGCGCAGGCGCAGGGCAACTCCACGCCCATCGGCGGCGCGCTTCACGTGGCGGCGACCTCGGGTGAGCTGACCGACACCACGCGCGCCAACTACGTGCTGTTGATCACCGACGGCATGGAGAATTGTGGCGGCGCGCCGGTGGCTGAAGTCGAAGGCCTCTTCTCCCGCGGCGTGCGCACGTACAGCGTGGGCTTCGGCAGTGACGTCGACGAGCTGCGGCTCACCCAGATGGCGATTCGCGGCGGCACCGCGCGCGCCACCACGCCGCGCTACTTCCAGGCCGACAACCCGGTCGACCTCGAAGCGGCGCTCTCCGCCATCGCTTCGGGTGCGGCGAGCTGCGACTTCACGCTGACCTCCACGCCGCCCAACCCGGGCAAGTTGTACGTGGCCGTCGACGGGCAGTTCTTTCCGCGAGATCCCGCGCGCGTGTCGGGCTGGGACTACCAGGCCGCCGGCAACCGGGTGACGCTCTACGGCCCCGCCTGCGACATCGTCAGCGAGCGCCCCGGGGCGCGCGTGTCGATCATCTACGGCTGCCCCGATGATTCGTTGACCGAACGCGGCCCCGGTGGCGGGCTCGACGCGGGCATCATCGAGACGAGCGACGGCGGCTTCGAGTGGCCCTCGGATGCGGGAATCCCGGAGATCAATTGAGCTGAGCCGTAAAGATCGTTGAATTCCAAAGCCCCGCACTCACGCTGATTTCCGCAAGCAACTCGGAAAAACCGGAGCGTGAGAATCAGTACACAAAGGGATTCTGGAGGCACACATGCCGGCGATCAGCGCAGTCCGCAGCACGCAGACCCGTTCTCTCACTTCCACTCCGACGCTGCGCCAGGGCTCACGGGGCGCTGCGGTCACTCAGCTGCAGCAGAAGCTGAAGGCCAAGGGCTTCAACGTCACCGTCGATGGTGACTTCGGCCCGCGCACGACCGCCGCTGTGCGCGCGTTTCAGCAGTCGCGTGGGCTCGGGGTCGACGGCGTGGTCGGGCCGAACACCTGGGCGAAGCTGAACGCGGCGAACCCGGCGCCTCCCTCCTCGGGTGGTGCGACGCCCACGCTGCGCCTCGGCGCTCGTGGGGCGGCCGTCAACAACCTGCAGAACCGCCTGCGCGCGCACGGCTACAACGTCTCGGTCGACGGTGATTTCGGCCCGCGCACGGCCGACGCGGTTCGCTCTTTCCAGCGCGCGAAGGGTCTGGGCGTCGACGGCGTGGTCGGCCCTGCGACCTGGGCGAAGCTCAACGGCGGCGCGGTGAACAACCCGCCTCCCGCGACCGGCGGCGCGCGCGTCAACGGCTACGTCAACGGCCAGGCGCGCAGCATCACCGTCTCCAGCGTGGGCAACGGCAAGTTCATGCGCACTGACGCGGCCAACGCGTTCAACCGCATGAAGGCCGCTGCAGCGCGCGCGGGCATCAACCTCTCGGTGGTCTCGGGCTTCCGCACGATGGCCGAGCAGCAGCACCTCTACAATCTGTACCTCCAGGGCCGCGGAAACCTCGCGGCGCGCCCGGGGTACTCGAATCACCAGGGCGGCACTTCGGCCGACTTGAGCGTGCCCGGTGGCTACGGCAGTTCGACCTACCGGTGGCTGCAGAACAACGCGCGCAACTACGGGTTCGTGAATGACGTGCGCGGTGAGCCGTGGCACTGGACTTTTAAGTAAGCCCCTCACCCCGACCCTCTCCCCGCTTCGCAGGGAGAGGGAGACGCAGGCGGAAGAGCGTCTGTCCCGGCTTCGAGTCGATGGTCAGCGTGCCGCCGTGCGCTTCGACGAGTTTGCGCGCGAGAGGCAAACCCAGCCCCGTGCCCTTTTCACGCGTGGTGAAGAACGGCTCGAAGATGCGCGCCTGCAGCTCACTGGCGATACCGGGCCCTTCGTCTTTCACCTCGAAGGTGTACTGCGCCGCGTCGGTCTTCCCGCGCAGCGTCACCCGTTGACCCGCGGTGGAGATCTGCACCGCGTTCTTGATCAAGTTCACCAGCGCGCTGGTGAGCAGGCTCACGTCACCTGAGATGGTCGCCTTCTCCGCTTCGACGTCGAGGGTGACCGACTTGCCTTCTGCTTCACCACTCAAGTGCTGCGCCGCCGACTCGAGCAGCGCCTGCGCGTCGAGCGGAGCGACCTGCAGCTTCTGCTCCTTCGCGAAGGAGAGAAAATCCTCCACGATGCGCTTCAGGTAGTTCAGCTCGCGCCGGATTTTGGTGAGGTGAGAGCGGGCTTCCTCGATGTCCGGCGCCTTGCCGATGAGCTCTTCGTCGAGCAGCCCCGCGAAGAGTTCGATCCCCCCGAGTGGGTTCTTCACTTCATGCGCCACGCCGCCGAGCATCAGCTTGAGCTGGCGATCGCGGCTCTCCAGCGCCTGACGCATCGCCTCCAGCTCACGCGCGAGGATGCCGATCTCCAGCGTGTCTTCGCTCGCGACCGGGGTGGACAAGTCGCCCCCGCCGATGCGCAGCGCCGCCGAGACGAGCCGCTCCAGAGGCCGTGAGAGCCCGCGAGCCGAGATGACCGCGGTGATCGCCAGCAACAACAACGTCAACGCCGCCAGCCCCACGAAGGCATTGAGCAGTCGCGTGAGCGGACCAAAGAAGGCGGCGCTGCCTTCGATGGCGATGAGGCCCACCACCTTGCCGTCGGAGAACAACGGCGCGTAGCCCGTCTTGTAGAGCCGCCCATCCGTGCCTTCGAACATCACCTGGCTCGAGGCGAGTTCACCACCGAGCACGCGCTGAATCTCGAGGCCATCACGCAGGAGCTCCGTTGCTTCGGTCATGGGCGTCAACGAGCCGCCCACGTCGAGCCGCGCGCGGCGCTCGGCGTCGACCACCAGGATCCGCCTCACGCCGGTGCGTTGCTTCACCTCGGTCAGCTGCGCGGTCAACGAACGCCAGGTGCGGCTGCCTTCACCTTGCGCGTCGGCCGCTTCTACCGAGAGCACCCGTTCGCCCTTGAGCTCTGCCGACACGGTGGCCGCGATGCCCGAGAGCGCGCGGCCGAGCTCTTCTTCGAGCACGTTGCGGCTGGCGCGATACAGCCCGAAGCCCCCGAGCGAGAGCACGAGCAGGGTGGGGATGAGGAACGCGAGCAGCAGTCGGCCGCGCAGTCCCATGACGCGTCAGTTCCTGGTGCTGCGCTGGGCGCAGATCTCCGCGATGAGCGCCATCGACTCGTCGTCGAAGTTGATGAACTCGATGCCCATGCCCGCCGGCCGCTTCGGATCTCCCACGGGGTTGACCCGAACCACCTTGCCCATGCCTTCGATGAGCTTGCTGCCGTCTTTGAGCGCGAACTGCAGGTAGATGACCGAACCTTCTTCACGCGGCTCGTCGGTCTTCACGAAGATGCCACCCGGCGAGATGTTCACCGAGTACTCGGCGAGGAACTCGTCGAACGTGTCGAAGCGGAACTGCACCAGGACGTTGAGCGGTGTTCTCGGGTGCCGTCTCTTGTCCGCCGGGTCACTCATGCTGCCGCGGAGGATAAGCGCCGAGGGAGCCGGGCGATAGCAATCCGCCGTCTCACTTGCCTAGATTCGAGTGATGGCAGGCAACGGCGAGCTGATGCGCTCCATGCGAGCGGGCGGTGGCGCGGGTGTCGCCGCGGTTCAAGAGCTGTTGCGCCGGGCGAAAGCCGGGGCTGTCTCCACCGCCGAGCTCAAAGAAGTGCAGACGGTCATCAGCTCGCCCGAGCTGCGCGACGCCTTCAAGGGGGTGGCGCGCGATGTGTCTGCCTTGCTCTCCAGTGGCACCGGCCGGGTGTTTCGTGACGTCAGCTCGTTGACCCCCGATACGAAGCGGCTCACCGACGCGCGCACCATGCCCGAACGGTTCCTCTCGGATCTCAAGCTGGTGGAGCAGGAGCTGCTGCACCACCCGGGCATGACGAAGGAACAGAAGGCCGCGCGGGTGTTCGCCTTCTTCGAGAGCTATGCCGCCCGCTTCGCCGAGCTGGCCCACGGCACCGCGCAGGCTGAACGGGCCGCGCAAGGTCGACCCGCCCAGACCGGAGGCGCGTTCTCCACGGTGGAGACGGGCCTGCAACTGGCGCCCTCACTCACCGAGGCAGAACTCGACAAGACGCTCGCCCAGTTCGACAAGGCCCTCAAACGCGCGGGCTTCGAAGAGCTGAAGACCGACGACGGCCGCAGCGGCATGGAAGCGGCGCGCGAGATGCTCGAGGCGAAGACCCAAGAAGCGCAGGCCGACGCGCGCCCCCGCCAACTCGAAGCGCCCTCCTGGAAAGACAACCCGGCCGCAGGCGACCGTTCGCTCAAGGCCGACGTCGACAAGGAGCGCCGCGCCGTTGCCGCCCTGGACGGAAAGGCGCCCATGCAGCCGCACCTCAGGGTGGCCACCGTCAAAGTCGAAGAGACGCCCGAGGCCGCCAAGAAGAAGGATCGCAACTCTTCGGGAACCGATCAGGTGCTGGGCGGTCAGATGCTCTGGAACGTGATGCATTTGCTGCGTGGCGACGAGCTCGATGATGTGGCGCGCAAGGACGCCATGAATCAGCTGGTCGTCGCGGCAGCGTTGATCCTCATCTTCAGTGGGATCGTCGTGGGCATCCTGGTGTGGATGTAGGCACCGGGAAGTCTCAACCCTGCACGCGGGTTGGATGGAGGCTAGTGTTGCTCATTGAGGCCGTAGCAGGAGGAGCACCCGTGCGTCGGATCAGCGTCACCCAATCCCGTCCGGATTACATGGTCATCCACGTGGGCCGCGACCGCGCGCGCCTGGTGTTGTGGGGCGCCACGTTTCTGGTCCTCTTCGGCGTTCTGGCTTTCGCGGATCTCACCACCGCAGCGGGCGCCTTTCTTTTCATCACCGACGCGATCGTCCTCCCCATCCTCGCGGTGGCGTTGGTTCGCCTGGGCCGGCCGCAAGAACGCACCCTGGTGCGGGCCAACAACCGGCTGCTGCTCGATGGAGAACCGCTGGAGATGGCGCGCGTCGAGCTGCGGGTCTTGAAGATGCCCATCACCCGGGTGCCGACGGGCTACGCCCTTTCGGTGTGGGTGATGACCGCGTCGGGGCCGGAAGACGTTCCCATCGGCCGCTTCGCCACGCTCATCGAGGCCTCGGCGTTGTCGGGTGCGCTCGAAGACTTCGTGTCACGCGCGAACGTCAAACAGCACCGGCACGCCTGAATCCTTGCGTAGAGTCACCGCCCCATGGCGCGTGATGAAGCGGTGCGAGACCTGGTCGATCGGTTGGAGCTGCCTTTCAACTCCCTGGGCATCGATCCCTACGGCGTCTCCAAGAAACACCTGACGGTCTTCTTCAAGGCGCTCGGTTTCATGTACCGGCGCTACTTTCGGGTGACCGCGGTCGGGGTGGAGAACGTGCCCAAACGCGGCCGGGCCATGCTGGTCGGCAATCATTCAGGTGGCTACGCGCTCGACGGCGCGATGGTGCTCACTTCGATGCTGCTGGAGATGGAGCCGCCCCGCCTGGCCCAGGGCATGGCCGAGAAGTTCATCAACATGCTCCCGGTGGGCAGCCAGTGGAGCTCGCGTTGCGGCCAGCTCACCGGCCTGCCGGAACACGCCGAGCGGCTCTTGATGGATGACCGGCTGCTGATGGTCTTCCCCGAAGGCGCGCGCGGCACGGCCAAGCTCTACAAAGATCGCCACTCGTTGGTCGATTTCGGCACGGGCTTCATGCGCCTGGCGCTCAAGACCAAATCGCCCATCGTGCCGCTGGGTTTTCACGGGGGCGGTGACGCGGTGCCCACCGTGCTGAACTCCTCGACGCTGGGCAAGTTGATGGGCGTGCCCTACGTGCCCATCACGCCGTACGGCATCGCGCTGCCGCTGCCGGCCAGGCTGTCGGTGCACTACGGCAAGCCGCTGGTGTTCGAGGGCAGTGGTGATGAAGAAGACTCGGTGATCATCGGCTACGTCGACGAGGTGAAGGCGCGCATCGCCGAGCTCATCGAAGCGGCCCGGGTCGCCAAGGAGCGCGCGTCATGAAGGTGCTCATCGTGGGCGTGGGTGGCGCGTTGGCCCGCCAGGTGGCGCTCAAGCTGCGTGAGGCAGGGCACTCGGTCATCGGCCTCGATCGCCGCCCCTGGTGGGACGCGCCGCGCGACATCCAGGTGCACGAGGTCGACATTCGCAAACGCGCCGCCGAAGACGTGTTCCGCCGCGAGCGCCCCGAGTGCGTGGTGCACATGGCCACCGTCAACGCGCTGTCTGCGTCAGGTGAAGAGCGCGCGCGCATCAACATCGCCGGTACCCGCGCGGTGTTCGATCACTCGGTCGCGCACGGCGTGAAGCACGTGGTGGTGGTGGGCCGGCACACGTACTACGGCGCTTCGGCCGACTCGCCGCTGTACCACGTGGAGAACGAGCCCCCGAACGGCATCGGAAACTTCCCCGAGCTGGCCGATCTCGTCGCGGCCGACCTGTACGGCGCCAACATGTTGTGGCGTGAGCCTTCGTTGACCACCACGGTGTTGCGGTTGGTCTACACGCTGGGCCCTTCGAAGACCGGCACACTCTCGAGCTTCTTGCGCGGCAAGCGGGTGCCGATGGTGTTCGGCTACGACCCGCTGTTCCAATTTCTCGAAGAAGACGACGCGGCGCGCGGCATCACCCTGGCGGTGGAGAAACGGCCCCGCGGCATCTTCAACGTGTGTGGTCCAGCGCCCATCCCCCTGGGCACCATCGCGCGCGAGACGGGCCGCACGGTGATCCCGGTTCCCGAAGCGATCCTGGTGCAGCTGCTGGGGCGTTTCGGTTTTCCGAATCTGCCCAGGGGCGCGCTCGAACACATCAAGTACCCCATCGTGGTCGACGGAACGGCGTACCGCGCGGCGACGGGGTTCACGCACACCACCGACGAAGTGGAAGCGCTCAAGCGGTATCGGAGGATCAGCCCGGTTTGAAAATCACTGGCTCTTCTTCGCGCGGATGATCTCGATGATCTTCTGCCGCTTCTTGCGAATGCCGTTCTGCCGCGCTCCATCGAGCAGCGTGTCGGAGTCGGTGTAGGCGCCATCGAGGTTGCGATCCTCCTCGAGGTCTTCCCCGTTGCGCAGGGTGAGCTTCACCCGGCCGAGCGTGGCGCCCAGCGTGAGCGCTTCGACTTCTTCGGCTGAGAGCAGCAACGTCACGTCGACGTAGGCCTTCTCGCGCTCGTCCATCGTGGCCTCGGAGATGTCATCGGCGATCTTCCCCGTGGCCAGCACCGGCACCTTCTGCAGAAGGGTGACCGCGCGCCGTTCGATCTGTTTACGAGGGCCTTCTTTCATGGGGAAGGTCACCACCACGTCGACGAGATCGCCCGGCTTCACCCACCGCCCGACCGCAGCCACCGCGTTGGTGGCGATGGTGAAGCCGCGGGTGCGCTTCATCACCTTCTTCGAGAGCCGCTGATCCGCCGTTCGCATCGAGACGAACTGCGACATGAAGAGCGGGTCGCCCATCTGCACGCCGACCGCGAGCTTCTGATCGAGGATGAAGTTCATCATGTCGCCCTTCACCACGCCGCTGCCCTGAAAGGGCTCGGGCACGGCGCGCAACGCGACGTTCTCCAGCGAGACCACGTCACCCACGCCCAGCTCCTCCGCGGCCACCACCACCTGGGTGAGCGTCCAGTTCGCGCGTTGCTGTCGATCGACCGCGAACAACGACACCGAATAGATCGCCAGCGCCGCGGCTCCGATCACCAGCGCCGCGAAGAGCGGCTGGCTGCCTTTGAAGAAGGTGTGCTCGAGGAGGCCGGGCGGAGGGGTGTGCGTCGGCACACTGCCGATGCGGGTCTCGCTGTTGGCCACCGCGGTCGAGGTGAGCGTGGGGCTGGGGATGCTCGAGATGGCGGCCGACAGCGGCAGCATCATGGTCGGCTTGCCCAGGATGCTCTCGGGCGCGGTGTTGAGCTCCGCCTGGGCTTCGATGACCAGCGCGGGCACCTTGGCGTCGGTCACTTCGGGTTCCTGCAGCCGCGGCGCGTCTTTGGTCACCTCGGAGCGCGCGGGCATGGGGGCCATGCGGCCGCTCTTGCTCGAGCTCTCGGGCACCTGGCCCTGCTTGCCGCTCTTCCCGCTGTTGCTCTTGCCGCTGATGCTCTTGCCGCTGCGTTCACCTTCGGGCGTGGCCGCCGGTACCGGTCGTGGCGGCAGTGGTGCCCCCCGGCCACTCTTGCTGGGGTCGGTCGACCAGGGGACCATCGGCATCGAGCCGCGCGCTTCGGCGGGCAGATCCGTCGCCGCGATGGTGCGCACGGCGTTCTCGAAGGGGTTGGGCACGTCGAGCGGAGGCCGGGTCGCCGCCGGCACGGGCGCGGTGACCACGCCGGTCTCGGTGCCTTCGAACTCCTCGAACATCAGCGGCTTCATCGGCTTGCTGCCGACGGCGGCCAGCTCCTGAAAGGTGCCCGCCGAGGTGACCTCGGACATGGGGGCCGCGGTGGGGTCGAAGCGCAGCAAAGGAAGCTGCATCTCGAGGCGGGCGAGCAGGGGCGGCGCGGTGCCCGAGAGCTCCCAGAGGTATTCATCGCCCGCGAAGCTCTGGCCCTGGCCGAAGGCGCGCGCGGCTTCGGCGGCACAACGCTCCAGCTCGGCGCGCAGCTCACCGGGCGCGATGCGGGCGACTTCAGAGAGCTCAGGCCCGGGAATGCCTTCCACCAGGCGGAGGAAAAAACGTTCGCGTGCCTGCTCCGGCAGCGCCCGCAGCCGGGACAGGCTCTGGCGCGCTTCGAGGAGCGAGGATTGCGAGGTGCCCTGTTCTTCGATCGCGCCGGGCGAGGCTTCTTTCGAGATTCGCCGCGCCACGTTCATCACGTGCACGCCGATCGACGCATCGTCGACGCCACCCAGCGTGCGCATCGCCTCGTCGAGGATCTTCGGCACCAGGCGATCGGTCACGTGGTGCGGTGACGACGCGAGGGCGACGCCGTGCGCAAAGGGCGTGAGGTACTCCCGGAGCCGCTCGCGCGCTGCTGCATCACCGGCCCGCGCGGGGCCCACGTCTTCGCGCCACTCCATGGGCCACAGTCTGTCATGGCGGGCGATGCTTTCGCACGCTGACCGAATGGCCGTCACCCCGGTGAGACGCGCGCTTCACCGAAGCACGGGCGCTGTCAAAAACCCGCGGCGATCGTCACGTGAAATGGACGAGTGCACTGATCCGAAGGACAAACCGTTCACGCATGGCGGACATCATCGACCTGTCGCTGATCGTTGAATCCCGGAAGCACCTGGCGAAGCTGCTGGAGGCCAGGGGGATCAACTATTTCCTCTCGAAGGACGCCCGGCGTCCCTTTCAACTCGAGCCCAGCCGCGTCGACCTGGTGGTGCGCGCCGCTGCCAAGACGCGCAAGGCGAACACCGGGCGGGTGCACGTGAGCGCGTACGAACGCGCGCGCAAAGAAGTACGCCGCGAGCTGATCCGCCAGGTGGTGGCGGAGATGCTTCAGACCGGCCTTTAGCGTCTCGACCGGCCATTACGGCAGAGCGCCGTGGTGAGAGACGAGGCAGACTCTGAAGTCAGCCCATGGCCGTCGACATCGAACCCCTGTTGAACAAGCTCGCTGAGCTCGCCCCGCGTTTTGGCCGTGCGCGGGTGGATCTCGAGGCGATCGTCAGCCGGGGCAGGGCGCAGGACTATCGGGGCGTGATGCAGAACGCCCGCCTGGTGCTCGAGGTGCTGCTGCGATCCCTCGTCACCGATGAGCTCAAGCAGACGCCCGGCAAGGCCATGCTCGAGGAGCTGGTCGCGCGATTCCGCCAGCATGCCAACGCAGGCATCGTGCCCGCGAAGATCCTCGCGCACATGGGCACCGTGCAGGCGTGGGGCAACCTCTCGTCCCACGATCACGCCGGCAGCCTCGACGAGTCAGGCGTGCACGTCGGGAAGGACGAGGTGGTCGCCAGCCTCAACTCGGTCGTCGCGATTCTCGGGTGGTACGCCGAGAAGAAGGGCCTCGCGACGCCTGCTTCAGCGCCGACGCCGGCCGACGAGGGCCTCGAGCCGACGCAGCGCAGTGAAGCCACGGGCCTGGGGCGCGTCATCGGCGGCCGCTACCGGCTCGACTCGCGGCTCGCGGCCGGGGGCATGGGCGAGGTCTACCAGGCGACGCACATCGAGCTGGGCCGGAAGCTGGCGCTCAAGCTCATGCGCCCGTCGCTCAGCGCCGAGGCCAGCTTCGTCGAACGTTTTCGCCGCGAGGCGATGACCGCCAGCCGCCTGGGTCACCCGCACATCGTCGACATCATCGACTCGGGGCGGTCCGACGATGGGCAGTTCTACTTCGTGATGGAGTTCCTCGACGGGAAGACGCTCTCGGCCCTCATCGACCAGGGCCCCGTCGGGTTGCCGCTCGCGCTCGAGCTCGTCACGCAGATTGCTTTGGCGCTCGACGTCGCTCACCGCGCGGGTGTCGTGCACCGCGATCTCAAGCCCGACAACGTCATCGTGCTCGATCGGTCGGGCCGGCCGTTCGTCAAGCTGGTCGACTTCGGCATCGCCAAGGTCGTGGCCGCGACCGATCAGAAGCTGACCAGCCACGGGCTCATCATGGGCACGCCGCAGTACATGGCGCCCGAACAGGCCGCGGGCCTCGCCGTCGACGCGCGCGCAGACGTCTATGCGCTGGGCCTGATCCTCTTCGAGTTGCTCACGGGCCACCCACCGCTGGTCGGTGAAACACCGGCGCTCATCATGTCGGCGCACATCTCGACGGTCGCCCCGCCGCTCCCTTCTGCGTTTCCGGCTTCGGTGCGGACCCTGGTGGCGCGTGCGCTGGCCAAGAGCCCGGCCGAGCGCCCGCAATCGATGGCCGAGGTGTTGAGTGCTCTCGCCAGGGTGCCACGCGAAGCGGTCAGGCCGTGGTCGCGACCGGTGAAGTCGGTGCTGGGCGTGGGCCTCGTGGTGTCGCTGGGCGTGACAGGCTGGGCGGTGTGGCCGCGGGAGCCGCCGGTGCAGCAGCAACCCGTGCCGGCCGTTGTGGCTCCGTTGGTGTTGCCGGCCCCGGCCCCCTCGGTGGCCCTGCCCGAAGCGCCCGCGCTGCTCGCCGCCCAGACGCCGCCGCAGCCTGCCAGCGCGACCCTCGATGCGGGGAGTGCTCCGCTCCGACGGCGAACCACCCGGCAGCCGAGCCCACCGGTGACGCAGCCTCAGAAGCCGGCCGCCCCGGCGCTGCTGCCCGCGGAAGGGCTGTAGGTCACTCTGCACAGTGAAGATGATCGGTTGACCGCGTCACACCGGTCCTCCCGAGAGAAGTCGAGGGAGCACTTCCGCATCGTGCAGCAGTGGCATCTCGACTGCGCTCGATGCGAACGGTGAGGTCACTCGCCTTCGAAGGTGATCGAAGTGCCGTTGGTCGCGAAGACCAGGATCGCGCCGAGGCCCGAGGCGGCTCCCAGGCCCAGACCCAGGCCCACGGGCAAGGTGCGATCTCCGCTGCCCGACAGGCTGAAGGCAAAAGCGATCGAGAGTGCGGCGACCGCCACGGTGGTGAGGAGCGTGCCGCCGCCGACCAACCAACCCGCGCTGCCTGCCTTCACCTTCAGCGACACGCGTCCGTTCCGGGCGTGATCGATCAACACGAAGGTTTTCGAAGGGGTGATCCCCGCACCGCCGATCATGAAGACGTCGGTCGCGCGGGCGATCGGCGCGTCACAGGGCGCCCGGCACTCGCCGTTCGGGTTGCCGTTCGCGCGATACAGCCGCAGCTCCTTCTCGGCCGAGTCGATGTGCACCTGCACCGTGTCGTTCGACAACGACGCCGCGAACGCCGCGTCCATCGGGGTCGGAACGGTGGGCGAGGGGAGTGGCCTGGGGCGCGTCACGGCGAGCGGCGCGGGCGCGGCGTCTTCGAGGGGCGCCAGCTCGAAGAACTCGACGCGGGGGCGCTCGAGCTGCATCACCACGGTGCGCTCCGCGGGCACCCGCCCCTGCACGTCGAGGCGAATCAGGTGGCGCGTGGGCGTCAGCTCGACGGTCAGCGGCACCACGCCCGCGGCGGTGCCATCGATGGTGACGCGCGCGCCCGACGGCAGCGAGCTGATGGTCAGCGCCTGCACGCCCAGCCGCGCGAGCTTGTCGCCGAGTGCCGCGAGCGATTGTTCTGCGGCCGGTCGTTCCGGTGAGGTGGGGCTCATGGCGAGCCACGCCTGCCACGCGTCGATGGCCTTGAGGGTCTCGCCAGCCTGTTCCCATGAGCGCGCGATGTTGAACTTCGTCACCGGCACCGGGCGGGCGGCGAACGAGGCTTCGAATTTCACCGCGGCATTCGCGAACTCACCCTTGCTGTAGAGCGCCGTGCCTTCGTCGAAGAGCGAGCGCGGGGTCTGGGCGAACGTCACCGACGAGACGACCACCATCAGCCACCAGCCACGGCGAAACATGGCGGCATCATGCAGACGAACCGGGGGCGCAGCCAGCGCTGATCAGCGGCGAAGCACCTCGACGACGCCGTCAGACCCGGGCGCGCCCCGTCTGCCGGCGGAACCCTGGGGGCCATTCGAGCCCGAAGAGCCGGGACTGCCGCCCGAGGCGTAGCTGCTCTTGCCGTTCTGATAGCAGCTCGTGCCCGAGCCGCCCGCTCCCCCCGCGCCGCCTCGGCCGCCCTGGCCACCCGGGCCGCCTTCACCCCCGAGGCCTCCACGCGAACGGAAGACGGTGCGCACCAGGGCCTCGTCTTCACAGCTTTTCGCGCAGTGCAGCTCGACGCGGAGCGCGCCGCCTTCACCACCAGGCCCTCCGTCGCCGCCCGCGCCGCCCGGGGTGCCGTTTCCTCCGTTTCCGCCTCTGCCGCCGGGCGAAGACGGGCACATCGCGCTGCTGCCCGTGGTGCCAGACGAACCCGACACGCCCGGCGAGCCTGCCGTGCCCGCGCGCCCGCGACCCCCGCAGCTGCCGAACTCGACGCCGGCCGCGTTGCGCGGGAGCACGAACTGAACGCGTCGGCCTCGCTCGTCGACCGCCTCCACCAGCAGCCCATGTGCCGCGGGCACCACGACGGCGCTGACGAGGGGCCCGCGATCCGTCGGCGCGCCCTCGAAGCAGAACGAGCCCGGCACCTGCGCCGTGAGTGGCACCTGCACCACCTGAGAGAGCCGCTCTCCGAGCTTCACGGGCACCACCAGGCCCAGGCCGGTGGCGGTCAAGTCGATCGCGTCGGCCATCGCCCACTTCTTTGCGAGGTGCAGCACGCCGGCGCGGTCGAGCGTGGCGAAGCCCGTGCCCAGTTGCACCTCGGCCGCGTCGATGCATGGAGCGACGGCGAGGGCGGCCGGGGCTTCGCACAACACGAGGGGCTCACTCCACCCGACGTGAAAGCGGAGCAGCGGTTTGAGGTCGATGGCAGGCGCGCGGCGAGCGTCGTCTCCGGCGACGAAGGGGGACGCGAGCTGTGCCTCGATGTCCTGGGAGAGCCTCACGTCGATGGGCGCGACCAGCGGGGGCTGCGGCACCGGGGCTGCCAACGAGGCGAGCGGCTGGGCCCAGCGGCCCGCCTTCATCACGGCGGCCTCGACCTCCGCGGCGCGCGTTTGCACCTCTTTCACCGGCGACTGCGCGATGTGGATTCGCACGATTCTCCGCCGCGCCGCCGTGCGAAGGGCTTCGTCAGGAGCGCGCGCGTCGATGCGCCGCAGCAGGGCCTCGTCGTCGAGCTGCAGCACGGTCGCCTCGGTGAGGGGCTGGCCGTCGACGATGCCGTCATCGAGATCGAGCAGCGCGCGCAGCGACTCGACCAGCGCGTTCAGGGCTGGAGTCGAGGGCTGTGCCGGCAGCTGTGACCGCAACTTCCGCAGCGCTGGGGCGGGTTCGCGCGGCCTCCGGGAGAGCACCTCATACGTCGCGCGCAGCCGTGCGAGGTCGGGCCGCTCCACGAGGGTCATGGTGAGGCGCGACAGGCGCTCGACGAAGGGGCCGCGCGAGGTCTCGGGGAGCGAAGGCAGCAGCCGCTGCGCGCACGCGACCCAGAGCTGCAGGGGCACCCGCTCCGAGTCGAGGCTGTCGATGAAGGGAGCGGTGAGCGTCGAGTCGAGGCGCGAGAAGTTCGAGCGTTCGCAGACGGTGTCGTCTGCGCCCGGTCGCGAGAGGTAGTGAACCAGCGCCTCTCCCGGCCACTTCGCTGAATCGGCGCGCAGCGCCTCGAGGTCGTAGCGCGCGGGGAAGGTATGCGCGCAGCTCCAGAACAACAGGCTGAGAACGAGCGCGGCCCTCATGGGGTCCGCTCTGGCAACCATCGCTTCATGCGGCGCAAACCTACTCCGCGGCGTACGAACCGCGAGCGGCGTGCGTGTGGTTCAGTCGCTCGCGCAGTCGACGAGGGTGGGGCTGAGCACCCGCACCAGCTCGTTGGGCGAGAGTGAACACAACAACCCGCGCCCGCCTGCGTTGATGAAGATCTGGGGCAGGCCCGCGATGGTCCGTTCGCAGCAGACCCGCAGAACCTTCTTGGTCCCGAAGGGCGACGTACCGCCGACCTGGTAGCCTGTGTGCCGCTGCGCCACCTCGGGCTTGCAGGGCTGCACCGACTTGAGGCCGAGCTGCCGCGCTAGCGTCTTGGCCGAGACCTTTTTATCCCCGTGCATCAACACCAGCAGGGGCGTCTTCGTCTCGTCTTCGAAAACCAGCGTCTTGATCACCACGTGTTCGTCGACGCCCAGCTTCTGCGACGACACCCTGGTGCCGCCGTGCTCTTCGTACTCGTAGGGCGTCAGCGTGAAGGCCACGCCGCGCTCGGTCAGAAACTTCGTGGCCGGTGTCTCGCTCACTTCTGCACCGTGCGCGTGTACTGCTGCACGCCGTCGGCGTCGTGGAACGAAGCGGTCAGCGTGTTGCCGCGGATGACTACGTAGACGAAGCCGAGGTTCCGGCTCTGGTAGTGCGCCGGTTGTTTACCCAGCAGCCGGGTGGTCTTTGCGCCGCCGCCCGAGACGATCAGCTCGGTGCCATCGCAGGTCGGCTCCAACCACTGGATGCTGTGATCATGGCCGGTGAACAGGAAGTCGGCCTGCCCGCACACCCGATCGTCGAGAAAACTCTTCACGCTGGCGCCGTTCGCCACGGGCACGAAGGGAAGCCCGTCGTAGCTGCCCGCGTTGCCGTGTTCTCCGTTCGAGAGATACGGGTGGTGCGCGAAGGCGATCTTCCACGTCGCCTTCGAGGCCGGGAGCCACTTCTCGAAGTCGGCGCGCACGTCTTCGTCGACGCTGAACATCGAGCGGTTGGTGTCGGCCACGAAGAAGTCCACCTCGCCGATGCTCCACTTGTAGTGCCGGCCGGGCATGCGCCACTTGGGGTTCACCTCGGAGTACGCCACCTGCACGTCGCCGCGGGGCAGGTCGGTGCCGGCGCCATCGCCCCCGCAGTCGTGATTGCCGAGCACCGCGTAGAAGGGTGCTTCGACTGACGCGTAGGGATCGACGAAGGCCTTCTTCCACTGCGGGTCGTCGGTCGAGCCGACTCCGTTTGGATAGAAGTTGTCGCCGAGCAGGATGACGAAGTCGCAGCCTTGCGCCGCGCAGAGCGTGCCCATGGCCGCGCCCACCTGGTACTGCCCGGGGTTGCCTTTGCCGGTGTCACCCAGCGCGATGAAACGCACCGTGCCCGCATCAGAGTCGTGACCTGCGTCGAGGCTGAGGGCGAGCTTGGTGGCCAGCGACGCGCGCGGAGTGGGGGCCTTGGAGCAGGCCACCGCGGCGAGGACCCACAGCAACATCGCTGGACGCATTGGGGTGATGACCTACACCGCTCGGGGCCGCGGCGCTCTAACCGATCGGTGGTTCTGCCTGATGGATCCCATTGGCTCCAAGGATCGGAGAGACTGCGTTCATGTTCGGTTTCGGAAAGAAGCGGCCCGACGACGGGCAGTCACTGACGCAGCCGATTCCCGCGGGTTGGGAGATCGTCGACCTGGGTCTCCTCGGCGCCGGCGGCATGTCGCGGGTCTACCGGGTGCGCGACGAGACCCTCGGCCGCGAGGTGGCCTTCAAGGCCCTGCGCCCCGAGTTGATGAAGGAAGACCTCGCGCTCAACCGCTTCATCGAAGAAGCGCGCATCACCGCGCAGCTCGATCACCCGAACATCCCCGCGGTCTACGCGCTCGCCACCGACAAGAAGAAGTCGACCTGCTTCACCATGAAGGTGCTCGAGGGCAGCAGCCTCCAGCAGATCCTGGAGCAGAATGAGAAGGAGGGCATCGATGGCCTCTTCTCTGCGCTCGACGTGATGGTGCGGGTGTGTGACGCGATCTCCTTCGCCCACGCGCGCGGTGTGCTGCACCTCGATCTCAAACCCTCCAACGTGATGGTCGGCGAGTACGGGCAGATCTACGTGGTCGATTGGGGGCTCGCGCTTCGCAAGGCAAACCTGCCCTCGAAGGAAAAGGACGACGGGTCTTCTTTCGGCACGCCCGCGTACATGGCGCCGGAGCAGGCGCGTGGTCAGAACTACGCGCTCGACGAACGCACCGACGTCTTCGCGCTCGGTGGAATGCTCTACCGGATCCTCGCGGGGCGGCCGCCGTACCTCGACAAGACCTCGAACGGCACCCGGGCGCTGGCGATCGAGGCGATGATTCAGCCTCCGGATCAGGTGGCCAAACGGGGCGCGCAATCGATGCCCCGGCGGCTGGTGGCGATCTGCATGAAGGCGCTCTCCGTCGCTCCTGAGGATCGGTACCAGGACGTCGCGGAGATCAAACGCGAGCTCGAAGACTTCATCCGCGGCACGGCGCAGCTGCCCCGCATGGTGTTCCAGACCGGTGAGGCGATCGTTCGGGAAGGTGAGATCGGAGATGCGGCCTACGTGATCCTCGATGGTCACTGCCAGGCGACGCGCGTGGTCGCGGGCAAGACGCAGATGCTCCGGCTGCTGGGGCCGGGGGAGATGTTCGGTGAGACCGCCGTGCTCACGGGCAGCCCTCGCTCGGCCACGGTCACCGCGCTGCTCGACACCACGGTGGCGGTGGTCGATCGGTTGTTCCTTCAGGAAGAGATGGAGCGCACCTCATTCATGGCGCTTGCGATTCGCACGGTCGCTTCGAGCTTTCTTGATTTGAACGCTCAGACCACGGCGTTGCTCGAGGAGCAGCGGCTGGGCAAGGTGGTCGACCTGACGTTGAGGCACCTGGCGCTCATGGGCGTCGATGGGCCGGGTGGTACCCGGAGGACTCCGTGGACTTCGTTGCTGACCAAGTTGGTGAGCGACACGGGGCTTACAGCGGAGGCCATCAGCGAGCGGCTCGACCGGCAGCCGGGTTTTGAGATCATCAATGATCAGCTGGTGCTCAAGCCCAGCGTCAAGTGAGGGCTCGACCTGGGCCGGAAGTGCGCCTCTCGTGAGTGTCAGCGGAGTCGTGAATACGAGGTCACGCCGCCATCAACGAGCCACACGAACTCCGAGTTCGCTTCGGGCCGCCGCTCGACGACGGTGAAAGTCTCGAGCCCGTCGGAGAGGAAGCCGAATGCTTCCCAACCCGTGCCCTGCATCCGGCCCTGCGCACCATCTCCCCGACGGTAAGTGGGGGGGGCGCCGGTTCTCTCGTCAAAGCGCGATGCTCGCTTGGCGATGATCTCGCCCGGTCGTTGGAGCTCCAGCTGAAAGAACTCCGTGCTGTTGCGGAAGGTGACGAGCCCTAAGCGGAGGTCCTGCATCACGAGCAGCCCCAGTCCGCCCATCGCACACTCGCCAGCGAGCGTGCACAGGTACCAGGGCACATCTGGGTCGGGGTCTTCGAAGATGACGAATGGCGCGTAACACCACGCGATCGAGCTCCCACTGGCCGCGCAGGGCGAATAGGCGTCCAGGTTGATTCCGGCATCGACCGCGACCGATCGAAGACCTCCGTCCTCGACAAGCACGAGGTGACCAGCGGTGGAGGCAAACGACTCAGTGGCGACCAGCACGTCAGTGTCTGGAAATGGCACCGCGTTGGTTGCGATGCCGTCGACTTCGCGCACGAGCCCGGCGTCTGTGAGTACCCACCTGCCCCAACCACCGTCAGGTGTCGGAAAGACACGACTCGTAAGGCCGCTCACGAACCCAGGCCGAGGCACTCCAGCGAGGTCGACGGCGACGCCATCACAATCGAAACCATCCGTCATCGGGAGCAGGCGCGCGCATTCTCGTGGCAACGATTCCGTCAGCAGCAGCCGCGGATAGACATGGGGCGTCCAGGTCCGGCGCCACGACTCTCCGCCACAATGAACATCGGCGATGAGCTCCTGATCGCCGCGTGCGAGCGTCGTTCTCCACCGCGCGGTGGTGGCGATGCTCCGTGTGCCCAGGCTCGTGCCAGAAACGGAAAGCTCGACGGAGGCGTCGATGCCCACCTCATGCGGCTGCAAAAGGATCTCGTGCTCTCCCTCGGGGATGAGCGCCGACGGGCGGTAGAGGAAGAGATCGAGCGACCCGCACCCTGCGTCTGGTGTTGGCGCCGGCATCGGACAGGCCGTGAGCGAGCAGAACAGGAGGGGCAGGAGACCGCGCATGTTCAGGGCGCCGAGCCGATGGTCGAGGGAACGGCTTGAAGGCTTGCTCCGCTTGACCGCCACGCGACGGTGAAGGGCACCATTCCCGAGTAACAGCGGCGGGCCGAAACGCGAACCGCGTAGCGCTCGTTCGGAATCGGCGTGAAGTCGACGACCTCGACGGTCGAATCAAAGCGGGCGCTCGATGCGATGACCGCGTTGTTGGAGAGCTGCACGACGACGAGATCGAGATCGTGAAATGGCTCATTTGTCGGGGCGCCGTTGCTACCGTTCGAGAGCCAGGACATCACGATCCGTACGGGGAATGCGTCGACTGGCGTCAACTCGACCACGTGAGTCGTGGCGCGCAGTGCCGCGCACGTCGCCGTGCGGGCCATGTACAGGCCCCGCGTGTTTCCCCACGGCATGGCGCCTGCGAGCTTGACGCCCGAGACCTGGCCAAAGCCAGCGCCGACCTGGCTACCAGCAATCGCTCGCGCGTTCGCGACCAACAACGCCTTGACGGTGTCCGGGCGACCGCGCGCGATGGGGAGCTTCTGCATCAAGTCGACGACGAGGCCAGTGACGAGGGGTGCGGAAAAGCTGCTCCCGGAGCCGCAACCAGCGCCAGGGATGGTGCAGACCGCGTATGGAGCAAGCAGCTCGGGCTTCACACGATCATGATGGAGCGACGGAGGGCCAATGAAGGCCGATTCTGACGCGACTGTGTCGTCCGACGCATCAAGGGGGGTACGCGAGTCGTCTGTGCCTCCCACCGCGATGCTGTTGAACCCGTTTGCGGGCGTGGCGGACACGTCTGGCGATGTGTAACGCGCGTTCGTGTTGCCGTTTGCAAAGACAGACGTAAAGCCTCCGCTCCAGGCAAGCGCATCGAAGCTGTGTGAGAAGGCACCGAGAGAGGTGTTCACATCGCTGGGAAGCCGACTCAGGCCGTAGCTCCCGTTGTAGACGCGGTAAGGCACAGGCGGCGGGTTGCTCGCGGTGCCTCCAACGAGCTGTGTGAGCCGGGCGATGTCGCTCGAGAACGGGAGCCCGTCGCGCTCAGTCAAGAAACCGAAGTTCGCGTCGGGGGCCATGCCACGGTTCGTGGCGAACGTGTTCGAGAGGATCGCGAAAACCTGGCGTGCGTGGGTGAGCGCGGCAAGCGTGCCCTGCGACTCGTGTTTGAACGCTCCGAGCGTGTCCTGAGCGAAGAACCCTGACATGTCCCACGGCGCCCCCTGCTCGTGAATGATCACACCCATACCCCCGCCATAGGCACCGTTCGACTGGCTGAAAGAATAGATGCCGGTGCTCTCGCCCTCCTCAGCGATCAACGGGATCATCTCAGGCGTCATCGGGTCTGGTGCCAGGGTCAGTTCGTTCACGAAGGTGATTCGAGCGATGTCACGAGCTTGAACCTCAGTGAGCTTGAACGATGCGGCATTCAGCCCGAGATCGATGAGCGATGCCTCGTACGCCGCAGACAGTTCGTTCGCGCGAGCAGTCGTTTCGGCGCTGAGCCGCTCGACGCCGCGGCCACGTTCGGCGAGAAGGTCTTCGTCTTTCACTTCGCTTGCTTCGTCCCAGCGGGAGAAGTCCATGCTGGCCTTCGGGATGAACGTGACATTGACGGCGAGCTCGATACCGGGCTGTTCGGCAAACCTCTGCCGCAGGGACGGCGCGATCCGCAGACCATTGTCGCGGATGAACTCGGCCTCTTTGTTTTCGAGTGTCGCTTCCTCGAGTTCCTTGCCTGCGAGGTCGAGCGCGATGGTTCCGGCGGTCGTTGGCTCGATGCGCCACTTCAGAAGCAGCGCTGGTCTGTCCTCGCGGTGTGAGTAGGCGGCACGCGCGACCTGCTCGAAGGAAATTTGCCCCCCTCGACCTCGTAGCGCTTCGAGAGAATCTCTCTCGCGAATTCTTCCGGCGACGTCGCTGCGCGCTGTGCCACCCCGAATTTCTCAGTGCTCTCCTGACACGAGAGCAACACCAAGCACGCCGCGACACCCACTGGGCTTTTCATGCGCGCACCTGACCAAGGAAGAATACGAAACTCAACTGAGGGCGGCGCCCGGTGACAAGGGACCGCACCGGGCTACGGCTGAGTTCGTCTTTCAGTTGATGTCGGGGATCACGCAGAGCTGATTCACGCAGACCGCGCCGGCGGTCGCGGCGCCGCAACAATCGGCGTGCGTGGTGCAGCGTTCGAACTCGGCCGAACACCCGCCGCCGTTGTTCGAGCTGCACGTCTTGCCCGTGTCGTTCGGCCCACGGCAGAACCCACCGCAGCATTGGTCGCCTGAACCACACCCCTCACCATCGGCACGGCAGGGATCGAGCGACCAGTAGCCCCGCGAGTTGCCGGCGAGCAGCTCCTGCGCGGGCAGGTAGAAAGCAGGGTGGCTCGGATCCGTGCCCGGGGCCGCGTTGAGATCGATCGCCGCCACCCACAACTTCTTGGGCGTCGGTGACTGCGAGAGATCGTGGTACCGCGGGTCGCTCCAGAACGGATTGAGGGTGGCCACGTTTCCGTAGAGGCGGCGGCTGGTGAAGATCACCCACGCGTAGCCACCTGAAGGAATCGGGCTGACCGTTGGCTCGTAGTTGAGCGTCGCGTCGGCATCGTGCGCGTTGGGCCCGGTGGGCAGACCCACTCCGTTCAACTTCGTCAGCGCGTGCGCCTGCTTGCTGGCGACGTCGACCCACCACAACTCTCCGTGCGCCCCCACGTCGGAGCACGGACCGGAGGCGTCGCAGGTCGAGCGCGTCTCGGCAAAGTTGCGGCCACTGCTCTGCGTCTCCACCTGAAAGACCACGCCCGAGCCCGTGGGCAGGAAGCTCGGGTAGAGATCGACGTGCCCCGCGGGCGGCGTGTGCAGGGTGACGAAGTCGGTGAACGCACCGGGCGGCGTGAAACGCGTGAAGGCCAACGAGCGTCGATCACTGCCCGGCCCTCCGTACCAGTTGAAGGCGAGCGAGCGGCCGTCGGGCGAGAACACCGGCGTCCCTGCCTGCAGACCCGCAGCCAGACCCGTGGTGGGGATCTCCGTGCCACTGGGCACCTGGTAGAGCGCACTGGGCGAAAGCGACGAACCCTGCAGCGGCGCCGAGTTGGAAAAGAGGAACGTGCCGTCGGGCGAGAGGCCACCCCAGGCGAAGCGGCCATCACCCGGCGACATCGGCGTCTCGGCGTTGGCCGAACGAAGCGCGTAGGCCGAGGTGGCCGAGTTGTTGTCGCCCTGCTGCGAGAGCAACGTGGAGCCGTTGGCCGAAACCACGTGGCACACCCGGCAGTCATTCGTCGGGCCCGTCTTGCCGGCGACCAGCACCGGGTCGGTCGAGTCGCCCCGAATCGCCAGCGTCGCTCCCCCGAACATCGCGTTGTTCGGCAACGCGCCGGGGTGGTTGAGCGCGAGCTTGCTGCCGTACGAGTTGTAATAGACGACGCCCTTCAGGAAGCCCGGCGCGATTCGCCAGCTCTGCGTCAACGGTCCGTACGCCACGCCGCCGGCCGCGAACACCAGGCGCACCTGCACGGTCGCTCCCGCGCACGAGTCGCCCAACTGTTTCCACACGTCTTGCGGAACCGGGTGGTGAATGAAGGGCGTCGCGGTCTTCGCGAACGCGCCATCCCAGGTGAAGTGGGCGCACTCGAGGTGAATGCCCACCGCGTCGAACGAACGGGCCCCCGCATTCCACTGCAGCAGGGGCGCGAGAATGCCGCGCGGCCAGACGGTCTCATCGTACGGATAGAGCAGGCCCAACGAGGCGTCGGCGGTCGGTGTCGACTGGAGCACGGTGAGGATCGCCGGCGTCACCGGGCCACCCACGCCTTCGCCTCCCACGCCGCCCACGCCACCGAAACCAGCGTCCATCGCTCCGGCATCGGTCGCACCGTTCTGTACCAACCGCAGCCGCACGGTCACCGTGGTGCTGTCCTGCTCACCTGCTGCGTTGGCGGTGATGGTGGAGATGCCCCCCGCAGAACCGGTGGGAACGAAGAGCCCGCTGGGGCTGACGCTGCCCAACGCAGAGGCAGCCCAGGTGGGCGTGACGCTCGCGCCGTGCGCCGTGGCGGAGAACTGCACCGTGGGCAACGGCTGCCCCGGCGACACGTCGATGACCTGATCGCGCGGGCTGATGGTCAACGGGCCAGCGCTGATGGTGCCGCCCCCGCCGCCACCACCTCCAGTGCCGGTGCCTCCGCCCGAGTTCGCGCCGCCGTCAGCGCCGCCATCGACCTTGCCGCCGATGTGGCCGACGTTCGTGCACTCGCAGCTCGAGAGGAAGATTGCGATGACGACGGATGAAAGACGAAGGGGCGAAAGCACGGGTGCAGCCTACTCCGCGCCCCGCTGTCCTCCCGGGTCGGCAGACGATTTTGGTGGGTATGCAACAGGAGGCGCGGCCACTACAGTTCCTTTCTCTCATGACTGAGAACACCCTGAATGAGGATGCCCAGCGGCAGCTCTCCAGGGAGCTCGAAGCGGAGCGCGCGCGTCTGGCGGCCGCTCAACGAGCCGCACGGCTGGGCAGCTGGGAGACTGATCTCTCCACGTTGGAAGTCAGCTGGTCAGAAGAGACACACCGCATCTTCGAGACCGACCCCGCGACGTTCCGCCCCACGCACCAGTTGTTCCTCGAGTTCATTCATCCGCTCGATCGCGACGCGGTGAACTCAGCCTTCCTGAGATCGCCCGAGCTGCACGCGCCCTGCTCGATCGAACATCGCGTCTTGTTGCCGGGCGGCCGGGTGAAGTTCGTCGAAGAGCGGTGGCAGGTGACCTACGACGAACACGGCGCTCCCCTGCGCGCGTTCGGCACCTGCCACGACGTGACGGAGCGCAAGCTGTCCGACGACGCCTTGCGCCAGAGCCAGGCGTTGCTGCGCATCGCGGGCCGCACCGCGAAATTGGGTGGCTGGATGATTCAGCTCCCTGAACGCACGCTGACCTGGTCTGACGAGATCTGCGCGATCCACGATCTGCCACCGGGGTACCGGCCCACGCTCGAAGAAGGGCTCAGCTACTTTCCGCCTGAACACCGCGACGTGGTGATGCGGCACATGCGCGCCTGTGAGCTCGAAGGCGTGCCGTACGACATCGAGCTGCAGAAGCTCACCGCGACCGGCCGGCTCATCTGGGTGCGATCGATCGGCGAGGCGGTGCGCGATGGCAACGGCACCATCGTGGGCATGCAGGGCTCGTTTCAGGACATCTCGGAGAAGAAGCGGCTCGAGGCGCAGTTCTTCCGCGCCCAGCGCATGGAGAGCATCGGCACCCTGGCCGGCGGCATCGCACACGACCTGAACAACACGCTGGCCCCCATCATGATGGCCGTCGAGTTCTTGAAGCGGCAGGTGCACGACCCCGATGGCGTCGAGGTGCTCGACACCCTCGAGACCAGCGCCCAACGCGCGGCCGATCTGGTGAAGCAGGTGCTCTCGTTCGCACGCGGGGTCGAAGGCAAACGGCTGCGCATCGACGCGGCCACGGTGTTGCGCGAACTCGAGACCATCGTGCGAGACACCTTCCCCAAACACATCGCCTTCGCCCTGAACCTGGGCGAGATGCTCTGGCCGGTGCTGGGAGACCCCACGCAGCTGCACCAGGTGTTCACCAACCTGAGCGTCAACGCGCGCGACGCGATGGTGAAGCCCGGGCTGCTCTCCATCACGGTGGAGAACGTGGTGCTCACCGGCTCGCTGACGGCGCTGCACTCCGAAGCGCGGCCCGGCAAGTGGCTCAAGGTGAGCGTCAACGACACCGGCACCGGCATCGCCACCGACGTGCAGGAGCGCATCTTCGAGCCCTTTTTCACCACCAAGGAGTTCGGCCGCGGCACGGGGCTGGGGCTCTCCACCACTCTTGCGATCGTGCGCAGCCATGGCGGCTTCATCTGTGTCGACAGCGTGCTGGGGCGGGGCACCCGTTTCGACGTCTATCTGCCGGCGGCGCTGGGGGCTGAAGAAGGTGAGTCGTTCGACCCCAGCACCCGCGGGTTGTCCCGGTTGCCACGGGGTAACGGTGAGGTGGTGTTGGTGGTGGATGACGAGGCCGCCATTCGTTCGGTCGCGCGGCGAACGCTGGAGCGTTTTGGCTACAAGGTGATGCTGGCCAGCGACGGCGCCGATGCGATGCGCGTGTTCACGGCGAACCACTTCGACATCGACGCGGTAATTACCGACATGGCGATGCCGGTGATGGATGGCACGTCGTTGATCCGCGCGCTTCGGGAGGTCGATCCGCAGGTGCTGGTGATCGGCTCGAGTGGTTTTGCACCTGAGGTGGCGAGCACCGGTGCGGGCGCGCACTTCATTCACAAGCCGTACACCGCGCAGAGCCTGCTCGAAGCGTTGCGCGACGTGTTCGCTCAGACCCGCCGCTGATCAGGGCACGGTCCAGGTGAGGCCGGTGTCCACCACTTCGCAGTTCTTCGCGCGCAGCTCGACGGCGTAGGTGCCTGAAGGCAGTACGGGCACGTCGCCGAGGAACGCGTTC
>JANODF010000068.1:0-10299 GCA_031412555.1 Archangium sp. | reverse complement strand
CATCAGCGCGGGGTGCTCGTGGTTGAACTCGAAGTGCTGAACGATCGCCGCGTCTTTGACCGCCGCGGCCGGTGAGCTCACCAACAACTGGAACCAGCGGGCGTGCGCTTCAGCCGCGTGGAAGTAGACGCTCTCGTCACGGCCGAAGCCGACGTCCTTCTCGGTCGCCAGCAGCAGCAGCACGCCGGCGAAGAACAGAATCCACGCGATGCGGCGGTCGGTGAAGGGGAGGACGTTCGCCATCTTCTCACTCATGGCGCCCTCCGCGATCCGCTCATCACCGCACACACCACGCGAGCCGAAGGATTCTGCGAGCTCAAATAGATCCGCACACGAGCGCCTTCAGCCAACGCCGGCCCCTCGAGCCGATGCATCAACTCGTCACCGACCGGCAATTCCATCGACTGCGCCTGGCCATTCACCTCGAGCGTCACGCTCGTCGGGGTGATGCCATCGCGGTACGCGCCGTATTCCCAGATGTACCCAGCGGAGAGACTGCTCGAGTCAGCAGCTGACGCGGTGAACTCGACCACCACCCGGTTCGCACCACCCGGCGCCTCGAGCTTCACGCAGCTGTACGGAGCGAAGTGCACCTCGTGCCACTCCTTGCCGACGATCTTTCCATTGCCGCAGCGATACGCGGTGCCGGTGAAGCTGCAGGGCTGGCGGTTGCCGTCGGGTGACTCGAGGTAGACCTGCGCCTGGCCTGCTCCGACGATCTGCGCGGCGTCGACCACCACCGGGCGATGACGGCCGTTCTGGTACAGCCGCAGCGACAGATTGCCGAAGCGGCGTTCTGCGCCGATGGCCGTGCGGGAAGGGGCGAAGGCCTTCTCGAAGTCGCCCATGCCGGCGTTGGGCTGGTGCGGTTGGGCGAGCACCCAGATGCGCGGGTATCGCTCGAGCGAGTCGGAGTCGCTGCCCTGGTAGCCGACGACCGGGAGACCTTCAGGCGCGAAGATGCGGGCGCGTTCGGTCCACCAGGGGGCGAGGAGGACGACGTCGCCGGTTTGTTTCTCGGCGGCCAGCACCTGACTGACGGCCTCGTAGTCTCGCTCCGCCACGTGCGTCGTGGGCAGCCAGAGTTGGAAGATCAGGCAAACGAGCGCGACTGCGACGAGGAGAACGCCCTCTCCCCGACCCTCTCCCCCTCGGGGAGAGGGAGACACGGGTGCAGAAGGAGGAGCGGCTCGAGGCGATGGGACTTCCGCTTTCACGACTTCGTCGTGCGGATCTTCGCGTCGCTCGAATCGCGGCAATACGTGCAGAAGCTCGCTTCACCCAGCGCGTACGACGGAGTCCACTGCGGGTACATCGCGCAGCGCGGATCGAGGCAGTGGTGCAGCCCGTACGTGTGACCGACTTCCTGCATCGCGTACCGCGCGAGCAGCTTCACGTTGTCGGGCGCCAGGCCCTTGATGGTCGAAGTGGTGACCACCGCCCGCTGCTGCCCGTAACGCGACAACCCGTAGGTGGGCGCTTCGCCCGACACGAGCTTGCGTGGCGCGAGCTTGCGGCTGGTCAGAAAGAGCACCTTGTCGTCAGCCAGCGCGTGCACCTTGGGCATCGCGTCGAGGAGCTTGTTGGCGTCGTAGGGCTCCTGCTGCCCGTGAGGCACGGTGACGGCGCCGCTGTGTTCGGAGCCCACGCCGAACGCGGTGTAGAGCGACTTGGTGAGCGCTTTGAGAAGCGCGGGATCGAACTCGTCGAGCGTGAAGATGCGGATCACGATGATCTCCGGAAATTATTTGGCCTTGGGCGGACGCCCGCGCTTCTTCGGCGGCGGAGGCGGCTCGGTCACTTCGGGCTTCGGCTTGGGCGGGCGGCCGCGCTTCTTCGGCGGCGGAGGCGGCTCCGTCACCTCGGGCTTCGGCTTGGGCGGACGGCCCCGCTTCTTGGGCAGGTTCTCCGTCAGCGCCAGCGACGCGGGCATGGTCACCTCGACATCCGAGATGAGCGTCTTCTTGCCCTTGGCTGCCTTCGGAGGTGCAGCAGCGGCGGCCTTCGGCTTCTTCTTGGCGCCGTCTTCGTCCTCTTCGCCGCCTTCTTCCGACTCGCCCTCTTCGGGCTTCTCTTCGGCTGATTCTTCGGAGGCCTCTTCGCCCCCATCGATGCCGATGAGATCGCCTTCCATGCCGAGCTCGTCGCCTTCTTCACCCAGGCCCGCGAACTCCTCGGCGGTGCGCTTGGGCCGATCGCGGCCGGGAATGAACAGGAGAATGTCGAACGCATCTTCCGCGTCGGCCGCCGGCACGCCCATCGCCGCTGACAGCTCGTCGACGAACAGGTGGCGCGCGTCGTTGTAGAGGTCGCGTTCTTTGGGGGGCAGGGGACGGAGCTCGGAGAGTTCCTGAAGACCCTTCACCACTTCAGCCAGCCCGAGCAGACCGCCTTCGGACAGGCGCGCGGTGTTCTCGCGGGCGCGTTTCTTCCAATCGAGCGACGCCTTGTCAGAGGCACCCTTGAGATAGTCGACGACCTTCTTCACGTCGTCGGCAGTCGAGACACGGCGCACGCCGTTCTTCTCGAGCTTCTCGCGGGGGACCTTCACCTTCGCGCCGGTCTCGATGATGACCAGGCTGACGAAAGTGAGTTTCTGACCGGCGATCTCCTCGGTCTTGATCTCGGTGACGGAGCACAGGCCCTGGTTCGGATACACCAGCCTGTCGCCGACGGAGAGCGACGTCATGTCGGGCATGGTGTGACTTCCACCACGACCGTTTTACGAAGTCACTCCTTATCCAAGCAGGTCACTTCTTGGTGGCGTTCAACTTGACCAGCATCGCGTGAAGCCGGGAGTCGATGGCCTGCTCCACTTCGCGATCGCTGGGCTTGCTCATCGACCCTGCCGCAGCCACACCACCAACGACCACCGTCATCACCGTCATCACTGCGAAAATGAGCTTCTTCATGGGCGTTCTCCGTGTGTGGGCAGCTGCACACACAGAGTAGGTGCACCACGGAACTGATCAATTTTTCGGCTACAGGATTCTACGTAACTGTCGCCGTGAGCTCCCTCTCCCCGAGGGGGAGAGGGTCGGGGTGAGGGCCTTACCGCCCCTTCTTTTTCTTGATCGGCCGCACTTCCCTCAGCTCGAACATCAGCCGCCCCGACTCAGCATCATTCAAGTCATCGATGAAGGTGACCCAGAACGAAGTGAGCCCCTCGAGCCGCAGAGCCTGATCAATCGGAGCGATGATGAGCCCGCTCGGCGCCCCCACCACCACCAACCGCAACGGCGCCCCGCCTTCACGAGCGACCGCGGGAGGCGTGCCCTGCCGAGGCGTCAACTCATACGCCGTGGCCGCATTGAGCCCCGTCACCGTCACGCGCTGCGAACTCGGGAAGTTCAACTTCGTCGACACGCTCTTGAGCTGCGCCTTCTTCTGCCCCTCGATCAACACCGAGAGCGAACGCGCCTTGCTCTCATCTTTCTCACCCGAACCCAGCAGCGTCGCCGGCACGTGGAACGCGTAGAACTTCGACGCGCTCTTGATCAGCAGGGGATCCGCCCCGAACGTGCCCGGCTGCGCGCCGCCATCGCTCACCACATAGAACGCCCAGCCTGGGGTGATGCCCTTGCCCAGCAGCGACACGCGATAGGTCTTCGTCGGCTCCAGGTTCACCAGCACGGCACCTGACGAGGAAAGGTCGAGCCGATGCCGTGTGGCATCGAGCGCAAACTTCGCCGTGGGCCACACCACGAGATCCGGCGCAGGCGGCGGCTCCGGGGGCAGGGGAGGCGGATCGACCTTCACCGGGATCGGCTCAGGCGGTTTCGGCGGCTCCGGAGGCGGGGTCACCTCGAGCTTCGCCTCCACCAGCAAATGCTGCCCCGACCGCAGCGGCACCTCGTTCTTCCACACCTGGTACCCGGGCGACTTCACCTCGAGCCGCAACGTGCGATCGCCCGACAGCCGTGCCACCTGGGTGGGCGTCTTCGAGGGCAGCACCTTGCCATCGAGCACCACCTGCGCGCCGGTGGGCACGCTGGTGATCTCGAGCGTGCCTTCTTTCATGCGCTGCATCACGGTGACCGCGCCGAAGCCCACCGCAGCTGCAGCCGCCAACAACGCCAACGCGCGCACCCAGGGAAACTTCGGCGGAGGCGCCGGCACTTCATCGAACTTCGCAGAAGACCCGAAGTTGAGCTTGGGGTCCGACATCGCCACCATCTCGGTGGGATCTTCCGCCTCGTCACGTTTGCCCGGATCCTGCGGCGGCGGGAGTGGCTGCTTCCACTTCTGCGCCCGCTCCACGAACTCACGGGGGATCTGCACCGGCCGGCCATCTTTCACGAGCTCTTCTTCGAACAGCAGGTGAAGGAAGAGGGTGACCATGCCGCCCGTGAACTCCGGGTGGTTGTTCGCGAGGAACCGGTTGAGGTCTTGCTGGAACGCCTCGGCGGTCTGGTAGCGATCGTTCTTTTCGAGCGCCATCGCCTTGAGCACCACCCGCTCGAGATCCGGCGGGATGCGCGGGTTGATTTCACGCGGTTTCTGAAACTGCCCGCGAACGATGCGGGCCATCACGTCCATCAAGCGGCCCTGAAACGGGAGCTGCCCGGTGAGCAGCTCGTACAACACGATGCCCGAGGCGAAGACGTCGGTGCGCGCGTCGAGCTCCTTGGCCTTCGCCTGCTCGGGCGCGAAGTACGCGTACTTGCCCTTCACCGCGTTCGCCGCCGTCTCTTCACTGCTGGCGTTGCGCGCCTTGGCGATGCCGAAGTCGACCAGCTTGACCTGGCCCTCGTAGCTGATGAGCACGTTCTGCGGGCTCACGTCGCGGTGCACGATCTTCAACGGCCGGCCGGTCTCATCGAGGCGCGCGTGGGCGTAGTGCAGCCCCTTGAGCATCTCGGCGCAGACGAAGGCGCAGAACTCCGGCGGCAACACCGGGATGCCCAGGGTGCGCGCGCGTTTGACCACCTTGGAGAGCGGGTGGCCGTCGACCAGCTCCATCGCCAGGAAGTAATCGCCGTCGATGGAGCCGAAGTCGAAGACCTGCGCGATGTTGCCGTGTGACAGGCCCATCACGATCTTCGCCTCGTTGGTGAACATGCCGATGAAGGCCTTGTTCTCCGCGTAGTGAGGGAGGATCCGCTTGATCACCACCTGCTTCATCACGCCCGGCGCCGGCTCGTAGCGCGCGCGAAAAATCTCGGCCATCCCGCCCGCAGCGATGCGGTCGAGCAGCTCGTACTTTCCGAATCTGGTGGTTTCTGCAGGTGACAACGTGGGCGTCCGCTCGGGCGCGCGGAAGGTACCACGCCGCTCGGGGTGCTCACTCACTTGTTCGAGGCCGACCGTTCGAGTGGGACTGCGTGCCCCTGCTCGAGCCGAAAGGTAAGCTCCCGCGCTCATGCGTTCTCTGACCCTGGTTTCTGTACTGCTCGCGGCGACGTGTTGGGCCGACGCGGCGGTGCTCCTCTTTCCTGCCGTGGGTACGCCGGATCAGGTCACGCTCTCAGGCCGGGTGCTCAAACACGCGCCTTCCACGGGCAGCTCGACCTTCTCGAAGAACCTGCGAAGGCTCACCTCGTCCAACTGGCAAGGCGCCCCCGTCGAGATCCGCTACGCCGGCCGCAGCGTCGAGGTGGCCAGCGGCCACGATGGAAACTTCAGCGTCACGCTCCTGGGGGGAAAGCAGCCCTTCGAGGTCGGGCTCACCACCGCCGAAGCCTTCGTGAAGGGCGCTGAAGCGGGCATCGCCACCGTCGACATCATCGCTCCGGCCGCCCCGTTCTTCGTGGTCTCCGACTTCGACGACACCCTGGCGGTGACCAACGTGGTGAGCACCTCGAAGCTGGTGAAGGCCGCGCTGATGCAAGACGAGAGCAACCAGCCGGTGGTCGACGGCATGGCGGAGTTCTACGGCTGCCTGAAAGAAGACAAGGCGGCACGCCCGGGTTTCGCGTTGGTGAGCGGTTCTCCGGCTCAGTACTTGAGTCGGGTGCGCTCGTTCTTGAACGGCCACGGCTTTCCCGTCTTCGGCATCTACCTGCGCGATCTCGGGCCCTCGACGCTCTCGAACTACAAGCAGCCGGTCATCCGCGCGTTGCTCGAGGAGATCCCCAACCAGGTGGTGCTGATCGGTGACTCGGGTGAACACGATCCCGAGGTCTACGCGCAGATGCGCGCCGAGTTCCCCGAGCAGGTGAAGGCCATCTACATCCGCAACGCGGGCCGTGCCGATGACGCGAAACGATTCACCGGCATGGTGCTCTTCAAGACCGCGAAAGAAGCAGCGTACGACGCGGTGACCAGGGGCCTCGCTTCGGCGCAGTGCGTGTCGCGCGCATTTCCGGAAGCGACCGCGGTGCTGAAGTGAGGTGGCTGGGCGTGTTGGTGTTGCTGGCCGGGTGTCAGGATCAAAAGCCCGCCGCTGCAATTCCCCGGGCGCAGCCCAAACCCCTCGAGCCGCTGGAGCGGGTGGGGGTCGACGCGGGGGATGCGCGTGACGCGCTCTATGAAGTGGTGCCGTTCACGCCGGTCGGTCCCGCCGTGCCCGCGGGTGCGCGGCTGGTCACGCTGAGCGGTGAGAAGACGGTGCTGCCCGCGGGCACCGGGCCGGTGGTGCTCGTGCCCGACGACGAGACGTACCTCGCGCAGATCGCTCCGCTGTTGGCGACGCTGGCGGATGCCAAAGAAGAGGTGTGGCTCAAACATCCCGAAGCGGCGATCGCCTTCAAGCTGAAGCTGCGCGATGCCCCCGAGTTTCAGGCGTGGATCGATGAACCCGTGCCGGGAAAATTGCGCGTGATTCAGCGCGCCGACGGCTTCGAGCTGCAGACCAACCTGGGCAAGTTGCCCGGGGGCGATCCCAACGGCCCGACCGTGCCGTTGCGCGGCGGCAAGCTGGATCTGACCACGCTGCAGCGCGGTTTTCAGCGCATCCAGGGCAAGTTCAAGTCGGCGCCCGACGTGTGCTTCGTGCCTTCGTTCGGCACCGAGCTCGAGAAGATCGCGCGGGCGATGTCGGTGAACTACGTCTCGCCCGAGTCGGCGTACTTTCCCGAGACGTGCCTCGTCTATCCGCGGCCTCCCGCGAAGTGACGCTCAGCCGATGAACTCGAACACCAGGTCGAGTTCGGGGTCTGCCATGCGCAGCGCCTGAAGGCCCGTCGAGAACACCGCGACGAGATCCTCCAGATCGATCGCGCTCGCCAACGTCTCCGACACCTCGGGCAGATAGAACGGCCGCTCCGCCAGAAACGCCACGCGCTCAGCCGCGGGCACGAAACCTCTCTTCAACGCCACCTCAGCGCGCCGCGCATCACCCAGCCGCTCGGCCAACAGGTTGTCGCGAAGAAACGTTCGCACTTCGGCATCGACTTCAGCGGGCCACCGCAGGCTCGCGATCACCCGCTTCTGGGTACGATCAGCTGTCATCAACACGAGGTCGAGGCCCCTGATTGCCATGAACACTTCGTACTTGAAGCCCCTATTTCCGTGTGTAGGTTCGCGGCCCCCATTACCGGGCAGGAGTCCACACCATGTTCAAGAACCTCGTTGCTGTTTCTCTTTTCGCGGTTGTCGCCGTCGGTTGTGCCCACGGCCAGCGCTCGTACATCGACCCGACCGCCCAGATGAACCCCGAGCCCGCCGCCATGTGGTCGCGCCCTCAGGAAGTTGGCTACACGCTGGGCGAGCGCATCCAGGGTGAAGCGGCCATCAACTGTCTGTTCATGTTCATCTGCTGGGGCGCCGAAGACGGCGGCATCGGCAGCGCCTTCGCGGGCATCATCGGCGCGCTCACCGGCCAGTCGGCTCCTTCCGATCCGCTCGTGCGCGCGGCGGCCGCGGGCGCGGTGCTCTCGGCTCCTACGGAGACGGACGGCATCTTCGTGCTCAACCACGAGACCGACTCGTTCAACATCTTCCTGTACTCGCGTCGTTCGGCGCGCGTGATCGGCAAGGCCGTTCGCCTGCACCCCATCGGCGAAGTCAGCCAGGAGCGCGCGGACAAGGTTCGTAACCTGAAGGCGATGTCGGGTTCGAACATCCACCTCACCGGCTTCCCGATGCCGTAATTTCCGCGGAAGCTGTTTTCCGCTGTCGCGAAAGGGGCAGGGTCCACGGTGGACCTTGCCTCTTTTGCTTTTAGAGACCGCCGGGGCCGAGGCACACCGAGGTGCCGTTCTCCGTGCGGCAGGTGTACCCGCCGCGGCAATCCGCGTCTTTCGTGCAGCTGCGCAGACACCCCGCGGTGTCGTCGTCGATCGCCCGCGCGATGCACGCGCTCCCCGCAGGGCAGGCGTTGCCACCCACGGTGCAGGTGAGGGTGCAGAGCCCTCCGGGTGAGAAGTCGCGGTTGAGGCAGACGCCCGGGCCGCAGTCGGTGGCGACGGTGCAGGGGTCTCCGATGACCGGGCCACACGCGAAGAGGCCCAGCGACATCACGAAGGTGAGCAGTCGAATCCGCATGCCTCGATTAGAGTCGGTTTCGTGACGCACGACGAATTGATTGGCGGCGGTTTTCTCCTCGAGCCCATCGGCCACCGGCCGGTGATGGCCCCTGAATTCTTTTCCCCCGAGCAGCGCGCGCTCTACGAGACGGCTCGAAGGTTCAGCACCGAAGAAGTGCTGCCGCGCGCCGATCGCATCGAGAAGAAAGACTTCGCGCTGCTGCGTGAGTTGCTGCGCAAGGCCGGTGAGCTGGGCCTGCTGGGCATCGACATCGAAGAGGCCTACGGCGGCTTCGGGCTCGACAAGACCACCACCCTGGTGGTCGCCGAAGCGAAGAGCCTGCTGGGCAGCTGGTCGGTCACCTTCGCGGCGCACACCTGCATCGGCACCTTGCCCATCGCCTGGTTCGGCACGCACGAGCAGAAGCAGAAATACCTGCCCACCCTGGCCAGTGGAGAGAAGGTGGCCGCCTACGCGCTCACCGAAGCGGGCTCAGGCAGCGATGCGCTGGGGGCCAAGACGCGCGCGGTGAAGAGCGCCGACGGCACGCACTACCTGCTCACCGGCAGCAAGCAGTACATCACCAACGCCGGCTTCGCCGACGTGTTCATCGTCTTCGCGAAGGTCGATGGAACGCAGTTCAGCTGCTTCATCGTCGATCGCGACACGCCCGGGCTCACCGTGGGGCCCGAAGAACACAAGATGGGCATTCGCGGTTCGTCGACCTGTCCGCTCATCCTCGAAGACGCACGGGTGCCGGTGGGCAACCTGCTGGGCGAGATCGGCCGCGGTCACAAGATCGCCTTCAACATCTTGAACCTGGGCCGGCTCAAGCTGGGCGCGGGCGTGATCGGCGCCATGAAGCTGCACCTGGGCGGCGCCTGCACGTACACCAGCGATCGACGGCAGTTCGACACGCCGATCATCCGCTTCGGGCTGACGCGCGAGAAGTTGGCCCGCATGCTCACCCACACGTACGCGGTGGAGTCGATGGCGTACCGCACCTCGGGTCTCATCGACGACAAGGTGGCCCGGGGCACCGCGTTGTTGGCGGCCATCGAAGAGTTCGCGGTGGAAGCGAGCATCTTGAAGATCCTCGGCAGCGAATACTTCGGCCAGCTGGTCGATGACGGCGTGCAGCTGCACGGCGGGGCGGGCTTCATCGAGGAATACCCGGTGGAGCGCGCCTACCGCGACTCGCGCATCAACCGCATCTTCGAGGGCACCAACGAGATCAACCGGCTGCTCATCGGCGGCACGTTGCTCAAGCGCGCGATGAAGGGCGTGTTGCCGCTCTTCGACAGGGCCGGCACGCCTGCGGGCGAAGACGCCAACGTGGAGAACTTGAAGCGCCTGGCGCGGCTCACCTTGCAGGTCGCCGTCGAAGCGCATGGCCCTCAGCTGGAGAAACACCAGGGCGTGCTCGCCTGCGTGGCGGATCTGGTGATGGATGCGTTCGCCCTCGACGCGATGACCGCGCGCAACCGCCAGCTGTCGAAGAGCAAGACGCTCGAGCCGTGGCGGGTGGCCGCAGTGCAGCGTTTCTCCAACGACGCGCACGGCCGGGCGCTCTTGTCGGCGCGCCGCGCGATGTCGGCGTGCGTGCAGGGTGACGCACTCAAGACCCGGCTGGCCGAAGCGAGCGCGTTGATCGTCTGGCAGCCGCTCGACGCCGAGGTGCTCGATGAGACCCTGGCCTCCGCGGTCGAAGCCGCCCGCGGCTACCCCTCGTTGAGCTGAAAGACGAAGGGCCGTGCAGCGAAGACGCCGCACGGCCCCCGAGAACTTCACGCGGTGATCAGAACCACTGCTGAACGGTCACGGTGGTGCCGCCGCTGTTGTCACTGATGTTGGGGTCGTTGAACATCGTCTCGACTTCGCCGCGCGCCT
>JANODF010000067.1:0-4916 GCA_031412555.1 Archangium sp. | reverse complement strand
TTGGGCCCGCCAGCGGCCCACAGCGCGCCAGCGCCTCGCGCCTTAGCCGACTGACCCTCACCCCGACCCTCTCCCCTGCAGGGGAGAGGGAGAGCGGCGCTACGAGGCGCAGAGTCCTTTCATTCACAGCCCCTCACCCCGACCCTCTCCCCTCGAGGGGAGAGGGAGTTCAAATTACTCCAGCGAGACTTTGATGATGCCTTCGACGATCGCTCCCGAGACGAACTGAAGCAACGCGCCGTTGACCTCGTACCCTTCAGCCTCGGGAACGATGAAGCCGCCTTCCTGCAGACGCACCAGCGCGTCTTCAGTGGCCTCACCCTCTTTGCCTGCCGACAGCAGCTCCATCACCGTGCGCTCTTCGGCCGACATCTCGGTCACCAGCATGCGCAGGTGATTGTCGATCAGCGCCCGGCCTTCGTCGGTCTCGGAGAGCACGTCGAGGTTGACGAGATCATCCAGCATCGCGGGCGTGACGGCGCCCTTCCAGTCCTTCTCGAAGCGCGAAGCCAGCAACGCGCAGAGCGAGAAGATCTCGAACGGACGATTGCCGGAGATCTCCGCCAACGCACCGAGCGCTTCGTTCTCGAAGGTGATGCCCAGCACCTGCGCGGGCGTCTGCACCAGCTGCACCAGCTCGTCATCGGAGATGGGCGGCACCACCACGGTCGCCACCCCACCCCGCGCCACCACCAGCTGCTCGAACGCGGCGTCGAGATCGCGGTGCCGGTTGCACACCACGGCCACCTTCACGTTGCGAGGCGTGGTGAGCAGCGTGTCGATCACCGTGGCCATGCCTTCGGGCCCCAGCGCGGCGAGCGCGTTCAGCTCGTCGAAGCCCACGAACAGCGGGGCCGCCAGCTCGCCCAGCACCTCGAGCGGCTTCTTGGGGTCGGCTTTCAGTTCTTTGGCGCCCACGCGCTGCAGGAACTCGTTCACCTTGGTGGTGAGGCGAGCCAGCACCGCGTCGACCGACTGAGGCATCGCGTCGTCGCGATCGGGATCGCGCAGGTCGAGCACGAAGGCCGCCCCGCCCGAACGCTCGCAGGCGCGCTGCAGGATGCCCTTCATCATCGTGGTCTTGCCGATGCGCGAGAAGCCGCGAATGCAGATGTGGTGGCCTCCCGTCATGTGGGCGGCCAACTCATCATCGAGATCTTTTCGGGCGCGAAGGTCGTCAGGGAGCTCGTAAAGCGCGTCCACGTACCGCTCGGCCAGCGGGTGCTGTTCTGAAGCCATGGAGCCTCCTTACCGCAGCGGCGGGATCCTTCAATGAACGGTCTTCACCACCGCGGTGGTCTTCATGCGCACCACGCCCTCGAAGAGGTGTTTTTCGGTGTACAGGTTGCGGTGCGACGCGCGCTCCCCCGGCAGCCAGCTCTGGGGCTTCTCCAGCCACTGTTGCACCCTGACCTCGCCATCATAGGCAAACGGCGTGACCAGCTCGGGAGGGAGTCGTTTCCACACCCGCCGTTCGATGGGCCCGAACTCGGCCTCGAACCCTTCACCTGCCTCTTCGTGGCGGCGCAGGTGATCGAGCGTGCCGTCGAAGTGTTTGGCGATGTGAAAGAGCTCGTGCAGCACGGTGGCCACCCGCTGCCGGGGCGTGGAGTGGCGGAAGAACAAGGGCCGCAGCGTGATGCAGTAGAGCATCTGCCGCCCGTTCACCTTCACCATCGGCTTCTTGCGGCCCATCGAATCGGTGCGCTTCTTGTCGGCGAAGGTCAGCGGCTTGACGGTGCCCCGCGAGGCACGGCGGGCTTCACCTGCGACCACCAGGATGCGGCGGGCGTCGAGGTGCGCGAAGTCACGGTGGGCGCTCGCCACGTGCGTGATCAACGCCCGCACGGCCTGCGTGAAATCTGGGCGTTTTCGCACTTTCCCCACGGCGGGAAGCACTCTGCCTTCCCGCGCCTCTCCAATCGACACAAACCCGCTTTCTGCTGCTACATGCCGCCCATGCGATCGATTCTCTTTCACTCGCTCCTCGGCCTCGGTCTCCTCACGGCGTGCGACCCGGTCAAACCCGTGGTCGATGCCGGCCCCGACACCAGCTGCGGGCTCGACTGCGTGGCGCAGGAAGCGTTCGGCCTGATTGGCGATCGCTGCTTCGAGTACTCCGCCGATCCGCTCAACAAGCAGACGCCGCCTGAGCTGGGTGTGTGGGTTCGCAAAGACCTGTTCGAGCTCGAAGGCGGGGTCAAGACCATCCCCGTCGAGTACCGCAAGGGCGGCCAGATCGTGCAGACCGACTTCTTCACCTTCAAGAACGGCGACCTCACCCTGATGCGGCGCATCGCGGGCACGCAGTCGGTCACCTACCGCACCGACACCACCATCACCGGCGTGAAGTGGCTCACCCAGGCCACCCTGGCGGGCGAGAACCTCTCCACCACCACCACCGCGTTCCTCTCGCGCGACGACTCGAGCACGCCGACCACGTACCGCATCACCACCGACGTGCCGACCACGGCCGAGAAGAAGACGCCGCTGGGCACCTGGGACAACGCCTTCAAGATCCTCTTCGGGGAGAGCCCCGATCACGGCTCCGACTCGCGCCGCATCTTCGCGACGGGGGTGGGCTTCACGGTGATCTCCAGTCCGTTCAACTTGCTCGGTGGTACGCCGACGCCGGTGTACCTGCAGCGCGTCCGTGACATCGGGACGGCCGACGCAGGGCCCGAGAGCTGCAGCCTGGGGGTGCCGTGATGAAGCGCTCGATGTTGTCCCTGTTGATGCTGTTGGCCGCCTGCAAGACGGCGCCTGAAGTGGTGGCCGACGTGGCCGAACCCACGCTCCCGCAGGAAGACTTCGTCATCGTCACCCAGAGCCTCACCCAGGTGGACATCAAGTACACCGGCACGGTGATCGCCGGCGGCGAGGCCATCACGGTCGAGAAAGCCGCCTGGGAGTTCGTGGTCGACGGCACCGTGAAGCGCTCGGGCGAAGACAAGCTGAGCCTCTCGGCGGCGTCCGGCCAGAACCTCGCCTTCGAGCTCGACGAGAGCCTCACCTACGTGAAGGACGAAGAAGAGTTGAAGGCGATGGACGCGCGCGGTGGCTCGTTGCTGCTGGCCATGCGCGGCACGCTCTTCGTCACCATCGTGGTGCCCGCCAGCGGTGACAAGCCGGCCGGCAAACGCACCGTCGAGCTGCCTTTCGCCAAGTCGAAAGAAGTGAAGACCCCGCGCCTGCCGCACCTCAAGCTGGTCGACTTCGAAGCGGGCCGCTTCAGCGAGAACGAAGTGCAGGCCGTCTTCCACGTCGGCGTGGTGAACCCGAACAACTTCCAGATCAGCATCACCGGGCTCGACTACACCGCGCAGCTGGCGGGCAAAGAAGTCAGCAAGGGGACCATCGGCGTGGGTGATCGCGTGTCGGCCGCCTCCACCGGCGTGTTCGACATCACCGCGACCATGAACGAAGAGACGCACGCCAAGGAGGCGGCGAAGATCGTCAAGGGCTCGGTGATCCCCTACCTGCTCAAGTCGTCGCTGCGCGCTCAGCTCTACTCCGAAGAGCTGGAGAGCAAGGGCGACTTCAAGTTGAAGGCGTCGAAGTAGCCGTCTTCAAAAGGCCGCATGCACTTCCTGGGGCCCGACCCGACGCGCTTTCCGGCGATCGAGGAGACTGACGAAGACGGCATCATCGCCGTCGGCGGCGATCTCACGCCCGAGCGCCTGGTCGAGGCGTATCGCCGCGGCATCTTCCCCTGGTACAGCGAAGGGCTGCCCATTCTGTGGCACTGCCCCGACCCGCGCTTCGTGCTCGACGCGGCAGAGCTGCACGTGCCCAAGAGCCTGCGCAAGATGATGCGCCGGGGCGTCTACGAGATCCGCCTCGACACTGATTTCGCCGGGGTGATCGACGCGTGCGCCAAGACGCGGCGGCCCGGCCAACGCGGCACGTGGATCACCCGCGACATGCGCAAGGCGTACCTGCGGCTGCACGACCTGGGCTACGCGCACACCGCCGAGGCGTGGCTCGATGGACAGCTGGTCGGCGGGCTCTACGGGGTCTCGCTGGGCCAGGTCTTCTACGGCGAGTCGATGTTCGCGCAAGCCGATGACGCTTCGAAGGTGGCCTTCGCCACGCTGGTCGAGTGGATGCGCGGCTGGGGCGTCGCCCTGGTCGATTGCCAGCAGGAGACCGCCCACCTCGCCCGCTTCGGCGCCACGCCGTGGCCCCGGGCCAAATTCACCACCACGGTCGAGGAGCTCACGCGCGGCCCCACCCGGCAGGGCAAGTGGTCTCTTACGGAAGGTGCTTCTTGAATCCCGAAATGTACGACGCGCACGACCGCCTCGAAGACCGCCACTGGTGGTTCGAAGGCCGCCGCCGGGTGATCCGCGAGGTGCTGCAGCGTCACCTGTTGCCGCGCGCCAGACGCCGCCTGCTCGACGTGGGCTGCGGCACGGGCGGCATGTTCCCCATGCTCGGTCAGTTCGGCGAGGTCGATGGCGCGGAACACTCTGCCGATGCGCTGGCGCGCGCACGCCGCAAGTTTCCCCAACGCCGCATCGAGACCTGCTCGCTGCCGGATCAGCTTCCCGAAGGCACGTGGGACGTGGTCACCGCCTTCGACGTGATCGAACACCTCGACGATCCCATCGCCAGCCTGCGCACCATGCGCTCGCGGTTGCCCTTCGATGGCCAGGTGGTGGTCACCGTGCCCGCCTTCCAGTTTCTCTGGAGCAAACACGACGAGATCAACCACCACCGCCGCCGCTACTCGCGCCTCGACCTGGTCTCCCAGCTCTCCAGCGCGGGCTTGCGGGTCACCTTCTGCAGCTACTTCAACACGCTGCTCTTCCCCGCCGTGGCGGGCGCGCGGCTGCTCGAGCGCTTCATGCCTTCGCGCTTCGGGCAGTCGGAGTCGGATCTCGAAGAGACTCCGGGCCCGGTCAACCGCGTGC
>JANODF010000066.1:0-31279 GCA_031412555.1 Archangium sp. | reverse complement strand
CGCGGCCGGGTGGGGTGTGCTGGTCGCGTTCGGATCACCGCTCGGCGGCTGCTGCGGATCCTGAGTGATGACGCGGCTCACTTCTGCGAGCACCGCGGCGTCTGCACCGGGAAGCACTTCGTCGATCAGTTCAGGAGGCTTGGCCATGTGCGTGCTCAGGGGTTGATGATGTGAACCGCGCGGTAGAGCTCGGCGAACTTGCCCAGCTCCATGCGGAAGAAGCCGTCGTTCTTGCCGTCGCTGCCGTGCTCCGACTGGCCCCAGGGGTTGCGAATCTTCACGTACTTGGTGCCGTTCTCTTCTTCGACGCCGAGCACCGAGTACGCGTGGTTCGCGTAGACGCCGGTGTTCGTGTACTTCGCCGCGTCTTCGGTGCCGTACGTGCCAGCGGCCATCGGCTGCTTGTTCGCGCTGGCGGTCTTGATCATCTCGTAGATGCGATCCTTGTTGGCCGCCGAGATGTTCTCGTACTTGTAGCCCTTGCCCATCACCTCGGACATCACCTGGCCCGCGACACCGCCGTTGCCGATGGTGTCGTAGCTGCCCTTCCACTGGGCGTAGGCCTTCTCGATGAGCGGGTACCAGAGCTCCATCTTGTCGGGCGCCGTCGAGCCACCGAGGCTGCTTCCGTAGATCGGGCCGCCGTAGCTGCGCGCGTAGAGATCGCCGTCGACCTTGATCTCCACCGGGCGGCTGGCGCCACCGTAGCTGTTGGGCGTGAACTTGACGGTGTACGTGCCGTCGCCGTTGTCCTTGATCATGTTTTTGATGATGTCGGGGCGCGTCGCAGCCACCGAAGCCATCGCGGCGGGGAAGTAGCAGTTGCCGATCGCACCCTGGCGCACGTCGTCGGCCTTGGGCTCGTCGATGAACAGCGGCCCCGTAAAGCGCTCGAGCTTGAACTTGGGCGTACCGTCCGTGTTCATCTCGTCTTTGTGCATCTTGGGATCCGGCAGGTCGATGCGGTTGCCGCCGTTGGTGCCGCCCGGAACCTTCAGTGAACCGGCGATGGTGGCGAAGTCGAGGTTGTTGGCGCCGTCGCTGCCCGCGACCTTGAACTCGTCGCCGGCCTGGCCCTTGAGCTTGAGGCCCGCGGGAATGGATCCGTTCTCAGTGGCCTTCACCTGGGTCTTCTCGCCGGTGCGCACGTTGGTGAATTGCAGCGTCGCGCCGGGCTCGGTGAGCGGGCGGCCCGTGTTGTGGGTGACCGTGATGCCATCGGTGCCGGCCGCGAGATCCATGCGCTCGAGGTTGACGATGGCGTTGCGGGTGTCTTTCGTCTCGACGCCCTTGGCCTGGATGGTGAGCCAGTCGCTGGTCGAGCCGTCGGCCGCGCGGGTGCGCATGCGGATCATGTCGCCTTCGCGCACGTCAGGCATCGTGCCGAGGAACTTGCCGCTCGCGTCGGCGGTGCCGATGACCATCGTGTCGGTCAGGTGCAGGCGGCCACCAGGCGCGGCAGAGAGGTTGATGGCTTCGATCGTCTCGCCGGCCTTGGCGATGCCCGCGATGCCGTTCTTCTGATCGCCGGTGATGGTGAGCGGACCGAAGGTCTCGATCAGCGCGGCCTTGCCGGTGAGCGCCTCGAGGAAGTTCTTCGCGCCCGGGTCCATCGCGAAGCCCGACTTGGTGAGGATCTGGCCCAGATCGCTCTTCTCGTTGTTGGTGAGGCCCTTGGCGGCGAGGTCGAACTGCTCCTTGCGGGTGATGCCGGGGCGGGTGAGCTGCGTCTTCACTTTGTCGCCGCTGGCGTGCGAGCCGTCGCCAACCGCGGCGAGAATGTCGAGCACGTTCGCGTCGGTGATCTTAGGGGCAGCCGAGCGCTGGAGGGTCTCGGTGAAAGAGCGGATGCGGCTGTCAGAGATTCGCAAGGGCATGGGCTGATCCTGGAAGGCTGTGCGGGTGAGTCAACGTCACATTGTCGGATTGGGGCATTCTGGAGTTGTGCGCAAATGTAGGCCGCTGAAGGGTCGTGTGATTCTAGTCACTTACGTGCTCACTTCGTCCCGTGTGGGTGGTTCCTGTGCTTCGCTCGCGCGCAGTCATGAGTTCCCGAGTCAGTGAGCGCGTCGCAGCCGCCCCGAAAGCGAAGGCAGAAGTCGAGCCGAAGACGTCTGGGGCGCCGGCTCCTCCGCCGAGCCAGCCGAAGGGGTGGACCGCTCCGAAAGAGAAGGCGAATGACGGGTGGAAGGCGGGCACCGCGCCGCGGCCATCCATCGCGCCGCCCCCGGCTCCGTTGGTGAGTGACGCGCCCGTGTTCTCGGCCCGCGCGCTCGCGAGTGCACAGCCACCTCCGGCGACCGTGTCGTCGATGAATCGGGTGTTGAAGCTCGGCGTGGCGGGCAGCGACGTTCAGCAGTTGCAGGAACGTTTGAAGGAACTGGGCTTCGAGATCTCTCGCACCGGGAAATACGACACGCGCACTGAGCGCGCCGTCGAAGCGTTCCAGCGCCGCAACGACCTCAAGGTCGATGGCGATGCGGGGCGAAACACGTTGCGCGCGCTGGGGTTTACGTACGGTGCTTCGTCGACGACGAGCGCTGAGCCTCACGCGGTCGGGTCGCGCATCTTGAAGCGGGGCATGGAGGGCGACGACGTGCAGGCGCTGCAGCAGCGCTTGAGCGAAAATGGCCAGGGTGTGCGTCCCACCGGCAGCTACGACGCAGCCACCCAACGCGCGGTCGAGAATTTTCAGCGTGAGCGCGGCCTCCAGGTCGACGGCGACGCGGGGCGTGAGACGCTGACCTCACTCGGCTTCACGTTCCGGCGCGCGCGAGTCGACGATGCTCTTGCACGGGTCCGTACCGAGGTCCCGCCGCGCACTGACGTCACGCCGCGCGCCGAGGTCACGCCCCGCACCCACGTCACGCCCCGCGCCGACGTCACGCCTCGCACCGACGTCACGCCGCACGTGCACGACGAAGACGAGCCGCACGTGCACGACACGCTGCGCACTGACACTCCGACGCCGCCCGTGCGGATCGCCCGCAACGCGGCGCTCGGCGACGTTCGCGAGCGCGAGGCCATCGCTGCCCGCATCACCGTCGGTCGCGGCACCGATACCAACGAGGCTGACATCGCAGCGGTCCGCGCCGAAGCGGCCAGGCTCCCGCTCGACGCATTGCGAGATCTCCAGCGGGCAGGCGTCAAGATCGTGGCCTGTCGCGACTCGGTGGTGGACGCCGTTCCCAGCCTGCGCAACGCGCAGCCGCGCGGCTGGGCCCCCGGCCGCGGTTGGCAAGACGTCCCGGGCGCGTACATGCCCAGCACGAAAGAAGTCGTCGTCGCCACGCGCACCAGCCCCACCGGCACGCGAGAGGTTTCACCGTTCGGTCACAGGCACGGCTCAGTGAGTCTGGTGGCGCACGAGGCCGGCCACGCACTCGACGCCGCGCGCGGCGAGGCCAGCCGGAGGGACGAAGACTTCCAACGCGCGTATCAGCAAGACCTGCGCGGAGGGCAGTTGCTCCCGTACTACACGCAGGGCGGTGACGCGGGCGCCTCGGAGGCCTACGCAGAGTCGTTGGCCCTCTATCTGTCGGGCGACCGCACGGGTGACGGGGCGCGACGCTTCGCGGGCCTGATGGGCTACTGGCAGCAGAAGTTCCAGCCGGAGGGCACCTCATGACGACTCGCAAATCCATCGGAAGCGCGACGCTTCGCCCAGACGGTGTGCTCGAGCTGATGCTGCGCGCAGAAGGCCCGGGTGGCATCGTCGGCGACTCCCTCGTCACGTATGCCCCCGACGACGTGAACTACAAAAAGGTCTTCGAGCACCTCGGTGGCATCAAGACGGGCGAGGTGAAACCAGTCCCGCCCTTCGACGAGTAGCCCCGTTTCGACGCTCATCGCTCGCCAGGGCGGATCAAGCGACCAGGCATGTTGGCTCGCGTGTATTCGGGCATCGGCTTGCCCGTGAGCGACCAGGCACCCAAAGTGAGTTCCCACATCATCCCGAGCCGCTGCTCTGCTGTGGTGGTGGCCCGCAGATCCTCAGCGCCGGTGGCTTCAGTCAGCGTCGTCACTTGCCCTGGCCACGACGCGCGTGCTGCTTGGCGAGCGGCTTCCTCGGCAGAACTCATGAACAGAACTCTCACTGACGGCCACGAAATGCGCGCGGCACAGCCTGCTACCGCGTGCCCCAGCGCTCATCACGCACGGTGACCAGCGCCCACGGCAGAATCCACTGCAGCATCACCACCGAGAAGGCGGCGTAGAGCACGCCGTAGACCCAGCGGAAGCTGCGCTCGAAACGAAGGTAGTAGGCGGCCGAGAACACCGCGCCCAGTGACATCGCGACGAGTGCGCGGCCCACGCCATCGAGGCTGGTGTCGAACAGACGCGGCAGTTCCATCACCGCGACCGCGACGAGCACGAAGCGCAGGTTCGACACGAAGAACGTCACGATCGGCAGCAGGCGGTTGTTCTTCCGGTACCGCGTGAACATGAAGCGCGCGAACGAGAAGCCCTCGACGATGTAGCTGCGATCCCACCGCAGAAACATGCGGGAGAGCTGCTGGTAGTTCGTGGGCACCAGCGTGTGGACGATCGCCGTGCGCTGGTAGACCGTGTCGAAGCCCTGCCGCAGCACGATGTTGGTCAGCGCCTGGTCTTCACCGTGGTTCACCGGCCGGCCGAGGAACCGCTGGTTTTCCCACTCGTCCATGAACGGCAAGATGATGTCTTTGCGGAAGGCCGAGAGCGCACCCGGGCAGCAGGCGACCGCGCGGTAGACGGACTGCGCTGCGCGGCCGTAGTCGAAGGCCAGCGCGAACTGCACCTCGAGCATGCGGCTGATCGCGGTGTCCCGGTTGAGCACCGACACCCGGCCTGCCACGCCGCCGATCTGCGCATCGGCCAGGAACGGCGCGACCATCTCGTGAATGGTGTTCGGGTTGATCTCGCTGTCACTGTCGATGGTGATGACGATCGAACCCGTCGCCGCGCGGAAACCCGCGACCAGCGCCGAACGTTTGCCGCGATTGCCGACGAAGCGAACCAGGCGCACCAGGTCGGGGAACTCACGCCGCAGGTGCTGCATGTAGAAGAAGGTGTCGTCGCGCGAACCGTCGTCGACCACGATCACTTCGAGTTTGTCTTTCGGGTACGCGCAGGCCGCGACCGAGCGGATCGACTGACCGACCATCGGGCCTTCGTTGAAGGCGGGGATGACCACGGTGACCTTCGGCCACTCGGCGCCTTCGGGCGCGCGGAAGACCCGGTAGCGCATCCACAGCAGGCTCAAGAGCGCCGTGTAGACCGCCTGGATGACGGCGATTGCTCCGAACGGGTGCGAGGTGATGGCGATGACGCGCGAAGCGTTGTCGGGCAGCTCGTACGACCAGCCGAGCCACACGAGCGAGATCACCGCTCCGAAGAGCGGGGCGGCGCCTGCGAGCTGGCCGCCGAATTTACGGAGACGGACACTCACTTGTCAGCCCTCGTGGGCGCTTTGAGAATCCGGCGCAGCACGCCGTCGGGCAACGAGTACGCCTCGGGCGAAGTCATGTCGCCGTGCGCTTCGAGCAGGCGCGACTCGGCCAGCAACCGCACCATCACGCTCGCGGCTTCTTGCGCACGGCGTTTCAGCTCTGCCGGCGCGAGGTGGGCGGTGAGGCCGGTGACGGTGAAACGCTCCATCACTTGAGTCTCTACCAACCGCTGCAACGAAGCGACCGGCACCCTGTTTCCATCTGCAAGTGCGCGGAGCAACACGCCCGCGGAGCTGTCGGCCTGGGCGATTTCTGACTCTACCCAAACGCGCAGGGGCGACCCGGGGGCCTCTTCGCGGCGAATCGCCTCGAGCGCGCCTTCGATGCCGATGCGCACCGCGCCGAGCGATCCCTGGCGCGCACGATCGGCGTCGTAGAGCTCGAGCACGGAGGTGCCCAGGCGGCGCAGCAACAACGGCACGCCGTGCGAGGCCTTCACCAACGCACCCAGCGCGTCGTCTTCGAACCGAATGCCCTGACGCGAGCCGAGCCCGCGCATCATGGAGAAGGCGGCATCGTCATCGAGCGCAGGCACGCAGATGGAAGGGAACGAGCCCATCAACGATTGGCCACCGAGCGTCGACAGCGGCGCCCAGAGCAGCGGGTGAAGCGCAGCGCAGAGCACCACGCTCGCCGTGCTGCCCGAGTGCGGAGAGGTCGGCTCGGAGAACGCGCTGCGCAGGCGGCCGGTGAGGGTGGCCAACACCTCGAGCGCGCGGCCCAACTTCTCAGGCGGAGCCGAGAGCAGCTGCTCGACTTCATCCAGCACCAACATCATCGGCGGAGGCGGCGTACCGCTCGAGGTGCCACACGCCGTCGCCAGCGCACGCAGCCAGGTGGCGAGGGCAGGGGCATCGAGGGCACCGGTCGGCATCGCGGGAACCGTCGCGGCCGGGAAACGGGCAGCAGCCGAGTCGGCCAGGCGGGTGACGAGCGTGCGCAGGATCGCCTCGACCGCGACCGCGGGCGTCTCTCCATACGAGACCTCGTGATGGAAGCCCGCGAGATCCACGTACGCCGAAGGCCCCGTGGTGCGGCGCGCGACCTCGAGCGCGAGCGACGACTTGCCGAACCGGCGCAGCCCGGTGACCACCACCCAGTGACCGGCGCGCGATTCGGTCAGCAGGCCGGCGACGAGGCGTTCCCGATTCCAGAACTGGCTCGAGCTGCGCACCGGCCCGCGCACCTCGAAGGGGTTGCCACGCAGCGTGGTCTCTTCGACGAGATCGAGCAGGTCTTCATCACGCGTGGCCCAGGCGAGGCGGGAGAGCGCGAGCGGCAACACCTGCACGGCACGCGTTCCACCACGGGCGGCCCAGTCGAGCGTGGCGCGCACTGCTCCGAGATCCGGCACGGCCGCATCGGGGTGGAGCAGGAACACCACGCGCACGTTCTCGCGCAGCGCCACCGCAGCCGCGTGATTCACGTCGGCCTCGCGCAGCGCGGTGGGGGCGGCCGAGAGCACCGCGACCGCGTTGGTGCCCCAGCGTTCCCACGCGGGCGTCTTGGGCAGCTCGAGCGCGAGCAGGTCGAAACGCTCGGGCAACAACAACCGCCAGGCATCCGGAGTCACCTTGAGGCCGAGGCCCTCGAGGCTCTCCTGAATCGTGCGCATCGGGCCTGCGAAGGTGCGCCGGGCTTTCCGCACCCGCAGGAACCACATGAAGGCGATCGTCAGCCCCACCAACGCTAGCGCGCCGCCGACGGTGAGGCGCTTGTGCCGGTTCCATGAATCGGCCAGCTCCGCGTTGATGTCGCAGTCGTAGCGGCTGCCGGGCTCGACGCCCCGGCACACCTCGCAGCGGGCCTTGCTCAACCCGAGCGCCTCGCAGGGCGTCTCCTGGCTGATGAAGTGGCGCACCCACGAGGTGTAGGGCTCGGCGCCATCGAGGCGCGCTTTCTCGAGCGGCTTGGTGCCCGACGGATCGAGCCGCCACGGAGAAGCACTCACCGGCTCACCGACGTCCCTGGCGATCGCCGCGAGTAGAAGGATGGAGCTCTCGAAGCGGGTGCTGGTGCCCTGCCGCTCGTCACACGCGGTGCGCAGCTTGGTGACCGGGCTCTCGCTCTCGTCGTCGATGCGAACCTGCTCGGCCGGTGATTCCGGAATGTGGAGGGCCTGGCCGCTCCACATCATGGTGGCGATGCGTTGGCAGGTCTGCCACTGCGGCGCGGGCTCGACGTGCGAGACCTCATGCGCCCAGTTGGCGATGGTGGCGAGCATCTCGGGCCGCTCCACCGAGCAGCCTTCGTTGTTCAGCTGCTGCATCGCGCGCACGGCGCGGCCACATCGATCGACGCCATCGCCATCTCGAATGAACTTGGCGAAGTCATCCACCAGCGGGAGCGCGCGCGCATCGAGCGTCGAGGGCTGCGGCAAGCGGGAAGCGACCCACGCGCGGTACGACGGATCGCCCGCGGTGTCGGCGAGGTAACAACGGTGCAGCTTGGAGCGCGCCGCGGCGGAGAGTTCGGCCAGCGTGGTGAGGCCCTTCTCCTTCTTGCTCACCGGAAAGTCCTGCAGCCAGGCACGCACCGTGTCGGCGCTCAGCGCGTCGCACGGCGTGGCCCACATCTCGTCGATGCGCCGGCGGATGATCAGCGGCCCCGTGTTGTCGAGCAGCTCCACCAGCTGGCGAGCGCGGCCGCACTCCGACGAATTGGTGCGCGCTTCACAGTTGGCCAGTTGCAAATAGGTCAGCGTCAGCTTGAGCGCGGCAGAGAGCGGGGTGCCTGCCGGGCCCGCGGGCTCCGGGTGATCGCCGTTCGCTTCGGCCATGAACGCTTCAGGGAGCGGACCGTGCGAATCGAAGAACGCATCGAGCGCGACTGCCCCCTGGCCCTTGAGCCGCGCCCAGGTGTTCGGGGCGGTGAGCTTGAAGGCCTCCACCAGGATGCGCCGATTCCACAACGGCGTGCCGGTGCGCGAGCCGAGCACGCGGCCCAGGTGCCGTTCGGTTTCAGAGGTGCCCAGGGCGCGAGGCAGGGTGTCGGAAGAGCCCGTCGCGTATTCGTCGAGCTGCGCGAGGCTGCGGGAAACGGAGAACCAGCTGGTGAGCAGCGCCTGGAGCTGAGCCTCCGTTTGGGCAGGTACGCAGGCGCCCGCATTGCGCATGGTGCCCTGAAGCATCGAGGCGGTTTGTTGCGCCACGTCCTGGCAGAGCTGTTCTTTCTGGGTGACGCAGGCCTCCACCTTCGCGCTGGAGACGCCGAGCTTTTCTTCGCTCTGCTCGAGCTCGCTCTGGCAACGTTCCCGCGCGGTCGATTCACGCCGGGTGGTGTCGTTGCAGGCCGCCAACGTGCGCTGGGCGATCGCCAGACGCTGTTCGACCTCGACGCAGCTGACACCGGCATCCGCCGCGGCAACCGCGCTGGTCGAAAGGAGGAGGCTGAGGGCGAGAAAGGACTTCAAAGGCTGGAACGAAGAGGAATGCCCGCCTCCGGGCGCGCAGGGAAGTGTGAAATTCGGCGGGCAGGGTATACGGCATTTCGTGGAGTTCCAGCGCCTCAGTCTTTCCGCCACGGCCGGCGTCCGGCGGGGCTTTTTGTCCGGTCTGACCGTCGTCGGTTTGCTTTTCGTGGCTGCCTTTCCCGCGCGGCTGGCCGGGGCGCTTCACGGCTGGGGTGCGCTCTCCACCCGGCTGGAGAAGTCGCTCGCCGGCGCGTTGATGGACCTCTCGGCGGTGGTGCTGGTCATCACCCCGATGGTGGCCCTGCTGACCTTGTTGGTGCCGGTGCTCCTTCGTTTCACGCGAAGTGCCCGCTGGCAGCGGCTGGGCGCGGTGATCTGGGCCTTCCCTTTCGGCTTCGCGTTGTGGGTGCTGACCGTCGTCGCGCAAGAGGTGAAGTCGGAGCGCGGCTCGTTTCCCACCATGTTCGATCTGCTGGAGGGCGGAACGAACGCGTCGTTCCTCGAAGGCACGCTGGGTTTCCTCCGGTACGAGCGCATCTGGGTTCCGGCCGCCGTGGGCTGTGTGATCGCGTTCATCGTGTTCGTGCTCGTGTGGCGCCGGCCTCCAGGTGAAGTGGGGCCGTGGAACAAGTGGGCCATCGGGATCACCGGGGGCATGGGCTCGGGCGCGGCGGCGGTGTTGCTCCTGGCCGTGACGCTTCAGGCGTCTGCGAACCGTTTTACCGTGGCGGCGCTGGGCGACCCGATGACCGGGTTGGTCGAGAGCACCTTCGACATCTTCCGCCATCAGGGGCCCGCCACGCCGCGTGATCTGGTGATGACCGCCGAGCTTCCCGCCAGGGCGATCGACGAAGGCGCCGCGTTGCTGGGCTGGCCTCCGTCGACGCCGGGCCAGACGCACCCTCATTCACGTTCACTCGATTTCACCAGCGAGCCACCCACCAGCGATCCGCGGGGCAGGGCGTTGGTGGTGGCGTTCGAGAAGCTGGGTGAAGCGCTGTTCGTCGAGGGTGATCCTTCGGTGGCCGTCTTTCATCTCTCGCTCGAGGGTTTCCGCGCGGATGACATTCACGCGCTCAACCCCGTCGCGCCGCGAGAGATCGCTCCGTTCACCAATTCTCTCTACGAAGGCGGCGATGGTGTGCTCACCAGCCGGAAGATGTTCCAGGCCGGTGTTCGCACCGCGCACTGCCTGGGCGCGATGACCTGTGGCCTCGGCACGTTGCCGTACAACCTGAGCTTCATCCGCGATCTCCACCCGTTTCCGGTGCGGTGCACGTCGGATGTGTTGAGCGAGGCGGGCTTCGTGCACTCGTTCTTCTACGGGAGCGACGGCACCTTCGACGACATGCACCTGTTCTTGAAGGAGCACGGGTACTCGTTGATCGTCACGCAGGTCGAGCTGCCGCAAGAACTGCCCAAAGGCACCTGGGATGGCGTGACGGACTTCGCGGTGTTCGATGAAGGCGTGAAGAGCGTGGCGGAAGGGCTCAAGTCGGGGTCGCAGTTCTCGCTGCTCATGTCGTTGTCGAATCACTCGCCGTTCACACCGCCGGCCGACCTGCCTGAAGCGGTTTCCACCCGCGTCGACACGGCGCTGAAGACCGCGGTCAATCGCGCCGACGCAGATGATCGGCTGCGGTTGATCACCTACTCGTACACCGATGCCGCGGTGGAGCGGCTCTTCACCCAGCTCGACACCCTGGGCATCGCCGAGCGGTCGATCGTGATGCTGATGGCGGATCACTCGACGGGCCACGCGTACGTGTGGGGCAAGTCGGATCCCGAGACCGACGTGGCGAAGTCGCAGATTCCGTTCGCGATCGTGATCCCCAAAGCGTTCATGGCGCGCGTGAAGGATCCCTCCGCGTTGTCGGCAGCGTTGAAGGAAGCGCAGCGGCTGATCGACGAGGCGCCCCTGTCGCAGAACGACGTGCCGACGCTGCTGTTGTCGTTGATGAAGGCGCACCCCTCGGTGAAGGCGCTGCCGGAGACCGCGCGATGGCACACGCTGGGTGGCCAGGTGACCAGCCCGTGGTTCAAGCCGGGCGGGGCGGCGGCTTCGTATGTGCTGGGGATCAACGGCGTGAGCGAGTTGTTCACGCTCGATCGCATGGGTGAACGTGTCGGGAGTTACGAAGACTCGGTCTTCTTGAAGACGCGCGCCGATCGGTATCGCGTCACGCCACGATTGATCCCGGTGACGGCCACGCTCATCGAGACCATGAAGACGGCGAAGTGACCGTTCCTCCCGAGCAGGGGACCGGCTTCGCCGGCGATTTCCTCCCAAGGAACAAACGTCCCCGTTCGCATCGAGCGCAGCCGAGATGCCACCTCCGCTTCGTGCGGCAAGTAGCCCCTCGACTGCTCTCGGGGAGACCGGTGACGCAGCCCGATTCCTATTTCAGCCCACCCTCTCGATGCGAACGGGGTCAGGGCCGCTTCACTTCGACGCCCTTGAACCCGGTGTCAGTCCACCGGGTCAGCTCGACAAACTCGCCTTCCCGATTCGCGTGGGCCTGGTCTTCGCGCTGCTTGCCGCCCGCCCGCACCCAGCGCTGGCCTGAACGCACGTACCGCTCGGGAAAGAACACCTCGTCACGCCGCGCGAACGAGGTCAGCCAGGGGCTGAGCTGCGAGGTGTACTTCTTGATCGCCTCGAGCTTGATCAACGGATCCACAGCCACCCGCTCCGAAGGCTCGTAGCCCGACATCTTTCCGGGCAGCGGCGGCGTGGCGAGCTGGGGCGTGAAGTACTTCGCGCAGTCAGAGGGCCAACATTCCCCCGCGTGCACCACCCCGCGATGCACCACCGCGGGCGCCCAGTCGAGCCGATCGAGCGCGCGGCGAAAGTACACGTAGGTCATCGCGTGATCCGGGTGCTCGTCGATGCCGTGCGTCAGGTACACGTCGGTCGGCTTGAGCCGGCCCAGGAGCGCTTCGAGATCTCCGGTCAATGACTCGGCAGTCCAGTCTGCTGGCTGGCCCGTTCGCGCCGTGTGTTCGTCGAGCCGGCCTGCGCCGCGATCGGCATAGGTCCCCGTGCGGCCCACGCATTGCCCGGTGGCGTCGCGGTGCTCGAGCGTGGAGAGCGGCGTGGCCCCCAGCTGCGAGAGCGCCCCATCGGGGTAGCCGAGAAAGTGCACATTGGCTTCTTCGACGCCGAGCACCTTCAGCGCCGCGATGCTCTCGGCTTCCCTCAAGTAGCCATCGCGCTCGCAGGAGTAGTCGCCGTTGGTCACGATGATCACCGACACCCGGCGGCCTTCACGCACCGCGCGCTCCATCACGCCCGCGGCGAGGAGCACTTCGTCATCCGGATGCGGTGCGATCACCAGCACGTCGGCTTCAGTCCGCTCCACGACGGGGGGCGGGGGCACGCACGCGGTCAACAGAAGAAGAAGCACCAACCCAGCTCGACTGCGGTTCACAGGCGCAGAATGCGATAAGCGCGCAGCCCACGCTACTGGCTCCCTGTGTCCGACATCGACTCCATTCCCACCCTGGCGACGTCCGAATCGATCCTGATCGACGGGGCCAATGCCGTGACTTCGGCGCCCCGGGCTCACTTTCCGCATGGTGGTCTCTGGCTGTCGCTGGCGTTGGTGGTGCTGGTGGTCGTGCGGCTGCTGAAGCGGCCTGCGCTCACGGTGGTGTTGCTGCTGCTGGCTGCGGTTCCCGGTTTCATTCATGTGCTCGCGCTCCGGGCTGATGCGCTGGTGCAGCGGCGTGAGCTGACCTCCTCCATCGCCACCACGCTCAGCTCGATGCAGACCCAACTGCCCTGGCCGCAACGACAGGTCTCGGTGGTGCGGGAAGACGATCTGTTCTTTCCCCTCGGCAGGTATGCGCTGCCCAGCCGCACCGTTGGGCCGGTCGAGGTCGAGTTGCGCAACGGGCCGCTCGGTTCCGTCTGCCGCGAAGAAGCGCAGCGGGTGATCTGCGGGTCCGCTCCATGATCGGGATCGCTCCACCTCGGCCAGCCGTCCGCTGCGCTCCCGTCTGTCTCGCGCAGCGTTCCGCTGCTGCCGGTTCCGCTCCCATGATCTGGGTCGCTCCACCTCGGCCAGCCGTCCGCTGCGCTCCCGTCTGTCTTGCGCAGCGTTCCGCTGCTGCCGGTTCCGCTCCATGATCTGGGTCGCTCCACCTCGGCCAGCCGTCCGCTGCGCTCCCGTATGTCTCGCGCAGCGTTCCGCTGCTGCCGGTTCCGCTCCATGATCGCGATCCTGGGACTCGCGCTGTTTCACCTGGCCGGCTCGGCGATCCGCCAGCTGACGACGCGTTGCGGTTGGGGCGTGGCGCTGCGGTCACCTTCGTCTGCCTGGTTTGCCATCGCCGTCGCGTACGCCTGCTCGCTCGGGGTCGCTGGCGTGGGCATTCTGCTCGGGTTGGCGTTGCTGGTGACGCAAGGTGGATCCTTCACGCCCGCACGCATCGGCCGCGTGTGGTGGGTGCTCTTCGGACTGGTGCTCGCTCGCCCCCTCGTGCCGACGTGGTGGGACGAGTTCGTCTGGCTCGGCAAAGCCCGCTTCGAGTCGCTCGGTTTCGGCGCAGGGGTTCAGGCTGCGCTCGATCCCGCGCAGCACGTCATCCCCGCGGGGTATCCACCCCTCTGGCCTTCAGCGGTCGGTTGGCTCTCCCTGGGGCACGACGCGCTCTCCACGCATGTGCTCGCTGCGAGTTTGCTGGTGCTGCTCTGTGCTGCGACTGCGCTCGAGACCCTGTCTCTTTCGCGGCCTCGCCTGCTGGTCATCGCCGTGCTCGCCAGTGCGCCTTTCGTCTGGCTCCATGCACGTTCGACGTATGTCGATCTCCCCATCGGTCTGCTCGGCCTTGCGGTGGTGGGACTGCTGCTGCGAACGACGGATGGAAGGCCTCCTCTTCTCGCGGCGGTGCTCGCCGTGGTGCTCGCTGGTTTCAAGGACGAAGGTCTCGCCCAGGTCGTCGCGGCCACCGGTGCTGCGCTGCTCGTTCAGGGTTTCCGCAAATGGCGGCTCGCCCTGCCTGCGTTGCTCGCGTTGCTCACCATGGCGACGTGGCGTTGGCTCGTGCACTCGCACGGCGTTCCGTTGTTCGACCATGCCCTCGGCGTTCCCCAATGGAGCTGGATCCCGCGTCTGGTGGAGTTGCTCGCGTTTCATGCCTCCGATGTCTTCACCTGGGGCGTCTTCTGGGCGGTGACGTTGGCGGTGATGCTGACGCCTTCGAAAGATCCATCCGTGCGGACGCTTCGGGTGATGTGGGTGTTGCTGTTGCTCTTCACCGTCGTGGCTCTCCTCGCCGGTCCCGAGCGGGTCCGCGTATTTGCCGAGAACGGCACGCTGCTCAATCGCCTGCTGCTTCAGCTGTGGCCTTGCGCGGCGGTGTTGGTGATCGCGGGCCTTCCTGCGCCCGTCAGTTTCACTGGCCGAGGAGCTTGAGGGCGATCTGCGGCGCCTGGTTCGCCTGAGAAAGCACGGACACGCCAGCCTGCATCATCACCTGCGTACGGGCCATCTTCGAGGTCTCTTCGGCGACATCGACGTCGCGGATGCGGCTGTTGGCGGCCGAGAGCGACTCGCTGGACGCCTGGATGGACTGGATGACCGAGGTGAGGCGGTTGCCAGCGGCGCCGAAGGTGGCGCGGGCCAGCGAGACGGCCGAGATGCCCGCGTCGATGGTGGCGAGGGCGGCCTGGGCACCGGCCTGGGTGGTCATGTCGAGGGTGCTCACACCCAGGGTGACCGCGGTCGCGTCGACGGTGGTGACGGTGAGGCGGTCGTTGGCCGCGACGTTGCGGATGCCGATCTGGAAGGTGAGGGTGGCGGCGGTCGAGTTGAGCAGCGCCTGGCCGTTGTATTCAGCGGCGTTCGCGATGCGGTCGATTTCAGTGATGAGCGCCGCGTTCTCGGTCTGAATGTAGCCGCGCTCGACGTTGCCCACGCCGCTGGAGGCCGACTGCATCGCCAGCTCGCGCATGCGGGTCAGCAGCTCGGTGGTCTGGTTGAGGTTCGCTTCAGCGGTCTGAATCAGAGACTGCGCGTCTTGCGCGTTGCGGTTGCCCTGGTTGAAGGAGCGAATCTGCGCCTGCAGGTTCACCGAGATGCCGAGGCCTGCCGCGTCGTCACCAGCCTGGGTGATGCGGAAACCGGAAGAGAGCTTCGAGAAGCTGCTCTCGAGCATCGACGACGAGTTGAAGAGGTTGCGCTGCGCGTTGAGGGAGCCGACGTTCGTGCGAATCGAGAAAGACATGGTGTTCTCCAGAGTGAGTGTTTCGTGTGCCTGCACTCATCAGTTCGGCACCCGACAGAAAGACGATCAGACTGAATGTTTTGCCGTGTAGGCCCGGCGACTGTTGCCGGGAGAAAGAGGTCGAACACGCGCAGTTGGTGAGCTACTCACCCGGCCATGACCGCTCTCCGAACCGCCCTCTTCGTCGCTGCCAGCACCATGTCTTTCGCCTGTGGATCGCCTGAAGGAACGGGCACCGGCGGCGGTAGCGGCAGCCAAAGCTGCAGCACGAAACACTCCTGCACCAACGGCGCGTGCACGTGTACCGGCGGTTCGAAGGGTGGTCAGTCGTGTTGCGACCCGAACAGCACCACCTGCAGCACGTCGGAAAAGTGCCCGGACTTCTGCCGCACCTGCATGTGATTCACACCGTTTCCCCCCCGAGAGCAGTCGAGGGGGGGGGACTTCCGGTTACTGGCCGAGCAACTTGAGGGCGATCTGGGGAGCCTGGTTCGCCTGAGAGAGCACGGACACGCCGGCCTGCATCATCACCTGCGTACGGGCCATCTTCGAGGTCTCTTCGGCGACGTCGACGTCGCGGATGCGGCTGTTCGCGGCCGAGAGCGACTCGCTCGATGCCTGGATGGACTGGATGACCGAGGTGAGGCGGTTGCCGGCTGCGCCGAAGGTGGCGCGGGCCAGTGAGACGGCCGCGATGCCCGCATCGATGGTGGCGAGCGCGGCCTGGGAAGCAGCCTGGGTCGACATGTCCAGCGTGCTCACACCCAGGGTGACCGCGGTGGCGTCGACGGTGGTTACGCTCAGACGGTCGTTCGCGGCGACGTTGCGGATGCCGATCTGGAAGGTGAGGGTGGCGGCGGTCGAGTTGAGCAGCGCCTGTCCGTTGTATTCAGCGGCGTTCGCGATGCGGTCGATTTCAGTGATGAGCGCCGCGTTCTCGGTCTGAATGTAGCCGCGCTCGACGTTGCCCACGCCGCTCGAGGCCGACTGCATCGCCAGCTCGCGCATGCGGGTCAGCAACTCGGTGGTCTGGTTGAGGTTCGCTTCCGCCGTCTGAATCAGCGACTGCGCATCTTGCGCGTTGCGGTTGCCCTGGTTGAACGAGCGAATCTGCGCCTGCAGGTTCACCGAGATGCCGAGGCCTGCCGCGTCATCGCCGGCCTGGGTGATGCGGAAGCCCGAGGAGAGCTTCGAGAAGCTGCTCTCGAGCATCGACGAAGAGTTGAAGAGATTGCGCTGCGCATTGAGTGAGCCGACGTTGGTGCGAATCGAGAACGACATGGTTGCCTCCTGTGAGTGTGGACACTCATCAGTTCGGCACCTGGCGCGCGGAGGCTCAGACTGAAATTTCTGCCGGGTCACCCGGCGAGATCAGCCGAGCCGTGACTTCGTTCGATGAACGTGTGAGTGGCCGTCGATGACGACTTTCAAGTGGATGACGCTCGGCGCGGTCCTCCGTTTCTCCGTGGCCATGGGCGTTTCCTGCGGTCCGGCCAAATGTGCGCCTTCGAACTGCGCCATCGGGTGCTGCGACGCGGCCGGCATCTGCCAGTCGGTGGCGGCGTCACGACGGGTGGTGGCGGCGGCACGACGGGTGGTGGCGGCGGCACGACGGGTGGTGGCGGCGGCACGACGGGTGGTGGCGCCGGCGGCGGTGGCTCGACGGGTGGTGGCGGAGGCGGAATGAGCTGCGGCGCGACGTACTCCTGCAGCAACGGCGCGTGCACGTGTACCGGCGGTTCGAAGGGTGGTCAGTCGTGTTGCGACCCGAACAGCACCACCTGCAGCTCTGCGGAAAAGTGCCCGGACTTCTGCAAGACCTGCATGTGAATTTGCAGCAGGGAGATCGCAACGGCCCCCTCGACCTTGTTCGGGGGGCTCAGGTGATATCTTCCACACACGCGTCAAAATAGTCAGCTGCATTCTGCTCCAGCTTAGTTAACCCCACTGCTCGCCTGAGTTGATGAGCGCGTCGTCCGTGCGTACGAGGCAGGCCAGGGCTCGTGCCCGACGATCGCAGCGAGATTCCAGGTGGGCGAGGCGTCGGTGCGCCGGTGGGCGGCGCAGTTCCGGGACGTGGACCATGTCCTGCCGCGCAAGAAGCGCGGAGGTACTCGTTCCGATGTCTCGGTGAAGGAGCTTGAGGCGATTCTCGACAAGCACCCCGACGCAATGCGGGCGAGATCACTGCCGCGTACAACGTTGGCCGCCGGGGCAGGCCCGCCGACACGCTTCGAGCATCAAGCGAGCACTGCACCGCTCCGGGTACGTGGTGAAAAAAAACGACTGAGGGCGCTCGAGCAACTGCGACCGGACGTCGCTGCAAAGCGGGAAGCGTTCGTTCGCATGATGCGACGCCTGCCTGCAGACCGGCTGGTCTTCATCGACGAATCGGGCCTCAACGCGTCGATGACGAGGACGCACGCCTGGGTGAAGAAGGGCCACGAGCTCGTGAGCGCACCCCGATGAACTGGGGGAAGAATCTCACGCTGATGGGCGCGATGCGGCTCAGCGGCTGGGTGCTGCTCAGCACGATGTTCGACACGACGAACAAGGATCGGTTCGTCTCCTGGCTCGTCCACAGGCTGCTGCCGCGACTCAAACCAGGCGACATCCTCATCCTCGACAACTTTAAGGCCCACCACGACTCGCGCGTGAACCCTTGGTGCAAGCTCCATGGCGTTCGAGTGCTCTACCTCCCGCCCTACTCGCACGACTTCAACCCGATCGAGCCTGGCTGGGGGCTTCAGAAGCAGTACGTCAGGAAGCACGCACCTCGAACCAGCCCCGACCTCCTGCGCGTCGCAAAGCGAGCGCGGCACAGGATCACGCCGCGGCATTGCCACAACTGGTTTGCACACTCTGGATACGCCGTTCAACACAGGTGATCAGTGGGGTTAGTTGGTTCGCGATCGGTCCCGGCCCGTGACCAACATGTTGTCCAGGACGACATGTTTCGTCCCTTTTTTGTAATTGAAGACATAGTGGCACGGGTCTACGAGTGGCGAATGGACGGAGACAAAGAGAAGGCCCTGCACGACCTTGCGGGTTGGGGTGTCGGGTTGGCTCAAGTACCCGCCACAGGTTGTGTGAGCTGAGTGATGGTGGCAGCGAGAAGCCCGGCACGGCGGCCCTCTCATTGTCTTTGCCATTTCACGGCGATTGTTTCTGTCATCCTGGGCTTTTTTTGGGGCAATTGCAGTTAAACTTTTGAAAGGGGTATTGAAATGAGTTCATGCCGGCTTGGTTTTGTTGTTTGTGTAATTTCAATCGCGGCGCAGGCCGCCGAGAGTCGCTCAAGCGCCGTGGTCTGTGACCGTGACATGAACTTCTCCTTCTCGCCGGCGGTCGGCATGGTAAACAATACGGCGGTGAGTTTGACGATTACCTGTCCTCTCGTTGACGATACTGACGCCTTTCTCCGTTTTTCCCCCCTCCCTGTAGTGCGCAACATTAATTCCCTTAACGTGCACGGATTTAAGAACGGTTCGAGCGGGGCGGTGAGAGTTTCTGCTTGCGTGAAAACCCCAACCTCGAACACGATTACTTGCAACGCCTCGACTCAAACCACAACCGCCGGCATGTACTCGCTTTCACCCAGTTTTGCGATTTGGCGTTCTCAGTGGTGGGAGTTCGCGCTTCTTCAAATCGAACTCACCCCAGGTTCCTCTGTCGGCGGGTGGTGGATTTCGACGTGAATGGGGAGGCGGTGCAATGATTCCGTGGCTTGTTCTCGGCCTGCAACGCATTCGCCACCAAGTTTGCTCGGGAGCCCGGAGGTCGGGCTTCTGGGCTCTTATGGATTAAAATCAATGCGAGCTTCTGTTTCGTTCGGCATCTTGTCCGCCGCAGTCGTCGTCGGTGCTTTGCTGCGCAGCATCGTTGTCGACTTGTCTGACGACCGGGCTGGCGACCGAGGTCAGCAGTCTGCTTTCCCATCGCCCCAGTTGACGGACATTTCGAAGACGCAGAGTGCTGATCGCGCAGATAAGTCTTGCGAAGACCTATTTCGTCGCGTCGAAGCTCTGGAAGCGCAACTTCAGGCGCAAAAGGTTTTGGAGCCGCTGATAGACGCGGGGCCCATTCGCGCTGCGCTATCGAAGGACGCAATTGCGGAGCTGGCTGAGCAACAAAAGCAAGAGCTTGTCGCTGTCCGTGAGAGATTCCTGCGTGAGGCGACCGACCCGGTTTGGTCGGCGCTACAAGAAACTAAAATCACGTCGGGGCTGCAAGAACGCGTCAACAACAAGCGGATATCCGCTACCTCGAGTGTGGAATGTAAAAGCACGATTTGCTTCGCGACTTTGACTTGGCCAAACTTGGGAAGCGCGCAGATGGAGTTGAAGGAGGGCGTCATCCCCGACGATTCTTGCACTCGGCAGATGACCCTCCCTTCCGACTCACCTGCAACGGGGCCAGTTTCCGCAGATCTGGTCTTCATCTGTGACCGATGAGTGTCGTCACTCACGGCACCGAGGGCGCCGGTTCTGGCTAGCTAGCTAACCAGCCATCTCAGTCACCTCACCGCCATGGACGCCCGCGCCCAGCAGGTCGTGTCCTTCATGGTGTGTCTCCTTGTGAGTGGGCGGCACCAGCTGGCGTCGCGTCTTCACTGGTAGCTTCTCCTGCTGCAGTGCCGCCAGCGTCTTTCCGGTGGCCGGCCCGGAGTTCTTCGGCAGCCGCTCGATTCGCCGCGTCTTTCGCTGCCCGCGCTCGAGTTCGACCAACTCTCGGAGGTGCTTCTTAATACTCCACCCGTCTCGCGCCGCCTTACTGCCGACGTCCACGTGGCCCGCGATCGCAGGTACCTTCAGCGCGCGCAGCATCATCGCCATCGTCTCGGGCTGCGTTGTCTCGCTCACGTGCCCACGCCCGACGTCAGCAGCGCGTCGTAGATGCTCAGGTCGACCTTCGGCACGTCGAGGTTCGGCACGTCGAGGTTCGGCACCGCGAGCTGCACCGGCGCGCCGAGCGTCTTGACCTGCTCGGCAGACTTCACACCGCCGATTTCCAGCAGCAGCCCAATCGAAACCTCCACGTCGGCTTCCATGGTGGAGGCGGCAAAGTGAAAATTCTGCCGCGCACTGGGCGAAATCAGCCGGGCCGCTCGCGCGTCAAGCCGGCACGTCGATCACCCGGTGTCCCTTCGCCTCGGGTGGGCCGATGGCCGCGTTGAGCAGCCGGTGCAGCCCGTCGAGCTTGGCCACGTAGAGCGTGACGGTCGACTTCACCGTGCTGGGCATGTCTTCGGTGTAGCGCACGTACCAACGCAGCTCGTTGAGCACGTGGTGGAAGGCTTCGACGGCTTGCTGCTCAGCGGGGTCGAGGCGCACCAGCTCGCTGAAGGTGATGCTGGTGAAGCCGCTGCGGCACAGCTCGACCATGCCGTCACGCGTGCGGAGGCGGCTGAACAGACCGACCGCTTCGTCCTGCTTCGAAACGAGCCGCTTCATCACCGAGTCCGCATCCATCGAGAGCAGATGGCGCACCCGCGCGGTGTCGGCTTCCCAACGATCGGCGCCGGGTTTGGAGAGGCGGGTGAGCAGCCGCGCCAACTCGCGCTCCACCAGGTTCTTCTCGGCGGTCTTCTTCTTCGGTTTCGCCTTCGCCATGGCTCAGCGCGCTCGCTTGTCGACGGCGGCGAGGATCGACGGGTACCCCTCGGGCAGCAGTCGCGCCATGAGCTGAATGAGCTGTGCGTCAGCGCCGATCATCACGCGACGCTTCTTGTCGTACACGCCGCGCAAGATGACCTCGGCCGCTTCTTCCGGCGTGGTGCGCGCCACGCGGTGAAAGTCGGCGGCCAGCTTCTGCTTCACGGCCACGCTGGTGTGGCTGCGAGCATCGCGCGCGATGTTGGTCTTGATGCCGCCGGGGTGCACGGACACCGCGGTCACCCCGGTGCCTTCGAGCTCGCACCAGAGCGCTTCGGTGAAGCCGCGCACCGCGAACTTCGAGGCGTTGTACGTGCCCTGGCGCGGAAACCCGATCATCCCGAAGACGCTGGAGATGTTCACGATGGTGCCCGAGCGCTGCTCGAGCATCTTCGGCAGGAACGCCTTGGTGCCGTAGACCACGCCCCAGAAGTTGATCCCGAAGAGCCACTCGAAGTCTTCGAGCGAGACCTCGGCGATGGTGGCGTCGACCGTCACGCCGGCGTTGTTGATCACCAGATCGATCCGCCCGTGCGTGGCGATCACGTCGGCGGCCATCGCCTGCACGGCGGCGCGGTTCGAGACGTCCAACGTGACGCGTTGTGAGCCGCGCGTGAGCAGCGACTGCGTCTCGCGCAGCCCGGGCTCGTTCACGTCGCACAGCACCAGCGAATAACCCTCTGCGTCCAACTGCTTGGCCAGCGCACGGCCAATGCCGCTGCTCGCGCCTGTCACCACTGCGACGGAAGTCGTCATGTCGCGGCCACCATCGCACAACCTGGTCTCAGCGCAGTGGAGGGAAGCCCATCGCCTCGCGAACGGCCTGGAACTCCGGGGTCCACTGAGACGTGGTGTCGCGCACGGTCAACGTGCGGCGGACCAGGGGGCTCGCCTCGCGGGCCAGCACGTCGATCATCACCAGCACGTCTTTGCCTTCGCGCGGCACGATGTCGACGTGCTCGATCACGTGGAGCTGTGCTTCTTGCGCTGCAGCCACCACCCGATCTGCTTCGAGCGCGGCGGTGCAGACCACGAAGCGGCCCTCGGGCGTGAGCCAACGGGCGGCGGCCTCGCAGTAGACCTCGATGCCTCCGCGCACTTCGAAGCGGCAGGCGGCGGCGTGGCTCTTGTCACTCTCGGGGCCGGTACCGCGGGGGAAGTAGGGCGGGGTGCCGGTGATCACCGGAAACCGCGCCTCGGCGGGCAACACGTGGGGCTCGCGCAGATCGCCGTCGAGAATCCGGCAACGCGCTTCGACCCCGTTCCAGAGAATGGAGCGGCGGCCCATGGCGGCGCGATCGGCTTGCGCTTCGATGCCGGTGACGTCGGCCTCGGGAAAGCGCCAGGCCATCATCAGCAGCACGCTCCCCAGGCCACAGCCGAGGTCGAGCATGCGGTTCGCGTTCAGTGACTGCGCGTGCGGGGCGGCCACGGCGGCAGTGACCAGATCATCCAGGCTCCAGCGGTGGCCCTGCTGCTTTTGGAACAGCCGCCACTCGCCGGTGAGGAAGCAGAGATCTTCGTCGTCGGCCGGTTGCAGCTCGGGGCGGCCGTCGTCACCGCGAGGGCGCGGGCCCGGGGCAACCCACCCGGGTGGTCTTCTTGCTGTGCGAACGATGCCGGCCACGACGGCGCCACCCTACACCGGGGGGGCTCAGGCCGAGCAGGGCACCGACGCGTCGGGGGGCGGCACGCCGGTCGGACAGGGCGCGTCGGAGAACAACGCGGGCGGTTCGGGCGGCGGCTCGTGGGGGTGCAGCTGGGTGGAGACCGTGGGCTGGCCTGCGAAGACCGCGATCACGCCCGCGGCGAGTGCCGTCCACCCGAGGAGAATCAGTGCAGCGAACAGGGCGAGAGAGATGTTCTTCATGGCAAACCTCCCTTGAGCAGGGGGCGTGCCTGGGTCAGGTGGTTGGAATCGCGGTGATTCGGTGACGCGGAGCGGGGGCTTTCAGGTGTTGCAGGTGTTGCACCTGTTGCAGGTGTTGCAGCCCGCTCACGGCTCGAAAGTCAGCGCGTCGTCCTTGAGGGAGAAGCCTTTGGTGCCCCGCATCCACGTGGACACTTCTTCTTCACTCGCACCTGAGCTCTGCACCAGCGTCGCCAGCAGCGGCTTCCAGGGCACCGTGCGAGCGCCGGTCGAGACCAGGTGCCGCAGCGCCTGTTCGACGACCTGGCTCTGCTGCCGCTGGTGCAGCAGCTGTCGATCGAGATCGAGGAAGGTCGAGGCCACCGTGCGAATCGCCAGCGACATGAACGAGGTGCGGTCCATCTCTTCGCGCAGGGCGGCCTGGTCGACGATGCCCACCACCGTGTCGGTCACCGCGCTGACCGTCGCCGAACGCGGCTGGCCGGTGAAGACCGCCGCTTCTCCGAACAGCTCACCTGCGTTGAGGCGGCGCAGCTCCTGGGGTTGACCGCCGAACAAGCGCGTGGCCACGCAGCTGCCCGAGACGATCACGTAGGCGGCATCACCCGGTTCGCCTTCGCTGACGATGGCCTCGCCCGGCTTGAAGGAGCGCATCGGGAGCTGCGAGAGCCCGTGCGCGTAGCGCTCGAGGTCGTGCTGAAACGCTTCCACCGTCTGGTAGCGCTGCGCCGGATCAGGAGAGAGCGCCTTCATGCAGATGACCGAGAGCCGCCGTGGCACGGGGCGTTTGCCTGCGGCGAGATCGGGTGGGGTGACCACGCCGACGAGGGCCTTCTCGTGCGCCTGCTCCGCGGTGGCTGAGCTGTGCGGCGCCCGCCCGGTGAGGATGCGGTACAGCACCCCGCCCAGTCCGAAGACGTCGGTGCGTTCGTCGAGCTTCCACAGCTCGCCTTTGGCCTGCTCGGGGGCCATGTACGAAGGCGTGCCCTGCGAGTGCGCGGCGGGCGTGGCGTCGGTGGGCAGCTCGGCCTTGCGGCGGGCGATGCCCCAGTCGCACAGGTAAATCTGGCCGAAGGATCCCACGATGATGTTCGAGGGCTTGAGATCGAGGTGCAGCACGCCCTTCGAGTGCGCGAAGGCGACGGCATCGCAGACGCGCAGGAGCACCTCGAGCGCGGCGAGCACGCCGGGGTGATCTTTCTCTTCGAGCTGCTGCTGCAGCGTCTGGCCCTCGAGCATCTTCATGGTGAAGACGCTGGAGCGTTTGCGGTCGCTGGCCAGCGCGTAGACCGCGGGGATGTTGGGGTGATCGAGCTGCGCGGTGATGCGGGCTTAGTTCACGAAGCCGTCGAGCGCTTCGTCGATTTTCATCAACTCGGGGCGGAGCACCTTGAGCGCGACCTCACGCCCCAGCACCTCGTCGCGGATTCGGTAGACGCGCGCCATGCCACCGGAGCCGAGCAGGCCCAGGTCGACGACCTCCCAGTCTTTGGGCAGCGGCTGGGTGAGGCTCTTCCCGTCGTCTTCGCGCTTCTTCCCGAAACCAAACATGGGCGCAGAACCTAATACGTCTCCCTCTCCCCTGCGGGGAGAGGGTCGGGGTGAGGGGCCACTACGTTCGAAAAGATCGAGGGTCGAGCCCGTACCGGTCCATCCACCGCTGAATCTGCATGCGCGCCTTCCCCATCGCGCGAGCCACTGCCGACACATTGCCCGCGTGCTGAGCAAGCAACGCCTCCAGCTCCGCCTTCCGAGCGCCATCCACCTCGGCCGCAGGCTCCTTCCGTCTCACTCCCGGATCCCGAAGTTCAGGCGGCAGATGCGAAAGCTCAATCACGCCCGATCCCGAAAGCACCAACGACGTCTCCAGGGCCTTTTCGAGCTCACGCACGTTCAGCGGCCAGTCGTAGGCGAAGATCGCCCGCGCCGCGGCGATGCCCAGCTGCACCGAGAACACCCGCTGCGGCGCCAGCCGTTGCAGCAGCGCCCCGATGAGCAACCCCAGATCCTCCCGGCGCGAGACGAGCGACGGCAACTCCGCCCGGTAACCGGTCAGCCGCGCCCGCAAGTCATCGCGAAACAGCCCCTGCTCACACAGCCTCTCCAGCGTGCGGTGCGTGGCCGAGATCACCCGCAGATCGACGGGCAGGGGCTTCGAGCCACCCACGGGCATCACCGCGCGTTCCTGCAGCACTCTCAACAACACCGGCTGCGCGTCGAGGGGCAGGTCACCCACTTCATCGAGCAGCAACGTGCCGCCATGCGCAGTGCGCAGCAAGCCGGGCCGATCCTCCAGCGCACCGGAGAACGCGCCTTTGCGGTGGCCGAACAACTCCGACTCCACCAGCTCATCGGGCAACGCCCCGCAGTTCACCGCTACGAACGGCCCCGGGCGCGCGCTGAGGGCGTGCAGCGCATTCGCCACCACCTCTTTCCCGCTCCCAGAAGGGCCACAGAGCGCGATGTTCACGCTCGACTTCGCCAGCTTCACCAGCTCGTCGAACTGAACGCTCAAGCTCGGTGACAAGGTGGCCAGCCCCGGCGCCGCCGGCCGCAACGTTTCACTGTCGACATCGGGAGCACACGGCTGATCGAGCCTGAACACGAAGAACGTCCGGCCCAGTTCGATCACGTCGCCGTCGGCGAGCTCAGCCCGCTGCACCTGCTCGCCATTGCGGCGCACGCCGTTCTTCGACTTCGTGTCTTCCAGCACCCAGGCCCGCATCACCCGCGAGAGCCGCGCGTGTTGGCCCGACATCCAGCGATCCGCCACGCCCAGCTTGAGGGAGCGTTTGCCCGCTTCTTCGACCCGGCTGGCAGAGCGGTTGTCGCTCCGGCCGAAGTTCACCTCGTCGACGGCTTCGAGCGAAAATCGGGCGGAGGGCGCGGCGGGGCGATCGGCGTCGAGCACCCGGTAGAGGAAGGCTGACGTCTTCGCGCCCCTGGTGGCGCCGCTGAAGCCTTCGGTCAGCGTGCTGTGCACGTCAGCGGACTCCCTCGACGAGGAACAGCTCATCGAGCTGTTGGTTCACTGTGTAGACATAGTGCTTCCCGTCGGGGGTGAGCACGCTTTCCTTCAAGTGATGCATGCCCACCGGGTCAGGCGGGTCGAGCGCACCGATGTGCACCGTCTTCGCCGTCGCCAGATCGTACCGGAGCAGCTCCACGCCCACGCTGGAGCTGTTCGGCTTGGGCCTTCGAATGAGCCACAGCCCTTTGCCATCGGCCGTCCACTGGAGCGGAAAGTCGCCCATGGCCAGATCACGCAGCGCCTTCTCGTCGCCGCTCTCGGCGTCGATCAACATGCAGCGTTTGTCCTTGCCGCAGCCGACCAGCCACTTGCCATCCGGCGAAGGCGGCGCCGCGAGGAAGAGGGGCACTTCGGTCAGCCGCTCCGGTTTGCCAGCGATGCCGGTCTCTTCATCGGCCTGCACCACCGACTGCATGTAGAGGTGCGATTGATTGTCGGGGCCGATCGCCGAGAAGGCGATGCGTTGCCCGTCGGCGAAGTAGCGCACCCGGGTGATCGCCTGAAACTCACCGGCCGGGAGATCCCGCTGTTCGCCGGCGCCGGTGGGAATGACCCGCAAGGTATTGAAGGGCGGGGTGGGGGTGATGATCGCCCAGCGTTTGTCGGGCGAGAGCGCGCGGCCCCAGCCCAACGCCAGCAACACCGGCGTGTCGTCGGGCGTGTCGAAGCGCCGCAGCCAGGTCTGCACTTCGGACCCCGCGGGGCCATAGCCCTCGAGGAACAACATCACCTTGCCGTCGTTCGAGACATCGAGCGGCATCGAGCCGTCGAGCCAGCTGAGAGAACGTTCTTTCGCCTCGCCGTTCACCTTGCCGAACATGCGCGAGCGCATGATGCCGTTGGTGGCCAGCAGCCGGCCCTTCGCGTCGATGTCCATCAAGCGCAGGCTGCCGGGTGCGCTGAAGACCCGGTGCTGACGGGCGTGAATCGACAACGAGTGGATCTGCCGCGAGACGTCGTCGTAGCCCGCGGAGAACCACACCTCGGCGCTGCCGGGCGCCCAGGCCAGGCCCTCCAGCGTCCACGCCGAGGTCGAGCTGGCGATGGGTTTCCCCACGCGGTCGACGATCTCCACCGTGCCGCGATCGTCGCCTCGCACGGGGTGCCGCTCGAAGGCGATGTACTTGAGGTCGGGCGAGAGCCGCGCGTTGGCCACCGGGTGATTGCTGGTGACCACCACGTTGCCCGGCGGGTACTCGATGAAGAACCGCGCATCGTGAAAACGAATCAGCACCAACGAGTCGTCGGTGCCGAAGTCGGCGGAGACCACGCCTTCATACAGCGGCCGGGGTGCCCCACCGGCGAGGGAGGCGCGCGCGAGCGTGCGCCCATCCCACGAAGCCGACTCGTCCATCACGCCGGCCAGCGCGAGCTCATCTTTGCCGGAGAGATCGAACAGAAAGGTACCGGGCTCACTCACCGGGCGAAGCTGCGCGCCATCGAGCACGCCTGCGTAGACGCGGGTGGGCGTGTTCTCGAACGAGCCGGTGTACGCCAGCCCGCGGCCATCGGCGGTGAAGCGCGCGTTGTAGATGCTGCCGCTGCGAAAGCTGACCCGCCGGCTGATCGCCGCTTTCGATTCGGGCGCGGGTGTGGCGAGCGCGACGCTCTCTTTCGGTGAGGGCCGCAGCACGAACGCCAGGGCCACCAGGGTCACGCTCAACATGCCGAGCGCAGCCAGCCGTGTGGTGGTCGGGTTCGCCGCGGCGGCCAGTGCCTGTTGGCCCGAGCCATCGGTGATCGCCTCGAGGGCGTAGACGAGATCGCGGGCGTGTTGAAAACGCTGCTCCGGGTTCTTGTCGAGGCAGCGGCGCATCACCCGTGCGAGCGCAGGCGGGGCGACCACCTGCACGGCGTCGAGTTCTTTGGGCTCCGCGTTGAGGATCGCGTAGCCACGTTCGACCGGCGTCTCTCCCGGGAAGGCCATCTGCCCGGTGAGACACTCGTAGATGATCGCTCCGAGCGCGAAGAGATCGCTGCGCGCGTCAGCGGGGCGGCCGCGCACCTGCTCCGGGGCCATGTAGCCCGCGGTGCCCATCACCGCGCCCGACTGCGTCAGCGGCAACGTGCCCGTCGGCGGCGCCAGGCCTTCGGTGGTGCGCGCCACGCCGAAGTCGAGAATCTTGAGCTGACCATCGTGGGTGAGGAACAGGTTGTCGGGTTTGAGATCGCGATGAACGATGCCCTTCTCGTGCACCGCCGCGAGGCCCTGCGCGACGTGCATCGCCAGCTCGATCACCTTGCGCGGCGGCAGCCGGCCTTCCGCGATCCGTTCGCGCAGGGTCTGCCCCTCGAGCAGCTCGGTGACCAGAAACGGGGTGTCGCCTTCACGCCCCACGTCGAACACCGCGAGCACGTTGGGGTGGTTCAAGGCAGAAGCGGCGCGGGCCTCCTGCTCGAACCGTTGCAGCCTCGCGGGGTCGGCCAGGCTCGAAGGCGGCAGCGTCTTGATGGCCACGTCACGGCCCAGGCGGGGATCTCGCGCCCGGTACACCACGCCCATGCCGCCAGACCCGAGCGGGCCGACGATGTCATAGGGGCCGAAGCGCTCACCCGGCGTGGGACTGACGCTCACGTTTCACCAGGCTCGAAAAGGGGACTTCGGGGCCCGCACAACGCTCAGACCACTTCACCTATTTCCACCAGATTTTCTAACGACGCCGGGCGCCCTTACCGGGCTTCGCTTTCGGCGCTTCTTCAGCGGCCGGGCCTGCGCTGCTGCCGCCGGCACTGTCTTGCCCTGCGGCGGCGTCCTGCTCCTGCTGGGCTTCGGGGGGCAGGCCCTTTTCGACCGGCACCACACCCTCTTCGTTGGGCTTCTCGTCGAGGGTGACGGGATTTTCTTCGGAGACCCCGCGCTGCACCTCGACTTCTTTGGGGGCGTTGGCGTCGGCCTTTCGCTTTTCTTCGGCGGCCTTGTCCTTCGCCTCCAGGTCCTTCACGAGTTCTTTGGTCTTCGCGTACTCAGAACGGTCTCGTTTGAGCGAGTCGCGGGCCCATTGTTTGGGGTCGACGCCGTTCTTTTCGAGCACCGCCTTGCTGGCGTTGGCGAGGTCCTGGTCCATCGCCTTGCGGTCTTCGCGGCTCAGCTCGGTCGGCTTCTTGTTGCCGTACTTCGCGGAGACCTCGGCCTGGGCCTTCTGCTCCTGCCGTTCGATCACCGCCGCCTTGTCAGGCGTGGTGGCTTCGTCGGCGACGAGGGCAAGACAGAGCGTGACGAGAGACAGCGACATGACGACCTCCGCGAACACGGCAACGCTAACACCGCGCGGGGCGCTGGCAGCTGCTGTTACTTCTTACAGGTCGAGCAGCTCTCGTTGAACTTGGCGCACTCTTCCTGGGCCGTGACGCAGCGCTTCTGGTACTCGGCGCGATCTGCATTGCGGCCGGCGATTTCGCAGACGGTGTCCGACAGCTTGCAGACCTTCGACTTGAGGTCGCAGGTGTCGCTGCACTCGGTGCTCGTCTTGGTGCGGTACTCCTCGAGCTGCGCCGAGAGCATGTCCATCTTCTCGTCGTCGGAGCCGCCGAGGTTCGGCCCGCCGGTGTTCTTCGGGCACGCCAGGAGGAACAACGAAGCGGCGAGGGACGCGAGGACAAGGCGGTTCATGAGCGGGCGTGTAAACGCGTGAGTCGCTGGGAGCAACTTCGTTGTTCGACTTCGCGGCGTTACGGAGGCGTGACGGGCGCGATCACCGGCCGCTTCTGGTGGGGCGGGAGCGGCTTGTTGGCCTCGCGCCAGTAGAAGAACGCGGTGAGGGCCAGCACCACCACGATGGCGATGCGGCGATACAGCTCGTCTCGATCGCGGTCGGGCGAAGCGGCGTACTCGGCAGCGCTCTTCGCCAAGCGGGCCCGCAGCTCTTCGCGGTGCGTGGCGAGTTGATCCCAGAGCCTTCGGGCGGCGGCGCCTTCTCCGGTGGCCGCACCCCCTTCGAGCATGGCGGTGACCTCGGCGGGTTCTCGGGCGTCGGGCACGCGCGCCTTCCCTCCGGAGCTCACGTCGAGCAGGGAGCGGAACAGCAGGATCTGCGCGCGGGGCAGGTCGATGCCGTGCAGCGCCGCCAGGGCGGCGAGGTCCATTCCGGCGAGGCTTACCCGCTTGACGACCTCCGCCGAGCGGGGCGGGGCATCGGTGAGCAGGCGGAAGAGCGCGTCGACTTCGGACATTTGAGTGCCGCAGTCCTGCCAAATTCTTGAGCGGCTGTCGTGGGTTCGTACGCTGTCTGCCTATGCGCCTCCCCTTGCTATTGGTCTGGCTCTCGTCGGCCGTCTTCGCCGCCGAGACGATGCGCATCGCGGTGGGGCCCGAGTCGTCGAAGGTGGTGCTCGAGGGCGACGCCCTGCGGGTGGGGGCCGACGCGGATGACGCGGTGTTCGAAGCGTTCGCCACCAGGCGGGTCTCGTTCGCGCTCGTGGAGGGGAAGTTGATGGTCGAGGGCTCACCCTCGCCGGCGCGCGCGTTGCGGTTCCGTTCGGGTGAAGACGGCAGCGGCGTGATCGCGGTGAACGGCGTGCGGGTGAAGGGCGACGTGGTGGTGCTCTTCGGCAAGAAGCAGCTCGCCGCGGTCAACGTGCTCGCGCTCGAGGATTACCTGGTCGGAGTCATCGGCAGCGAGATGCCCAACTCGTTCCCTTCGGAGGCGCTCAAGGCGCAGGCGATCGCGGCCCGCACCTACGCGCTCAACAAGAAGCTCGAGCAGTATGGCCAGCCGTATCACCTGGGCAGCTCGGTCATCAGCCAGGTCTACAAGGGGCTCGACGTCGAAGATCCGCGCACCCGCGACGCCGTCGAAGCGACGCGGGGCCTGGTGATGACGTGGCAGCTTCAGCCGATCGAGGCGTACTTCCACGCGAGCTGCGGCGGGCGCACGGAGTCGGGTGGCGATGCGCTGGGCCGTGACTTGCCGTATCTCCAGGCGGTCGATTGCCCCTGCGGCAGGCTGCCGACGAGTCACTGGACGCTCAACTTGAAGCAGGCCGACTTGAAGGCGCTGGGCGGAACGAAGGCGGGCGCCATCAAGGTGCAGGGCCGTTCTTCCACCGGTCGCGCGCGGCGGGTCGAGGTCGGAGCCCGCAGCCTCGACGCGGTCACGTTTCGCGAGCGCATCGGGTACATGAAGTTGAAGAGCCTCCACTTCGAGATCGAGAAGTCAGGCGATGGCTGGAAGGTCCAGGGCAACGGCTTCGGTCACGGCGCCGGGCTCTGCCAGTGGGGCGCGCGCGTGTACGCGGAGAAGGGCTGGGACTATCGGAAGATCCTCCAGCACTACTACCCGGGCGTCGAGCTGCAGAGCTTGTACGAATGAACTGGGAGCTGGCCTCACACGAGGGTCTGCCGTACCGGTTCCTCCTTCCTGATCGCTACGATCCGGCGCGCACGCGATATCCGCTGGTGGTCTACCTGCATGGCAGCGCCGAGCGCGGAGACGACACGGTCTCGCACTTGAAGAACGGCGTGGATGCGTTGGGTCAGTGGCCGGTGATCGCGGTGGCGCCGCAGTGCCCGCGCGAGGACACGTTCGGGGGCAGCTGGTACGGCGGTGAATCGGCCACGCAGCGCAAGGTGGCGAGCCTGGTGCGCGAGCT